>JANLGA010000009.1:24681-40401 GCA_024653225.1 Bacillota bacterium | reverse complement strand
TCAACGACCACCTTCTCCGCTTCTGCCAGGCAAACCAAGTCACCTTCACCAGATCCAGAGCCGGAAAGAAAAACGACAACTGCTACGTGGAACAGAAAAACTGGTCGGTGGTAAGAAGACTCGCTGGATACGGTCGCTTGGAGACCGATAAGGAACTCAACGTCCTCAACCAGATCTACGATGTCGCGCGGCTCTATCACAACTTCTTCCAGCCATCGCTCAAACTGCTCAGCAAAGAAAGGCTTGGCGCCAAGGTCATAAAGCGATACGATGAAGCCAAGACCCCATATCAAAGAGCCCTGGCGTCTGACCAGGTAGAACAGAACGTCAAGGAGCGCCTGCGTGAAACATTCACCCAGTTGAATCCGGCCGAACTGAAGCGGAAGATCATGAGGCTCCATATGGTGCTCAGCAAGGCCAGCGCGGAGGCGGAGAAGGATATATTGATACGGAACGTGACCGTCTCCTCCGCGGCCACGTTCCTTTAGAAAAACATCTGAGGCAACGAATCCCCTTCGTTTAGATTCTTACGTGAGGCAACACGCGAAGATTTGGGGGAGGGTCCGTCACGCGAAGGCGTCGGCCCGGCCGGTTCAGCCGGACATCTCCGTCCCGGCCAAAGCGTGCTTCAGCACTTCGTCCATGTGGTCCACGAGCACGAACTTCATCTTCCTCCTGACGTTCGCGGGGACTTCCTCCAGGTCCTTTCCGTTTTCACCGGGCATTATCATAGTCTCTATGCCCGCCCTGTGTGCGGCGAGAACCTTCTCCTTGATCCCGCCGACGGGCAACACCCTCCCGCGCAGGGTGATCTCGCCGGTCATGGCCACGTCGTTGCGCACCGGCCGGCTTGTCAGGGCGCTCACCAGCGCGGCCGCCATGGTTATGCCGGCGCTCGGCCCGTCCTTCGGGATCGCGCCCTCCGGCACGTGTACGTGAATGTCGTATTTCTCGTGGAAATCCTGGTCAATCCCGAGGTTTCCCGTTCGCGACCGCACGTAGCTGAATCCCGCCTGCGCGGATTCTTTCATCACGTCCCCGAGCTTCCCGGTCAAGAGGAGGTTCCCCTTGCCTTTCATCAGGGAGACCTCGATGGGCATGACGTCGCCGCCTGCATCGGTGACGGCGACCCCCATCGCTATTCCGACCTCGTTTTCCCGCTCCGCCTTGCCGTAGCGGTAACGTTGGACCCCGATGAACTTCTTCAGGTTACGGGCCGTCACCTTGATCGGCTTGTCGCGGCCCGCCACTACTTGCTTCGCCGATTTCCTGCAAATCGAGGCGATCTCCCGCTCCAGGTTCCTGACGCCCGCCTCCCTGGTGTACCCGCGAATGATGCTCCTTATGGCCGCTTCCGTCACCTGCAAGTGGGCCGGTTCGAGGCCGTGTTCGGTCATCTGCTTCGGTACCAGGAACTTCTCGGCTATCTTGATCTTCTCTTCCTCGGTATACCCGGGGATGTTGATGACTTCCATCCTGTCCAGGAGCGGCTTCGGGATACTGTGAGAGACGTTCGCCGTGGTGACGAACATCACGTTCGAGAGATCGAACGGGATCTCCAGGTAGTGATCGCTGAAGCCGCTGTTCTGCTCGGGATCGAGCACCTCGAGCAGCGCGGAGGCCGGATCGCCCCGGAAGTCCGAGCTCAGCTTGTCTATTTCGTCCATCAGGAAGACGGGGTTCTTCGAACCCGCTTGCTTCATTCCCTGGATTATCCGCCCCGGCAGGGCGCCGACGTATGTCCGGCGGTGGCCCCTTATCTCCGCCTCGTCCCGTATGCCTCCGAGCGAGATCCGGACGAATTTCCTCTGCAATGCCCTCGCTATGGACTTGGCAAGCGAGGTCTTCCCCACCCCGGGCGGCCCGATCAGGCACAGGATCGGCCCCTTCAGCTTCTTCACGAGCTGCCGGATCGCCAGGAATTCCACTATCCTTTCCTTCACTTTCTCGAGCCCGTAGTGGTCCTCGTCCAGGATCCTTTCCACGACGCCAATATCCAGGCGATCCTCCGTCTGGACCGTCCAGGGCAAAGACACTATCCAGTCGAGATAGGTGCGCACGACGACGGCCTCCGCCGCCATCGGGGGCATCTTGTCGAGCCGTTCGACTTCCTTGAGCGCCTTCTCCTCGACCTCTTTGGGCAGGCCGAGCTGCGAGATCTTCTGCCGGTACTCATCGCCTTCGCTCGACTTGTCGTCCCGTTCGCCGAGCTCCCGCTGGATCGCCTTCATCTGCTCCCTCAGATAGTACTCTCTCTGCGTCTTCTCTATCTGCTTCCTGACCCTGGCGTTTATCCTCTTCTCCAGGTCCGCGAGCTCCGCCTCGCGGCTGATTATCCCCAGTACCGCTTCCAGCCGCTCGCTCACGCTGACGGCTTCCAAGATCCTCTGCTTATCTTCGTTCCTGAGAGACAGGTGTGCGGCGATCGTGTCCGCCAGCTTGCCCGGCTCCCGTATGCTCCCGAGCGACGCGAGCGCCTCAAGGGGGGCTTTCCTGGAAGTCCTCACGTACTGCTCGTACTCCTGCAGCAGCGCCTTCATCAGGACGTCAATTTCCTGCGGCTTGTCGTATACGTCGCTCAGCTCGCGGGCCACTACCCTGAAACACGGCTCCTGCGAAACGTACTCTTCGATCCTGACCCTCGCCTTGCCCTCCACGACGACCCTCATGTTGCCGCCCGGGTTCCTTGCGACCTGCTTTATCTCGGCGAGCGCACCGACGGGGTATATGTCCGCAGGGGACGGCTGGTCCACCTCGACATCTTTCTGAGTCGCCAGCACCAACAGCCTGTCTCTGGTCGCCGCCTCCTCTATGGCGTTAACGGACCTCGCCCGGCCTACCTCGAGCGGCACCACCATGCTCGGGAACACGTATACTCCTCGCAAGGGCAGGAGCGGGTATTCTCTTGCATTCCTGACCTCGGCCATGGACGGACCTCCCGGGTGGTTGTGCCGATCAGCGATACTCGATGAAGCGCGGGTATCATACGCAATTTTACTACGAACCGCCACGGTCCTGCATCATGTGGATTCACTGCTCGTCCTGGTATTTCTTGTGCTCGAGGGAATAGATTTCCGGCCGCCTGCCCTCGAACACTGGTATGGCACGCCTGGCGCGCGTCACCTCGGCCTCGGCCACTGCGCGGGGACGAACAGCACGTGAGCGCCATCCAGGGCGAGGCCGCGCGCAAGCTCGGGGAAACGTAGGTCGTAACATATCATGACGCCGCACTTCATTCCGTCTATTTCGAATACGGGCGGGCGGCCGCCCGGTTCGATGCATTCGTGCTCGCCCATAGGGCGAAACCTGTGCGCCTTGCTGTACCTCGCGAGTTCCTTGCCGGCACGGTCGAACACATAGCACGTGTTGAACACCGCCCGTCGCGCATGTCCGCGACCGATCCGGCCAGGATGTTGACCCGGAACCTCCTACACAACCCGGATATGAGGCTCTTGGTGGGTTCTCCGTCGCGGTCACAGATGTCGCGCACGTTGTGGAGGGAGTACCCGGTGTTCCACATCTCCGGGAGGACGATCACGTCAGGGGGAGGGTCGGTCGTCGAGGCCGCCTCCACCAAGCGACGGACGGCGGACCGGTTAGCGCCGGTATCCCCGAACTTGACGTCGAACTGTATGGCGGAAATCCTCACGTCCCTCTCCCACTCCCTCGTCTCGGGGCAAATTCATCTTAGCATTCCGGGAGGGAAGGGGCAACAATCCGTCAACACCTTACCGCGGCGGTCGCGTCGCACGGAGTCCGGCGGTAGGAGGCGCTGCGCACGAGCGCGAGCGATATCGCCTCATCCACTGTGTCCACCGGGACCACCTCGACGTCCCTTTCATCTTTGAACAGGTCCTGCCAGTTCTCGCGGGGGATCAGCACACGCGCCGCACCCGCTTCCCGCGCCGCCGATACCTTCGCCGTTACCCCTCCCACCGGCTTCACCATGCCGCGGATGGACACTTCCCCCGTCATCGCGACTCTGTTGTCAACCGGTATTCCCGTCAGCGAAGAGTAGATCGCGGTCGCCATGGCGATGCCCGCGGACGGGCCGTCCACCGGTATGCCTCCGGGGAAATTCACGTGGATGTCGTAGTCGTAGGGGTCCACGTCCATCACGCAACGGAGGACCGTCAACACGTTCTGAAGCGAACCCATCGCCATGCTCTTCCTTCGCACGGTCCTCCCCATGCCTCCCATTTCCTCCTCTTCGATAACCCCGGTGATGGTCACCTTCCCCTTCCCCTTTCCCGCGGCGACCACGGTGGCCACCTCGATCTCTATTAGCATCGCCACGTTCGGTCCGTAGACCGCCAAGGCGTTCGCCACGCCGACCTGCGGCTTGTCGGCCACTTTCTTTTCGGGTCGCGGATTGTACTGCCCGCTCGCCACCACCCACTCGATGTCCTCCGCCCTTATGGTCTTCCGCGAGTCCGACAGTGCGAGGCCCGCGGCGAGCTGGATGAAGTTGACCGCCTCCCGCCCGTTCGTCGCGTACTTGCGGATGACCTCCACCGCCCTCTCCTCCAGTTCGTAGTCTATCTTCTTCGCCGCGTTCACGGCGATGAGCGAGACCTCGTCCGGCTTCAGGGGGCGGAAGAAAACCTCCATGCACCTGCTGCGTATAGCCGCAGGGATCTCCTCGGGGACGCGGGTGGTGGCTCCGACCATCCGGAAATCGGCGGGCAGCCCATTCTCGAAGATGTCGTGGATGTGCCTGGGTATGTTGGTGTCCTCCGGGCTGTAGTACGCGCTCTCGAGGAACACCTTCCTGTCCTCGAGCACCTTAAGCAGCTTGTTCATCTGGATGGGGTGAAGCTCTCCTATCTCGTCAATGAATAGGATCCCGCCGTGGGCTTTCGTGACCGCTCCGGGCTTGGGCTGGGGAATACCGGCCATCCCGAGGGGACCGGCGCCCTGGTAGATGGGGTCATGTACCGACCCTATGAGCGGGTCGGCTATTCCCCTCTCGTCGAAGCGCGCCGTGGTCGCATCCAGCTCGACGAACTTCGAGTACTCCTCGAGGACCAGGCGGGCCGCCGCCGTCTTGCCCACCCCGGGCGGGCCATAGATCAGGACGTGCTGCGGATTCGGCCCGCACAGGGCGGCGCGCAGCGCCCGCAACCCTTCTTCCTGTCCGACGATCTCCGAGAAAGACGCGGGTCTCGTCTTCTCGGACAAGGGCTCGCTGAGCGAGATCTCCCTGAGTCTCCTGAACTTCTCTATTTCCTTCCTGGACTCCCGCTCCACCGCCACCTTGTTGCCCTGCTGCGACCTGAGCAGGTTCCAGAAGTACAGCCCGATGACCACCGCGAAGAAGAATTGGACGTAGCCAAGAATCCCAGAGGACATCAGTGAACCCCCGAAAAACCTGTCTTGCGACATTATTCCCTCGGGGCGGGAAATTAAATAGCGTCGCCCGGGGGCGTTCGGCCCGCCGGGCGATGCACGCCGTCCGTCCGGGTCCCGTATTCGCGGTCAGGCGGTTTCCTCCCGCTTCTTCGCTTTTCGCTCGGAGGACGTGACGAGGATCGGCGGTTCCTTCTTGAGAACCACGTCCTTCGTCACAACGCACTTGGATATGTCCCCCCTGGAAGGGATGTCGTACATTACATCGAGCATGACTTCCTCGATTATCGCCCTGAGCCCGCGAGCACCGGTGCCTCGTTTCATGGCCTCCCTCGCTATGGCCCGAAGGGCATCCTCCTTGAACTCCAGGACGACCCCGTCCAGCTCGAAGAACTTCTCGTACTGCTTCACGAGCGCGTTCTTCGGTTCGGTGAGTATTCTCACCAGCGCATCTTCATCCAGCGCATCCAGGGTCACTATGACGGGAACACGACCCACGAATTCCGGGATCATGCCGAACTTCAGGAGGTCCTGGGGCAGGATCTGCTCAAGGATCTCGCCGATGCGCCGTTCTTGTTTCGACCTCACGTCGGCTCCGAAACCCATGACCTTCTGCCCGACCCTGTTCTGTATTATCTTGTCTATGCTCTCGAAGGCACCGCCGCATATGAACAGGATGTTCGTCGTATCTACCTGTATGAACTCCTGGTGGGGATGCTTCCTGCCGCCCTGCGGTGGGACGTTTGCCACCGTTCCCTCGAGTATCTTGAGTAGGGCTTGCTGGACTCCCTCTCCGGAAACGTCGCGGGTGATGGACGGGTTCTCCGATTTCCTCGCTATTTTGTCGATCTCGTCAATGTACACTATGCCCTTCTCGGCCTTTTCCACGTCGTAGTCGGCGGCTTGCACCAGCTTCAGCAGGATATTCTCGACATCCTCGCCGACGTAGCCCGCCTCCGTCAGCGTGGTGGCGTCGGCGATGGCGAACGGCACGTTGAGCATCCTGGCCAGCGTCTGGGCGAGCAGCGTCTTGCCCGACCCGGTGGGACCGAGCATTATGATGTTCGACTTCTGGACCTCCACGTCATCAATCTTGCCGCCGAGGTTCACCCGCTTGTAGTGATTGTACACGGCCACTGACAGGATCTTTTTCGCCTTTTCTTGGCCGATCACGTACTGGTCCAGGAACGCCTTGATCTCCCTGGGCTTGGGGACGTCCTTCAGCTCGAACTCGGCCTCGTCGCCCAGCTCTTCCTCTATTATCTCGTTGCACAGCTCGACGCATTCGTCGCAGATGTAGACCCCCGGGCCCGCGACGAGCCGCTTCACTTGTTCCTGGTACTTACCACAAAAAGAGCACTTGAGTTGGCCCTTGTCGTCGCTGAACTTGAACACTCCTTGTCGCACCCCTTTCCCGGGGGACCGAAGGGATCACTGCTTGGCGACCCGAGTGGTCAGAACGTCATCCACAAGCCCGTAATTCCTTGCCTCCTCGGCCGTCATGTAGAAGTCCCTTTCAGTGTCCCTCTCGATTTTCTCCAGCGGCTGGCCGGTGTGTTTCGAGAGTATCCTATTCAGAAGCTCCCTCGTCCTGAGTATTTCCTTTGCGTGTATCTGGATTTCGGTGGCCTGTCCCTGTACGCCGCCCCAGGGCTGGTGGATCATCATCTTGGCATTGGGCAGGCTGTATCGTTTGCCCTTCGTCCCGCCGGTAAGAATGACGGCCGCCGCGCTCGCTGCGAGCCCCACGCAGATGGTGGACACGTCGCACTTGATGTACTGCATTGTGTCGTAGATCGCCAGTCCGGCCGTGACCGAGCCGCCGGGCGAGTTAATGTAGATGGCAATATCCCTGTCGGGATCCTCGACTTCGAGGAAAAGCATCTGGGCTATGACCAGGTTCGCAACGTTGTCATCCAGGGCCGTGCCGAGAAAAATGATCCTGTCCTTCAGCAGCCTGGAATATATGTCGTACGCCCGTTCGCCGCGAGCCGTCTGTTCTACCACCATAGGTACAAGGTAGCTCAACTCGTACCCTCCTCCTTGTCGCGGCCGACCGCGTTAGCGTGGGCGATGTCGGCCAGGAATTCGATCGTCTTCTCGTTCGTCAGCGCCCTCTCGAACCCACGAATCGCGCCCGAAGCCCTGAGGTCGTCGTACAGCCTGTCGCCGTCCTTCTCGGTTGACGACGCCAGGTTGTCCACGACCTTCTTGACTTCGTCGTTAGTCGCCCCGATGCCTTCCTTCGACGCGACGGCTTCCAGCACGAGCTCGGTCTTGACCTTCTGTTCCGCGGCCTGCCACAATTGCTGCTTGAACGACTCCTCCGTCCGACCGATTCCTTCCAGGTAGGACCGTAGACTTATGCCGTTACGGCCCAGGCGGGTGACCAGGTCCTCCAACATCGTCCGGGCGCGACGCGCGATCATGACCTCCGGTATATCTACAGTCGAGAGATCCGTTACTTCCCGGACGACGGCCTCCTCGTGCTCCGCCCTGGCCCGCCTTTTCTTGAGGTCGCTAAGCCTATTCGTAACCCACTCCCTCAACTCCTTCAGATCCGCGAATGAGCCCTGCGTCTTCGCGAATTCGTCGTCGAGTTCCGGTAATTCTTTCCTCTTGACCTCTCTCACCGTGACCTTCAGGCTGACTTCCTTGCCCGCCAGTTCGCGATCACTGTATTCCTCAGGCATGGTGACCCTGACGTCCCGTGTCTCGCCCGCTTTCGCCCCTCTCAGCTGTTCCCCTAGTCCCGGGATGGGAAAAGCCGAACCGACGGCCAACTGGAGCCCCGTCGCGGCCAGGCCGGGCACCTCTGTCTCCCCGAGGAACCCCCGTAGATCCACGATGACGTGGGAGCCGTCCCTTACCTCCCCCGAAGCGTCGGGGATCAGATGCGCCTGCCGCTCCCTCAGGGCCTCCAACTCGGCATCAACCTCGTTCGGCCCTACCGTGACCTCCTCGCGCCTCCGCGCCACGGACCTGTAATCGCCGAGTTTGACCTCGGGCTTCACTGCCACCTTGACCTTGAACCTGAGGGGTTTACCTTGGTCAATCTCGAAGTCCTCGACCTGGGGGTCATCAACGGGTTCGATCCCCGCGTCCGCCACCGCATCCCGGTAGACTTCCGGAAACGCGATCTTGAAGGCCTCGTCGAGGAGCCTGGTTCTACCAACGCGTCTTTCCAGGATGTGCCTGGGCGCCTTGCCCCTTCGGAAACCCGGGATGTCAACCCTTGCCGCGAGTCTCCGATAGGCCCTGGAAATCGCCTCGTCCGCCGTCTCGGGTTCGACTTCCACGTTCAATGCCACCGTGCTCTTCTCTAGCCTCTCCACATCAACTTTCATTTATGATGGGTCCCCCAGTCTCTGGTAATTGCCGAGAGCCGCCGCGATCACAACAATAAAAAGATACCATGCGCGACCCCTAAAGTCACTAAACCGAAAAACTGTACGCTACCAAACTGTACACTACCCCCGTGGGAACGAGAAGCCGACCCCGCTCCTTCGGGGTCGGCCGTCCGAGTCACCGGGCTGCCCGGTTAGCGCCCTCGTCAGGGCTTAATTCCCGCGGCCCCCATCCCGCGGCGCCACCCGGGGACCTGCACTCCCCACAACTCGCGCTTGCTGAGGGACACAGCCACGGCCCCCGCGGCCAGCGCGGCCTTGATGTCCTCCATCGAGCCGATGAGCCCCCCCGCGATCACGGGACAGCTCAGTTCCGCCGCCACGGTGGCTATCGCCTTCGGAACGACGGCGGGCAACACTTCGACCGCGTCGGGCTTGGCGGCCTTGGCGGTGGAGACGCCCGTCCTCAGGGCGAGCGTATCCAGCATGAAGAGGCGCTGGATTGCCAGCAGCCGCTCCTTCATGGCGAGGGCCACCTGGTGGACCTTCGTCGTGATGATCCCGTCCGGCTTCACCTCGCCCGCGAGGTATTTCATCCCGGCCTGGTCGCTCGACAGGCCCGAGACGAGCTCCAGGTGAATGAAGACTGGTTTCGAGGCTGCCTCGCACCTGGCGACGTACTTCCTGAGGTCGGAGATCTCCCCGCACAACATGAATATGGCCCCTACGTCCTGCCGAAGGGCATAATCCAGGACCTGCGGCTCCCTGACGGCCGCAATTATCGGGTTGCCTCTCAGTAAGTCGAGAAGGCCCACTCTCCTCCCCCCATCACTCGCCCTCGCTACTCCCGCTCCCGACCCCTCTTCTGAACGGTCCAGGTCGCGACCATCCCCACGCCCGTCCCCGCGATATCGCCCGATAGTACGTCGCCCGCCGCCACGGGCGCACTGACCGCCAGAGAATCTATGTACTTCATGCAATCCCCGATCTTCGCCTTTGGAATCGGTGAAGTCGTCCTGACCGGGACCACCCTGTGGGTCCCTCCCTCGACCCTGACGGTCGAAGTGAGTACCCTGACAGGATTATCCAATTCTTCGATGGCATAGCTGATTCCTTTCGAACACTCGGCTCCTCGGATCACGGGGGCTCCACCGCCTTCGGGTCGCGAGACACTTATGCGGCAGCTGTTCGGGCAGATTATGCAAGTCACGTCCACGGCTCATCCGACCCTCCCGTCCGACCGGATGCTCACGTACACCTTGTTCCGGTCCCACGGCACCGAGTCTATCTGCGCCCTGGTGATGGGTATTCTCACCATCTCGCCCGGGCGAAGCCTCCTCCGCCGATACACCGCCAGCCGCCCGCCTCCCGCGCTCACCTCGATCAGCGCATCCTCCACGGGCTCCGTCACCCTGAGGTCGAGGGTGATCGTGTCTTGCCCCGCGGCGGCCAATCTTTGAGGAACGACGCTCCTGACCCGCTCCCCGGGGATCACTTCCAGGAAGCGCACGACCGCGCGGGGGCCGTACTTCGCGAACGCGGCGGCCTCCTCCCCGGCGATTCGAGCCTCGTCACTCACGTTGTCCACGAGGTCGTTGACGTGAACCACGTTGCCGCTCGCAAAAATCCCGCGCACAGTCGTTTCCATGAAATTCGTCACGATGGGACCGCCCGTCCTAGGGTCGAGCGGGATCCCCACCGCCCGGCTCAGCTCGTTCTCCGGTATCAGGCCCACCGACAGAAGCAGGGTGTCGCATTCCACGATCCGCCCCGTGCCCGGGATCGGCTTCATCCCCGGCCCCACCTCCGAGACCTCGACCCATTCAAGGCGACGCGCGCCGCCGATGGCGGTCACGGCATGGGAGAGCAGGAGGGGAATGCCGTAGTCCTCGAGGCACTGCACGACGTTCCGGATGAGTCCCCCGGGGTACGGCGCGATCTCCACCACCCCCAGGACCTCCGCCCCCTCGAGGGCCAGCCGCCTGGCCATTATCAGGCCCACATCTCCCGAACCGGCTATCAGCACCCGCTTCCCGGGAAGGTAGCCCTCGACGTTTATCAAGCGTTGGGCCGCGCCCGCCGTCCAGATGCCCGCGGGCCGGCTGCCGGGTATCGCGAGGGAGCCTCGGGTCCTCTCCCTGCACCCCATGCACAGCACCACGGCCCCGGCCGCGACCTCCAGGATGCCGCGTTTCGACGACGCCCTCACCCTCCTGTCGGGGGTTACGGAGAGCACGAAACTGCCCGCTTCGACCGCCACGTTGAGCTCGCCGGCGCGCTTTACCAGCCGCTCGGCGAATTCCGGTCCGGTGAGGTCCTCCCGGAACACGCGAAGCCCGAAGCCGGTATGCACACATTGCCTGAGGATTCCTCCGAGTTCCGTGTCCCTCTCCAGTATGACGACGGAGGAGGCGCCGGCTTCCCTGGCCGCGCACGCCGCCGAAAGGCCGGCCGGACCACCCCCAATCACCGCAACGTCAAATTCCATCGTTTTCACGCTTCGGATCCCCCATCCCGGGCTCCGGCGGCCTTCGTAGCACCACCCAGGAGTCGCGAACCGGGCTCGTTCTTCAAGAGATCCTCGGGCCGCACACCGAGCTCGGCCGCGACAATCGGTATTATCCTTGGGGTGCAAAATCCGCCCTGGCACCTGCCCATGCCCGCCCTCGTACGCCGCTTGACCCCGTCCAACGTAACGGCACCGAGCGGCCCCCTCAAAGCGTCCACCACCTCTGCCCTCGTGACTGATTCGCACCTGCAGACTATGTGGCCGCAGTCCGCCCTCGCCGACGCGGCGATGTCCCTCTCCGCATCGCTCGATACCGCAAATCGCCGGCGGGTCTTTCTTTCGGGGTTGAAGCCGGGATTCGGAGGCGTTTTCAACCCTTGTTCGCGGAGGATCTCGAGCACCATCTCCGCTATGGCGGGGGCCGCGCTCAGGCCCGGTGACTGAATCCCCGCGGCGTTGACGAGCCCACTCACGACCGGGCTGGCTGCCACCACGAAGTCCCCGCTCTTTTCTACGGCCCTGAGACCGCTGTATTGCGTGATGGGGGGAAGAGCGTCCACGACCCCCGGCACCAGCCTCGCCGCCCCCGTGACGACATCGGCGAGGCCCGCCTCGGTCGTCGTCGTATCTTCCTTGTCGTCAATGTCTTCCGCAGTCGGGCCGATCAGGACGTTACCGTCAATAGTGGGAGTGACCACGATGCCCTTGCTCACCTTCGTGGGCACCGGGAAAACGACCCTCGTCACCAGGCCCGCGTGGGCCTTGTCCAGCACGTGGTATTGACCCCTCCTCGGCCTGATGCTGATCGAATCGTCCCCGGCCGACCTCGCGACTTCGTCCGCGTGAACGCCGGCGGCGTTCACGACATAGTCGCAAGCGAAGAAGCCCCTCGTCGTCTCTACGCCTTTCACCCTCGATCCTTCCAGTACGACGCCGGTCACCGCGCAGTCCCTGAACAACCGGACGCCGTTACACACGGCGTTCTCCGCGGCCGCTATGGCGAGCCGAAACGGGCATATGATCCCCGCCGAGGGCGCGAACAGCGCCGCCACGGCGGCGCGACTGAGCCCGGGTTCCATCCGAAATAGGCGGTCTTTCCCGACGATCTCCAGCGCTGCGACCCCGTTCCGCTTCCCCCTTTCCAGGAGAACCTCGAGAACGGGGGCTTCCTCTTCGCCTATTGCGACCACGAGTGACCCGCTCTGCGTGTACTCGACGCCGAGTTCCCCGGCGATGCCCGGGTATAGAGCGGCACCCTTTACGTTGAGAGAGGCCTTCAGAGTGCCGGGTTCCGGGTCGAAGCCGGCATGGATGATCGCGCTGTTCGCCTTGGTGCTGCCGCCGGCCACGTCCATCTCCTTTTCGAGGAGAGCGGTCTTCACCAGGTACCTTGAGATCTCTCTCGCGATCATCGCGCCGACGATGCCTCCGCCGACTATCACCACGTCGAATGTCCGGTCGGGATCACCCCTTGCCATCCAGCACCTCCGATTTGCTCCAGAGCAAGAGGCCGCTCACCGGAACGAACGCCCGGGAGCGGCCTCTCCCTGTCTCCTGGCCGGCTCGGCTCTTTCCTCGTTCCAGGGGACCGCTAGCTCCCCGACTGTTCCCAGCCGGCGGCCCTCTCTACGGCTCGCTTCCACCCCGCGTAGAGCCTCTCGCGAGTCCCCTTGTCCATTGACGGCGTGTACTTCGCGTCGACTTTCCACTTCGCGGCGACCTCGTTTTGCCCGCTCCAGAAGCCCACCGCGAGACCCGCCAGGTAGGCGGCTCCCAGGGCGGTGGTCTCGGTTATGACGGGCCTCTCCACCGGGACCCCGAGGATGTCCGACTGGAACTGCATCAGGAGCGAGTTCCTGACAGCGCCGCCGTCCACCCTCAGTGCGCTCAGCTCGATGCCCGAGTCGGCCGTCATGGACTCGAGCACGTCGCGGGTCTGGTACGCGATCGACTCGAGTGTCGCCCTCACGAGGTGCTCCCTCGTCGTGCCCCGCGTGACCCCGACGATCGTCCCGCGCGCATACATATCCCAGTACGGGGCGCCCAGGCCCACGAACGCGGGAACCACGTAGACCCCGCCCGAATCGGCGACCTTGGACGCCAGGTCCTCGGATTCGGCCGCAGAGGAGATGACGCGGAGCCCGTCGCGCAGCCACTGCACGGCCGCCCCGGTAATGAATATGCTGCCTTCCAGCGCATATTCGACCCTGCCGTTGATCCCCCAGGCAATGGTAGTGAGCAGCCCGTGCTTGGAGGGAACGGCCTTCTCCCCGGTGTTCATCAGCATGAAACAACCGGTGCCGTAGGTGTTCTTGGCCGTGCCGGGCTTGAAGCAGGTCTGCCCGAACAGCGCGGCCTGCTGGTCCCCCGCGTCGCCGGAGATCGGCACCTCGGCGCCGAACACGTCGGGCGCGGTGTACCCATATACCTTGCTCGATGGAAGAGCCCTGGGCAGCATCGCGGCGGGGATGCCGAGCTCCGCCAGGATCTCCTCGTCCCACTTCAGTTCGTGGATATTGAACAGCATGGTCCTCGATGCGTTCGAATAGTCGGTGACGTGCGTCTTCCCGCCGGTGAGGTTCCAGATCAACCACGTGTCGACGTTTCCGAACAGCACCTGGCCCTTCTCCGCCTTCTCCCTGACGCCGGGGACATTGTCGAGGATCCACTTCACCTTCGTACCGGAGAAATACGCGTCAACCACGAGACCCGTCTTCTGTCGGATGCGCTCCGCCCAGCCCTTGGCCTTCAAGTCGTCGCAGATCGGCGCCGTCCTGCGGCACTGCCACACGATGGCGTTGTATACCGGCTTGCCGGTATCCTTGTCCCATACCAGCGTGGTCTCCCTCTGGTTGGTGATGCCTATCGCGGCGACGTCGCCCGGGTCTATCCGGGTGTCGGCCAGCACCTTTCGAGCGACTTCCAGCTGGGTACCCCATATGTCGGAGGGCCTGTGTTCGACCCACCCGGGCTTGGGGTAGAGCTGTTCGAATTCCTTGTTCGCGAAGCCGACGACGCTGCCGTCCCTGTCGAATACCATCGCTCTCGAGCTCGTGGTGCCCTGGTCGAGAGCCATCACGTACTTCCCAGCCATACCGCACCTCCCCATTCGTCAGTAGTCGCGGCCTCCAGGTTCATCGCTTCAGGTGATCAGCAGGACAACGAGAGTCAGTATGCAGATCGCGAACGCAGGCGGGTCAATGTGGCTGTCCACGTTCTTGTTGAGAAGGTTTCCGCCGATATCGCCCACGAGGTAGCCGAGGGCACCGAAAAGGGCACCCATCCAGAAGTTTCCGCCGAACGCCGCCGCAGCGACCGCCGCCGGCAGGGTAACATGGTGAGTCACGGGCATTTCGAACCCCATCTGGGCAAACATCAGGGATGCCGCGCTGATGCCGAACCCGACCACCGGGCTGCCCGTGGCCGCCGAAGCATATGCCGACAGGAACCCCAATGACGCACACAGCAAGAGATTGGCCCCCAGCGACTCCGCCGCCGGCAGGATGCGCTTCGGCACGTCGCCCTTGCCGAACAGCCCCGTCTTACCGAATGCCAGTCGGGCTATGCACCCGGACAGCACCACCGTCAGGGCGATGTTGTCGCTCGGGAACTTCCACAGGTTGAGCGCCGTGGTTATGAGGTGGCCGATTACGCCGAACAATCCCCCTACCAGCAGCACGGTGAATGATTTGGTCTTTATCAGCGGTGTCTTTATGTCGGCGCCGGAGGGAAGGGCCCCGATCCTACCGGCGTACGCCGCAGCCGCCACACCCGCCGCAAACGAGATGTTCGGGGAGAAGTACGGCCCGAAGGCGACGGCGTCCAGGACCACCGGCTTACCCGCCGCGACGGAGACTGCGACCCCGACGAGTACCATGACGCCGGTGAAGATGAATGCCGGAAGCGCTCCGATCGCGGCACCGAACACGCCTCCGCCGAAGACCGCCAGGATGACACTCGGATCGAGACGCACTTGATTCACCGCCTTCACCAGATTTTGATGCCCGGGCACTCGAGTCCCGCCCCACACCTCGCCGCCGGCCGCGCCCAAGCCGGCCGCACCTCACCTCCCTCGAAACAAAACGTCCCATTCATCCCTCTACCGAGCGATGAATGGGACTCTCCCTTTCTCCGTCCCCAAGCTATTCGGTTAGTTCCGCGTTACAGTCATATTCGACTCGTCTCTGAATTTTCCTTCTATTGCTCCCGGGTCCGTCGGAAAGATTTTTCCTCCGCCAGCGATCATGGACCGCCCGTCCCCGTATCCTACTTGTGCCGAAGGGGGATCAGTCTGCCGGTGCGCTCCATGTAGGCCCGGTATTCGTCGCCGAAGCGGTCGAGCAGCAGCCGCTCTTCCCGCGCCACCCGGATCAGATAGAGGGGGGTGAACACGAGCAGGTTGGCCGGTCCGACGAGCCAGTTCTGCAGAAGCAGCACCTGACCGATTCCGAGGAGAAAATGGGCCGCGTACATCGGGTGGCGGATCCGGCCGTACACCCCGCTCGTCACGAGCTT
>JANLGA010000009.1:0-24671 GCA_024653225.1 Bacillota bacterium | reverse complement strand
TACCGGACCCCGGCCGCCATGGACCAGCCTTTCCCGAGGTCGGCGTGGGATCTCCACAGCAGCCAGGTCCCCCCGGACAGCGCCAATGCGCCCGCGACTCCCAGCGCCATCGCAATGGCGGACGGCAACCGCAGATCGGCGAAACTCAATCTTGTTCCGCCCACATACGCCAGGGGCAACACGACGAAGGCGAAGGGGTAGGCTATTACGAACGGTAACTCGACCGGGGCGACCTCAGACAGCGCCGCCTTCGCGCGCCCGGGGCGGTAGGGACCGACGCCGGCCTTCCTCACCACCGAAGCCGCGGCAAGGCCGATAAGGAAGGCCATCTTGAGAAGCCGCTCGATCATTGCCCACCCCGAAGTCAGTGGTCGGCTTCATCGGGATCCCCGATCGCTCCGAAGGGCACCGGAACGACCGGCGGCCGCGGGGAAGCCGGGGCCACGTCTCCCGCTCGCAGACCCAACTCTTTGCACAAGAGGCGCACGACCAGGCTCTCACAAGTCCGGCCCTGGCACAGGCCCATTCCGGCCCTCGTCCTCCTCTTGACGGCCGAGAGGTCACGGGCGCCGTCGCGGATTGCCCGGCGGATCTCGCCCGCCGTCACCTCCTCGCAACGGCACACGATCAGTTCGTCATCCAATGTCGTTTCCCTCGCTCCTCCTGGCAATCCCCCGGACTCGGTCCGCGTGCTCTTTCGGAATCGCGATCGTGACGACGGCGGTTCGGTCGTTCGCCGGTCGGTCGGAGACCCTCAACACCCTGGAGGCGCACACCGCTTTGCCGCCGCGGTCGACGGCGACGACCACGTCCCCCGGCCTCGGAAGGGGAAGATACTCGTGTGGAAAGGACAGCGCCGCTTCAGTTGCGGAGTACGTCATGTCGAGCGCGAATATGGCCAGGCCGGGGCACTTGGGTATGCAGACTCCGCATCCGGTGCACTTGTCGGCGTCGAGGGCCGGCAGGTTCGTTATCGGAATCCCCACCCTGATGGCTCCCCTGGGGCACGCGGTCTCGCACGGGTTGCACGGGATCTCCTGGACGCACTCTATCACGGCGACCGGGCCTTTCTCGGCTCGTTCTCTCGCCGGGTAGCCCGGTGAGGACCTGAGTTCGTCGAGCGACGGGTATCCGAAAGTGGTCAGGGTCGAGGGCACGCGTTCGCACCTTCCTCGTATATCGCTTCCTTTGCGTCATACCTGGGCCGACCGAACGGGCCCATCCTGAGAGACGACAACCGGGCCTCCGCTTCCTCCCGGTCCCGCGCGGCGTCGGCGGCGCCGATCATTCCCAGCCTTTCCGACGCGGATATGCCCGCGATCCTTCCTTCTTCCAGGGCCGTGCTCGCCTCCTCGACACCGCCTACGTCCCCGGCGACATAGACGCCGGGGACGCTGGTCCTCATCGCCCTGTCGTGCAACGGCAACCATCCGCCGAGCGCAGAGGAGTACGTCATTCTGCAACCCGCCAGCATCGCCAGCCTGGCGTACGGACGCAGCCCGGCCGCTATGCAGATCAGGTCCGCATCCACCCGCCTCGACGTGCCCGGCACGGGTGTCCAGGATTCGTCAATCCGGGCGATCTCGGCCCCGGTGATTTCGGTTTCTCCGAACGCCCTCAGGACCGTGTGCGAAGTCAAGATGGGAACGCCGGCCCTGCTTATCTTGGCGGCGTGGACTCCGTATCCCCCCACCCTCGGCAGGGCCTCGACAACGGCTTCCACGTCCGCGCCCGCCTGCATCAGCTGGTAACTCACTATGAGCCCCACGTTACCGGAGCCGACCATCAGCACTTTCCGTCCGGGGAGCACCCTCTCGACATTGATCATGGTCTGGGCGGCACCCGCACCCATCACGCCCGGCAGGGTCCATCCCGGGAAATTCACCGCGTTCTCCGAGGCGCCGGTCGCCAGAATCAGCGTCGAGGCGCGCACGACCACCCCACGAGGTTCGCCCCCGAGCATGCCGCGCACGGCGCCCAGCGCTCCGCCCGGGAATACGCCGTACACGCTGGTATCAGGCCAGAATACCACCCCCGCTTCCAGCGCCTCGCGGTGAAGCCCCACCGCTATGTCAATGCCCCGCGTTCCCGCCCTGTGTTCCTTGGACCCGAAGAACTTGTGGATCTGCTTCACGAGCTGGCCCCCGGGCCGGAGGTTTGAGTCCATCAGCAGGACCCTGCAGCCTCGCCTCGCGGCCTCGATTGACGCGGCGAGCCCCGCCGGGCCGGCCCCGATCACCGCCACGTCGAATTCAGTCATCCCCATCCCTCACCCGGTCGCCGGACCCGGCCGACCTTCGGCGGGTGTTCCCGCCCGCTTGCGCCGGACCGCCCCCGCGCTGGGTTTCCACGGTCATCCCGTCCGCGACCGGCGTAACGCACGTTCTCACGTTCGGCATCCCGTTGACGATCATCACGCAGTCCGTGCACTGGCCGATGGCGCAGAAGAGGCCCCTGGGCGCCCCTTTCCTACGCGTGTACCGGTGTACCTTTATCCCCGCGGCCATCAGTGCGGCCGCGATCGTCTCTCCCTCGCGCGCCACAACTTTCCGCCCGTCCACCGTCACCTCCACGGTCCGCGCGGCCGGTTGTTCTCCCAGGACCGGGTGATGCACTATCCTCATCTTTCCGCCCTCAACTCCTCCGTCTGCCGGCGCTCCCACGCCTCAGAACCCGTCCAGCCCGAGTCTTTCCAACGTCTCGCGAGTGGGGATACCTTCCTCGCTCCAGCCCCGGGCCTCGTAGTAATCGGCGAGATGCTCGCCGAGCGGCGGGAGGCCGCGGGCTGCGCCTCCTTCCCCGCGCCTCAACGTCAGGATCCTGTCGGGCATCGTGTCGTCCTTCCTGCTAAAGCCGCAGCGCACGTTGTAGACCCTCTTCAGGTTGAATATCCTCTCGCCTATGGCGATCAGCGCCGCCGGGCTCGTTTCGCGGCCGGTCAGCAGCGTATACCAGCGAGCCATGTCCGTCACGGTGATGCCGGCGAACAAGCCGAACTTGCACACCTTGAGGCTGTCCATAACCCCCATGACGTTCTGGGCGGCCGCGACCATCCGTCCCTTGCCCTCCCCGGTGAACCTGTCCATGGGGCTTTCCACGCCGATTTCGGGCATGACCGTGGCCCTTTCGAAAATGTGCGTCAAACCCGCAAGGTGGCAGGCACCGCGATTGGAGGTGGCGTATGACAACGCCGAACTGTAGTACGCGCGGGGGTCGTGGGCCGGAAGTTCCAGGCCTTTCGAGTGGAGGGCGTATTCCGGCGCCAGGCCGCCTATCTCCTGTGCCGCGCGCTTCACCCCTCGACCGAGCACGGCTCCGAGTCCCACTGCGTTACCCATTTGCTCCACCAAGGTCACGAGGGCTTCGCCGCTTCCCCATTCCAGCGGAAGGCCGGCGTCCGCCTTCGTAATGAGACCCTTTTCGTAGCACTCCATCGCAAACGCGACCGCGGACCCCGTCGAAATGGTATCCAACCCCAACCTGTTGCAGAGTTCAGTCGCCTTCGCGACCGCCTCAAGATCGTCCACGAGACAGAGCGAGCCGAGGGTCCCGAGCGACTCGTACTCCGGCCCGGCGCCGTCCACTCCGGCCCACCGGCCCGTCTTGACAGCCACCCGGCGCCCGCACCCGATCACGCACGCACCGCAGAAGAACTTGCCGGTGAGTATCGTCTCCGCCATGGCCTTGCCGGACAACTTGGCGGCCCCCTCCGGCCAGGAGCCCTTTCGCCAGTTCATGAGCGGGAGGTCCCCGCTGAATTCCGCGCCGGTCACGCCGTTCGCGGAACCGTACTCGTTCAGGGCCTTCCCTCCCCGTACTATCTCGGGGAGCCTGGCCTTCAGGTCTTGGTCGAGCGATTTCTGGTGGTGTGCCGACGGTCTCGGTCCCGTTCCCGACACCACGATGCCTTTCAGCAGCTTGGAGCCCATCACCGCACCCGGGCCTCCCCGCGCGGTGACCCTCGCGTCCCTGCCGTCAAACACTATGGAGGCCAGGAGGACGAGCTTCTCGCCGGCCGGCCCGATGAGGCCCGTGACGGCGTCGCGGGAGGTCTCCGTCCTCAGCGCCTCGTCGGCGTCGTACACATCCATGCCCCAAACGCGGTCGGCACGCCTGATCTCCGCGTGGCCGTCCTTCACCCACAGGTACACGGGGTATTCCGCGCGCCCGCGCACCACTATGCCGTCCCAGCCAGCGCGCTTCAGCGCCGTCCCCCAGTGTCCGCCCGCGTCGCACTCGCCCCACGTGAGCGTCAGCGGCGAGCGCGTGACGACGCAGTGTCTCCCGGAGGTGGGTATCATGGTTCCCGTGAAGGGCCCGGTCAAGAATATCAGGGCGTTATCCGGTGACAGCGGTTCGGTGCCGGGCGGGGCTTCCTTGAACAGTAGAGGAGCGGCGAGGCCTGAGCCGCCGATGAACCGCTCGCTCAGGCCGACATCGAGCGGCTCGGCCCAGTGCCTCATCCCGGACAGGTCAACGTACAGGATCTTGCCGGCGTAACCACAAGCCATCTTCAATATCCTCCTTATCCCCCGGCCATGCTCGGCAACAGCACGACACTGTCCCCGTCCGCGAGCGGGTCACCCATGGAAGCGTGCCGGTAGTTGACCATGAGGGTCCCATAGAAGTCGCCGCTGTCGCGATCATAGAACCCCGCCGGCCACTTCGACGACCAGAGTGAGGCCGCCCGACGGAAGGCATCGCCGACGGTCGCGCCTTCCTCGAGTTCGAGGCTCGCCTCTTCCTTACATTCGGCCCCGAGCAGGACGGAGATTCGTACCAGCACTGCCTATCCCTCCGCAATCACCGTACGATAATGTCGCGGGAGGCTTTGGTCAGGTACTCGAACCCGGTCTTCGTGATGACTATGTTGTCTTCGATGCGGAAACCCCCGACCGAGAAATCGTACAGCCCGGGCTCGATGGCGAGAACCATTCCTTCCTCGAGGATCGCGGTCTCGGCCGGTCCGATGGACGGCTGCTCGTGTACCTCGACGCCGAGGCTGTGTCCCGTCCGGTGCATCATGAGGTCGCGATAACCGAGCTCGGTTATCTTCTTCTCCGCCGCCGCGTCAATCTCTTTCACCGGGTTCCCGGGTTTCGCCGCTTCGAGGGCCGCGTGGTTCACTTCCTCCACCGCCCTGTACAGCGCCGCCGCGCGGGGGTGTGGTTCGCCGACGAAAACGCCCCGGGTGACGTCGGCATAATAGTGTTCGTACCGGCACCCAAAATCCATGACGACCATGTCGCCCTTCCTCATCACGACCCGTTCGCACGCACGGGGATTGCACATGTCGTACCGATTCAGCCCGGCAGTGATCGTCATGAAGTCCGGATGGGCGCCATGCTCGATCATCGCCTTCGCCATCGCTATCTCCACTTCTTTCTCAGTGGCCCCATCCCGGATCGCTTCCACGGCCGCCTCGAATCCTCTGTCATTCGCATAGCACGCCTTCCTCAGGTATTCGATCTCCGCGGGAGACTTCACCATCCGCACGGGCCACACCACGCACTCGTTGTCGGCTATCTCCATCGCGGGCAGCTCCTTCTGCATCGCCCGGAACTGCGCGACCGTCATCCCGAGGCGCTGCCCGTTGGACAATTCCATCCCGACGCGCGACTTGTCCAGTCCCTTTTCCACCACGACGTCCCGGAGGAGCAGGATGGGGTCGGTGGAGGCGCAGCCCTTGGTGCCCCCCCATATGCGTATGTCCTCGACCCAGGAGGTCTTTCTCGCCCCTCCCAACTCCAGGTTCGGGACGATGAGGGTCGGCTCCCCGGCGGCCGGGAAGACCGCAAAGAACGGCCGGAAGTCGCTGTTGTAGAGAGACGTGTCGTAGCCGGTGAAGTAGATGAGGTTGGCGCCTTTCGTGAATATCGCCCCGTCCAACCCGTTCTTTGCCATGAGCGCCTGGAGCTTGCGGGCGCGCGCCCGGTACTCCTCCTCCGTGAATATCAGGTACTTTTCCATGAACGATATCCCCCTTCTCGGTCGCCGCCCACCGGAGCGACCCATTATTTCAGTCGCGGGTCGAGAATGTCCCGCAGGCCGTCACCCAAGAGATTGAAACCGAGGACCAGGAGCACGATGAACAATCCCGGGAAGAACGTGATGTGCGGGGACGCTGTAATGTACGAGCGTCCCTCCGACAGCATGAGCCCCCATTCGGCCGTCGGAGGCTGAGCTCCGAGGCCCAGGAAGCCAAGGGCCGCGGTAGAGATCACCGCGGATGCCACGCCCACTGTTGACAAGACGATTATGGGCGCCAGGACGTTGGGTAAGACGTGGTCGAAGATGATCCTCGCATCCGACGCCCCCATGGCGCGGGCCGCCTCGATCATCTCGTGGCGTTTCACGACCATGGCGGAGCTCCTCACCACGCGCGCGTAGTTCGGGACGTTGGTCACCGACACGGCGATCACCGCGTTCACCAGGCCCGGGCCCAGGACGGCGACGATCAATATGGCCAGCAAGAAATAGGGGAACGCGAGAAGCACGTCCATCGCCCTCATGATGGCGGCGGACACCCATCCCTCGTAGTAACCCGCGACCAACCCCAGCGCCGACCCCACGACCCCACCGACGAGAACGCAGAGTACGCCCGCAAGCAGCGTCGTCCTGGCCCCGTACACGATCCGACCCAGTATGTCCCGCCCGAATATGTCAGTGCCGAAGGGATGGGCCTTGCTCGGGGCCTCCCTCCTGTGGGCGAGGTCTTGAGCGTTGATATCGAACGGCGCCAGCACGGGGGCGAACACGGCCATCAGGACTATGAGCGTTATGATGACCAACCCCGCGACCGCGTTCCTGTCGCGTTTGAACCGCCTCCAGAACATGTCCCTATCCGCCTTTCAAGCCGCGTCCTCAGTTGTCGTAGCGAATTCGCGGGTCCAGGTATGTGTACGAAATGTCCACCAACAGATTGATGAGAACAAATATCGCGGCGGTCAGCACCACGGAAGCCCTTATGACCGGGTAGTCGCGCGCGAACACGGCCGCCACGGTGAGCCGCCCGATGCCCGGGATCGCGAACACGCTCTCAGTCAACACCGCTCCGGCCAGCAACACGCCGAACTGTATCCCGATGACCGTCACCACCGGTATGAACGCGTTTTGAAGCGCGTGATGCACGATCACCGCGCGCATCGAGAGGCCCTTCGCGCGGGCGGTCCTCACGTAATCCTGCCTGATGACTTCCAGCATGCTGGACCTCGTCAAACGCGTGATCATCGCCAGCGGGTAGGTCGCAAGGGTCACGGCGGGCAAGACCAGGTGCTTGGGAGTCCCCCATCCGGAACTGGGGAGCACTCCCAAGAAGCCCGAGAAGACCACGATGAGCATGAGACCCAGCCAGAACACCGGCATGGACACACCCGCCAGCACGACCACCCTGACTATGTTGTCCACCAAGGAATACTGCCGGACAGCGGACAGTACGCCGACCAACACGCCCACCACCGACGAAATGACTATGGCCACGAACGACACGTAGGCGGTGACGGGCAGCGTCCGACCGATTTCCTCCGCCACCGGCCTGCCCGACTGCCACGACGTCCCGAGGTCGCCGCGCAGGAGGCCCGCCAGGAATCTCAAGAGCTGAACGTGCAGCGGCTTATCCAGGCCCATCTTCACCCTCATTTGCGCCACGTTTTCGGGCGTGGCGTCCATGCCGAGCATGAGCTCGGCCGGATCCCCGGGTGCGTACTGCAGCAGCACGAAGACTATGACTGCCACGACGAGCAGGAGAGGGACGGCTCCCACGAGGCGTATCAGGACGTACTTCCCCAGCCCCTTCTTCACTGTATGACCGCTCCTTCTGAAACGCGGAAACACGCCACCAGGTGCCCGCCGCCCGCGTCAACCATCTTCGGCGCCGCTTCACCGCACACGGGCGATGCCAGCCAGCATCGCTTGTGGAACCGGCAGCCGGGGCCCGGGTTCACGGGGGTGGGCACGTCGCCGGAGAGGATGATCCTCGACCTGCGCTCCCCCACGGCGGGAATCGGTATGGCGGAAAGCAGCGCCTGGGTGTACGGGTGCAGCGGGTCTTCGAAGAGCGCCTCGGTCGGGGCGGTCTCGACGACCACGCCGAGGTACATGACGACCACCCTGTCCGAGATGTGTTTCACCACGGCCAGGTTGTGTGAAATGAAGAGGTACGTCAAGCTCAGACGTTCCTGCAGGTCCTTCATCAAGTTCAGTATTTGGGCCTGGATCGAGACGTCCAGGGCGGACACGGGTTCGTCGCAAACGATGAATTCCGGACCCAAGGCCAGGGCCCTTGCGATCCCTATCCGCTGGCACCTTCCCCCGTCCAGCTCATGCGGGTACTTGGAAACCATGTCCGGGGTCAAGCCGACCTGTTCCAGCAGCTCGCGGACGCGCTCCCTGATCCGTCCGCGGGTTCCCCACCTGTGAATGAGGAGGGGCTCGGCGATCAATTGCCCGGCGCTCTTCCGCGGGTCGAGGGACGAGTAGGGGTCCTGGAAGATTATCTGCATGCGCCTGCGCATGGACAAGAGCTCCGCTCCCGCCAGGTGCGTGATGTCTTGTCCGCGGTATATCAGCCGGCCGCGATCCGGTTCGATGAGCCGCACGATCGCCCGGCCGGCCGTCGTCTTCCCGCACCCGCTCTCCCCGACCATCCCGAGTGTCTCGCCGGCCGCGATGTTGAAGGTTATCCCGTCAACAGCGTGCACCCGCTGGTTCCTCGGCAACGGGAAGTGTTTCACGAGGTCCACTACTTCCAACAGCTGCTCCGTCACCTGGTTCCCCCCGACTCCGAGTACTTCCAACAGCACACCGTGTGCCCGGCACCGACGACCGATTCCGACGGGGTACGCTCGGTGCACACGTCCATTCGCTCCGCGCACCTGGGGTGGAAAGGGCACCCCCGGGGCAGCATCTTTGGGTCCGGCGACAACCCTCCTATGGAACGAAGCCGGTGAACCGACTTCTTAAGGTTGGGGAGCGACCCGAACAGCCCCAGCGTATAAGGGTGCCGCGGGTTCTGGAACAACTCCGCGATGTCCGCCTTCTCGACCACCCGCCCCGCGTACATCACTGCCACATCGTCGCACATCTCCGCGACGAGCCCGAGGTCGTGGGTGATGAGCAACTGCGCGCCCGAGTAGTCGCGCTTCAAGCTCTTTATGAGGTCTATCACCTGCGCCTGGATCGTGACGTCCAGGGCGGTGGTCGGCTCATCAGCTATGAGGAGCCTCGGGCGGCAGGCGAGAGCGATCGCGATCATGACCCGCTGCTTCATACCCCCGCTGAACTCGTGGGGAAAGTCGCCCGCGCGGTTCTCGGGGATCCCTACCGCCCGGAGCATCCCGGCGGCCCGCACCCGGGCTTCCCGCGGAGATACACCCTGGTGCAACCGGATGACTTCCGCGATCTGCGATCCCACGTCGTGCACGGGGTTCAGCGACGCCATTGGGTTCTGGAATATCATGGAGACTTGGTTTCCTCTCAGGTGCTGCATCTCAGCATCGCCGAGCGGGAGGATCTCCCTTCCTGCAATCCTGACGGAACCCGCGGTGATGACCCCCGGGGGGGTGGGCACGAGTTTCATGACGGCGAGTGCGGTCGTCGTCTTGCCGGCCCCGGTCTCTCCCACGAGTCCCAGTGCCTTACCCTCGTCTATCCGCAGGTTCAAACCGTTGACGGCTTTGACGATGCCGTCGAGGGTCCGGTACTCTACGTGAAGGTTCTCGATTTCGAGCAACGGTTGCGTGCGCCCCGGTAGCTCCGACATCCGGCCATCTCCCGATAACGAACAGAGTTCTACGAACCGAGGTACCGCAGTGCGAAATCCCTGTAAATGGCGGCGGCCGCCAGCACCTGCTCTATCTCGACATGTTCGGTCGGGCCCAGGTCGTCAATACTCCCCGGGCCGAGCACCATGGAGGGTATCCCGAGCTCGTTCTTGAGAAATGCGGCGTTGCTCCCGAACTTGACCGTGATCCGCCTCGGCTCTCGACCGAGCGCGTTCACCACGACGTCCCGGAGCATCTCGCTCTCCACCTCGACACCATCGGCCTGGAACGGGTACATGCGGCGCAAGACGGTGACCTCGGCGTCGCCCCCGGCGGCGTCCCTCGCCAACCCCTCGACCGTCTCCACTATCTCCCGCACGGATTCCCCGGGAAGAACGCGCCTGTCCACCGTCACGCTCACCCACTCGGGCAGCCGCGGCGGCGACGAACGGATGGCGAGGTCAATTGGGTTGAACCCCGTGGGTCCGAAGTCGGGGTGGGCGGTGGGAGGGATGTCCCGAAGCCGTGCCAGGAAAGCCCCCGCCCTGTAGATCGAGTTACCGTCGGGGTCCGGCACGCCCCAGTGACCCGTCCGGCCACGCACGGTGACCCGCAGGTGGAGAATGCCCCTGGCGGCCACCACGACGTTGTTCTGCGATGGTTCCGCCGTCAAGGCCAGGGATGCATCCCTCACCAGCTGGGCCACCTCCCGGGGTCCGTCGTGGTTGGCCAGCAGGTCCTTCGTCACCACCGCGACCGCGAAGCAGCCCGCCCACCGGTCACGACCGGCGGCCAGCGCGCGCCCCGCCATGATCATCGCGGCTATCGCGCCCTTGGGGGCGGCGGCCCCGGGTCCCGCCACGACTTTGCCTTTCTTCCCGAATTTCTCCCCGTGCAACACCTCCGCCCTCGGAGGAAGCAGTTCGGGCGGAACGGGCGAGCAATCGGAGTGCGTCAGGAGCAGCAGCTTCTTGCCGGGAACGGCCGAGCGCACCTCCCCCACGACATTGCCGTTCTCATCCACGTGCACCCGGTCGAAACCAGCCCCCGTCATGCGCGAGGAGATCAGTCGCGCGACAGCCGCCTCTTTCCCCGTCGGGCTATCCACTTCAATGAGCTCGCACAGCAGCGAAACCAGGTCGGATTCAGGGATCGCACTCATTCGACAACCCTTCCTCGTTGCTCAGGGTGGGTGGGCTGCACGCAGGCAACCCACCCACCCGTGTGGTACAGCCCCTTGCCTATTCGATGGTCGCCTCGCTCAGGTCAATCAGCTCGTTCGGCGTCAGGTACACGCCCTTCACCTTGGACGTCGAAGCGTAGCTGTTGTACATGTAGTACAGGGGCACCACCGCGAAGTCGCGGGTCTGGATCATCTCGGCCATCCTCTGGTAATAGGAAGCCCTCTTCACCTTGTCGGCTTCCTGCTCGGCCTTCGCCAGCAGTTCGTCGAATTCGGGGTCCGAGTACTGGGTGTAATTGAACGTGTTTCCGGTCGAGAGCGTCTGCCTGAGTGCCTGGGCTGGTTCGCCGGTCATGAAGCCCCAGCCCATCAGATACAGTTGCTGCTCGTGCCTGCCGCACGCGGCGAGGTAGCTGCCCCATTCCATGACGGTTATCTTGCAGTTGATCCCCACCTGTTGCAGCTGCTGCGCGATGACCTCGCAGACCTGCTTGTCGCGCAGATATCGGTTTTCCGGCGTCCACAGGTTCAGCGTCAGTCCATTGGGATATCCGGCTTCCGCGAGGAGCTGCTTGGCTTTCGTCGGGTTATACTCGTAGCTCGGGGCCGGGCTCAGCTTCACCACCTCGGGAGGAATGAACCCGTTGTCCGCCACGCGCCCCATCCCCTCGAGCACGGACGACACGATAGTCTCCTCGTCAACCGCCAGCGCTATGGCCTGCCGGACCTTCTTGTTGGAGAGGATCTTGTCCTTAATGTTCATCCCGAGCCACACGTTGCGGGCGCGGGGCGTCTGGATGACCGTGAAATTGGGGTCCTTCTTCAGGTTGGGCACCTCGTGAGGGGCCGGATTCTCGATCAGGTCCGTCTCCCCACTCTTCAGGGCCATGAGGCGCGTGCTCTCTTCCGGGATGGCCCTCATGATCACCTTGTCGAGCGCGGGCTTCTTTCCCCAGTACTCGGTGTTGGCCACGAAAACCGTCCTGTCGCCCGGGATCCACTCGAGCAGCTTGAACGGACCTGTCCCTACGGGGTTCTTGGAGATGTCGTCCCCGTACTTCTCCAGGGCCGCCGGGCTGACTATGCCCGCCACGGGATCGGACAGGTTATCCAGGATCGGTCCGAACGGCGTCTTGAGATTCAAGACGACGGTCAGCGGGTCAACGACGTCAACGCTCTCCACGAAGCCGACAAACCCGGAACCCCTTGGGGCCTTTGAACTCCGCTCGAGGCTGACCTTCACGGCCTTCCCGTCGAACGGCGTTCCGTCGGTGAACTTCACGCCCTCCCTGAGCTTGAATTCCCATTTCTTCGGGTCGAGCATCTTCCAGGAAGTCGCGAGCTTCGGGACCCTGTTGCCGTCCTTGTCCCTGCCGACCAGAGTCTCGATTATGAGGGCCTGCGCGACCACGTCCGGCCCCGCCTTGTAGTTGTGCGGGTCGAACGTCAGGTGCTCGGCGGCGATGCTGATCCGAAGCACCTTCTCCTTGGGCGGCTGGGGCGCCGCCGGCTGTTGCGGCTTGGTCTCGGCGGGCGGAGCGGCCGGTTTACTTCCGCCGCACCCCGCGAGCGCCATCGAAATCAGCACAAGTGCGGATACAACGATTGCGAGCAACTGGCGCTGCTTCATCTCTTACTCCCTCCGTTATCTGCGTCTCAATCGGCAACGTGTCGAGGCCTAGTGCCCTTCGGACCCCCCAAGCTTCTCCCTCTCCAGCTTCCAACCGGTGATGAACCGGTTGGGGTCCACGATTCTCATCCCCTCCTTCACGACTCGCGACATCACCGCCACGGTCCGTCCGATCTCACGACACTGGTCAACCCAGGTGACTTTCCCCTCGGGCAGGAACTCGGCCTTCCATTCGTCGTCCTTGATCATGCCGGCCCTCCATCCGAGACCCATCGCCCCGACCTGCAGCACCCTGAGCAGTCCCACGGGAAGGATGCCGGTCAGGATGTAGTAGTCCACGATGGTGCCGAGGGCCTTCTCCTGCCCCCCGTTACGGCAGGCACCGACGGTTATCGCCCCGCCCACCTTGTACTTCAGGAGGTGGCCGCAGCGCCCGAGGGGTCTGCAGCGATCCATCATCGCCTTCACCTGGGCGTTGACCGACCCAAAATATACCGGGGCGCCGAGGATGATACCGTCGGCTTCGATCAGCTTCGGGTAAATAGTGTCCATCTTGTCCCTGATCGCGCAGTACTGCGAGGGCGGGTCCACGGGACACCTGTCGCAGTCAATGCACGGGCTCAACTTGCCCCGCAGGTCAACCAGGTCCGTTTCGACGTCGGGGATCTCCGCCGCCGCCTTCAAGGACTCGACCACCATCATCTCGGTGTTGCCCTTGCGGGGACTACCCGAGATGCCGAGAATCTTGACTTTCACTTCCACCCCTCCCCGACCGGTATCTCCCTTCGAACCTCGACACCGTCCAGGCTGCAGAACCGTTCGCCAACGATCTGGTAGACGGGCCGGACCCGGGAGACCGCGTAGCCGCCATCGAAGACCCCATCCCGCGCGGCGGCGTGCACCGCCCTGCCCACAAACACCCAGTGGTCGTCCATCTCCAGCGCCTGTTCCACCACGCACTCGACGCGGGCCAGGGCCCGCGCGACGTACGGGGCGGCCACGTGCTTTGAGGGCAGCAGGTCGAGGCCCGCCCGGCGCGACTTGTCGAGTTTCCGGCCGCTCGTGCGGCCGCAGAACACCACCTCGTCAAGCAGGTCCATGTCGGGCACGTTGATGACGAACTCCCCGCTCGATCGGATGAGCTCGTTCGTGAGGCCGCCCTTGGACAGGGCCACGCTGACCTTGAAGGGTTTCCAGTTGGCGCCCGAAACCCAGCCGGCCGTGCAGATGTTGACACGACCGTCCCGCGGGTCCCGAGCGGTGATGAGGAATGCCTGGCGGGGGCCAAGCAGGCTGTGCGCCGCATCCAGTCCTACGTCCGGCATCGTTGGCACTTCGTACGTCTCCTCGCGCGTCAGTTCGTGCGTTCGTCCGTCAGCTTATGCTGCAGTTCGACGTCAGTCTCCCGTTCCCTGCAAGCCGCCCGCTTCTTTCGGCGGCCCGAGCCCCGAGATCCCGGTCAGATCTGTCGGTCGTATTCCGCGCCGCTCACAGGGAGGTCAATCACCACCGGCGTCTCGGTACGCAGGTTCTTCGCCACCGCGTCCCGAAGCCCGTCCAGGTCTGTTACCGAGACACCTCCGGCGCCGAGCGCCTCGGCGACCGTCGCCCACCGCGCGCCCCCGAAATCCACACCGTACCTCTCCATTTTTCTTCGCGATTGCACTACCCGGATGAGCGAGAGGCTCTCGTCGTTGAATACCACGTATACGACTCCCGCCTTCGTCCTCACAGCCGTCTCGAGGTCGTGCACCATCATCGCGAAGCCGCCGTCTCCCAGTACGGCCACTACCGCCCTGTCCGGAAAACATCTCTTCGCGGCCATGGCCGCCGGGAGGCCGTATCCCATCGAGGAGAGGCCGTTCGACATGAAGAACGTCAGGGGGGTCTTACACGGCCACGCCTGCCCGGCTAGGAGCTTGTGCGCCCCGACGTCGCAGACGAACACCCCGTCCTCGGGCAATACCTCCCGGATTGCGAGAAGGGCGGCCGCGGGAGACACGCGCCCGTCGGCGGCGTCCCCTGGAGACACCTTCTCCCTGATGCGACCGCGTGCGCGGGCGACGTCCTCGCGTGTCCACTGGTGCGCTCCATGGTAGGAATCGGCGAGCGCCCCCAGGTGCTCAGGGATCGAGCCCACAAGGTAGTCGCCGCGCCATTCGGCCCGGTCCCTCGGGGCATCCTCAAGCCAGATCAACGGGGCCTTGGCGGGCCACGTCTTGTCCGCTTCGCTCGCGTCGAACCCTACCCCCAAGATGACATCGCACTGCTCCAGGAACTCCAGGACACGGTCGTCCGCGGCCATTCCCGTGGCAACCCCCACGTAAAGTGGATGGTCGTCGGGGAAGATGCCCTTGGCCTTCGGCGACACCAACACCGGGATGCCGTGGCGCTCCGCGAACGCCCTGAGCGGCCGAGCGACGGCCGCCGGTTCGCAGTTTATCCCCGCTATCACGGCGGGCCGGGAACACCGCTCGAGGCGCCGGGCGATCCCCTCGATCGTGATCGTGCTTTCCTGCAGGTCGGCAGGTGGCTCCTCCTCGGGCGCGAGGGCGCCCGGAAGCGCGGCTTCCGACCTCGACACCGTGCTGGCAAGCTCCAGGTGGACCGGCCCCCTGGGCCTCCGCATGGCCACCGACACGGCCGCGGGGACCACGGCCGCCGCGTTCCATGGGGTGACCCTCACCGACCACTTGGTCACGGGCTTATATAGTGAACACAAGTCAATGCGCTGATGGGGCATGTCCCCGTACGCTTCCGGGGACATCTGACCGGTGATAGCGACCACGGGCGACCGATCGAGGTACGCGTTCGCCACACCGGTGATCATATTCGTGGCGCCCGGGCCCAGGGTCGAGAGACACGCACCGGGTCTCCCGGTAATCTGCCCGGTGACATCGGCCATGAAAGAAGCCGCGCTCTCGTGACGGGTGAGGACGAACGGGAGTCCCGCGCGCCGAGCCGCGTCAATGAAATCGAGGACCTCTCCCCCCGGCAGCCCGAATACCTCTTTCACCCCGGCGTCGAGCAACGCCTTTGCGATTGCTTCTGCGACGAGCAAGCATACCCCCTCCTTCAGTCGGGTTCCTCGACGACCGCTACGGCGGAGACTTCTACCAAAGCGCCCGCCGCCAGGCGTCGTACCTCGAAGCAACACCTTGCGGGCGGGTCCACCGGGAAGAATTCCTTGAACACCTCGTTGAACTCGCCCATCATGTCAAGGTCCGTGACGAGCCCCTCGATCTTCACGATGGACCGCAGCGACCCGCCGCCCGCCTCCACGACCGCCTTGAGGTTGGCCAGTGCCCGGCGGGCTTGTTCCCTCATCGTGGGACCCGCGAGCTTGCCGGTCGCCGGATCCCTGCCCAACTGGCCCGATGTGTAGATCATTTGTCCCGCCCTGACGGCCTGCGAGATCGGCGAAAGCGGCAGGGGCGCGCACTCCGTCCGTACGATTGACCTTTTCATTTCTCGCTCTCAACCCCCGTCTTCCAGATGTCGAATCTCCCGGGCAGACAGGCCCGCATTTCACGAGAGACCATTCCGGAACATACGTAGTCGGCCACGATGCGCCCGGTTATCGGGGACAGCGCTATGCCGTCACCCTCGTGTCCGGCCGCCAGCACGAGGCCCTCGACTCCTTCCACGGGGCCGAGAAGGGGCAGCCCGTCGGGGGTATACGGTCGCAAGCCCGCGAACGACCGGATTATCCCGATACCGCCCAGCCTCGGCGCCACTCGGAGGGCGTAGCTCCTGACCGCGGATACGGGCTCCACGGCCACCCTCCTGTCGAAGCCGACGAATTCCCTGGTGTTGCCTATGAGGATGTTCCCGTCCGCCGTCTGCTCGAGTGCGAGCCCTACTCCGTAGTGCTCGAAGGCACCGCAGGTCTCGTCCCCCGAACGCATTCCGAACTTGACGGCTATGTACCGGGCATCCAACACCACGTGGTTCAGCAGCGGTGGAACCGGCTCGGTCACGAGCACTATGCCCCGGCGCGGCTTGATCGGGACATGCAGACCGAGCGGTTCGAGGAGTGCGGCCGTCCACACGCCGGACGCCAAGATGAGGACGCGGCACGCGATGAATCCCAGGGAGGTTACTACCCCGGTCACCCGATCTCCCCTGACGACCACCGAGGCCACGCTGTTGTAGAACGAGAACCCGGCCCCGAGCCGGGAAGCCGCGGCCGCGAACCCGCGTGTCAAGTTCAACGGGTCCACGCGGCCGTCGAGCCCGCAATAGGTGGCGCCGTCGTACTCGCCGTCGAGGAACGGCTCGCGGTCCGCCACGGCCCGTCTATCCAGCATTTCCACTTGAATTCCGGACTCTTTCAGCGCCGCCGCGTGGCGCTCCATCGCAGCCCGCTGACCGGGTCCCCTGATTATTATGAGTCCGCCGACGCGCTCGTACTGGACGTCCCAGCGCAGCTCGTCCGACAGGTGCTCGAATGCCTCGACGCTCTTCAGGGCGAGCTCCGCGTGTATCCCGGGGTGTTTGGTCTGCGTAACTACATAGCCGTCGCAGGCACCGGACGACCCACTCGCGAGGTCCCCTCGGTCCACCACGAGGACGTCAATGCCGGCTCGAGCCAACTGATAGGCGATGGAGCAGCCGATCGCCCCCGCTCCCACTACCAGGACGTCGGCGCCCATCGTCGCGTTCACTCTCGGTCCCCCATGCAGCATGCTTTTCGACATCAGTTTCTGCTTACCCGCCCGGCTCCATCCGATCAGCGCGACCCGCATGCCCCCGGAGTCGTTTCGTCGTGGGTAAACGCGACTCCTCCTGCGTACACTCGTATCAACATTGGAAATTCGTCCCGCGATTCTCGAGGTCGCTCCCCCGCCGCCAAGGGGGATGGTGAGCCAGGGGATCGTGAGTCAGCGAACCGCCGGCGGGGTCCAAGGCTTTATGGGGGCGGGACTGTCGCACCGCTCGTATGGACCCCGCGGGACGCGGAGGTCCCGACCATTTTCGGCGACGAGGTACGTCACCAGGGCCGCGGTCCTCGCCGCCGCTTCCAGCTTCGAGGGATCGAGGGTCTCCGTCTCGTCCTCCGGGGTGTGGTAGAGGGGGCTGAGATCCCCCGTGGCGCACAGCCCCACGGCCCTGACCCCCGCCGCGGCGAACGATTCGGCGTCAGTCCTGTGACTGCACGGGATCAGGGCGACTCTCCCCGGCCCCGCCCGGCCGCCCGGCCTTCTCGCGGATTCGGCATCCGCCCCGGTCGGTGCATCGCCCAGCCGGATGAGCCCCTCGCGCTCCAGGTCCAGCGCACACCCGTACGCGAGCTTCGCCGCCCATTGCGCGTCGTCGGAAGCCGTCTCCTCGACGTACAGCCGGTCCCCGGCGCCGCCACCTCCGGGCAGATCGCCTGCACCCACCTGGTCGAGGTTGATCATGATGTCCGCGTTGCGCACGATTTCGGGGTGTTGCGCGACAAAGCTACGCGAGCCCCAGAGCCCGTGTTCCTCGGCGGAGAATGCGACGAAAACGACAGAGGCATCCGGCCCGTCCCCGGATTCGGCCAGGGCCTCGGCCAGGGCCAGCAAGACGGCGACGCCGGACGCGTTGTCATTGGCCCCGTTGTACACCGGGTCCGGCAGCGACGGGTCCTCCCCAAGGTGATCGTAGTGCGCCCCGACTATCACGTACCTGCCCGGTTCTTCGTCTCCGTCAATCTTGCACCACACGTTCAGGCCCGTTCGCCACTCGCACGACGCCGACACCCTCATATACACCGTCGTACCGGCGGGTGCGGCCCCGGGCGGGGACGACTCGGTCATTCCCATGCGCCCCAGCAGAAAAGCACCTTGCTCCCGAGTTATGGAAACGGCACCGACCTCGAAAGCGGTCGGGTCAATCCTGTCGCTCCAGACGAGGCTCCCGCGAAATGGACCCCCTTCATAGTTGTACACGATTACCCCGCGGGCGCCGGCCGCCTGCGCGTAGAGCACCTTCTCGCCGAGGTACAGCGAGCCCCGCCTCATCAAGGCAACCCACGGAGTACCGGCCGGCACCGAGGAACCGGCCTTCTCAACCTCCTCCAGGGAACCCGCCCCGCACCAAGCCAGGAGGTACCGGCCACCGGCGGTGAAACCCGAGTAACCCAGCACGCTCGATCCCCGCAAGTCCCCCGGGGAATCAACGTACAAGTCGTGCGAAGGGACGGCGCGAAACAGGAACGGAAAGTGGTCCATGGAGACGCCGCCGACGCGCCGCTTGAACGCCCCGAACAGCCACAGGGCGGCGGCGTTGCCGCCGGTCCCGCCGGCCTCCCGCCCTCGGAACTCGTCTCCGGCCAGGATCCTCACGTCTTCCATGATGGCGTTCCCGCTCAGGGAAAGCACGAGGCTCCGGGCCTGGGGCTCGACCAAGGCGCTCGGCAGGCGGTCGGGAGCGGAGGGAGCGGAGCAACGAATCCAGACCAGCAAGCAGGCTGTCGCCACGACGAGCAACGCCCCGAGTGCCGACGGGACGCGACGACGATGCACCATCTGCTTCCCCTCCGGACGGTCCTGCCGCCTTCCGAAACTCCGCGCCGTGTTCCTGGCACTCTCTCCGGCGCTCCTTCAGCCCTTCTCGAAACGAACATCGAAATCCTTTCCCCTGCGGGGCGTGGTCGGAGGGCGAGATTCCCCTACTTGAGCGGCGCCGGTGCAGGAACCGGGCGGGAACTCTCCGAAACTGATTCGAGAAGTGGGTGTCCTCCGACTCCCGAGCCGTGTTCGTTGCGGCGTATGCGGTGTATGATGAGAAAGGGGGCCTCGACAATGACGCAGATCCAGGCGGCAAGGGCGGGCACTGTCACACAGCAAATGAGGTCCGTCGCCCAGACAGAAGGCTTGGACGTCGGTGCGGTGCTCGGCGCCGTCGCAGCCGGCGTACTTGTGATACCGGCAAATCCCGGCCACCCAGGCGTCACGCCCACCGGGATCGGAGCGGGTTGCAGCGTCAAGGTAAACGCCAACTTGGGGACCTCGTCGGTAAAGCCGGACATCGAGGCTGAAACGAGAAAGCTGCGCGCCGCGCTCCGGGCGGGTGCCGATACGGTCATGGACCTGAGTACGGGTGACCCCGAGTCCATCCGAACCGTCAGAGGCATCTGTCTCAGGGAACGCCTGCCCGTGGGTACCGTGCCCATCTACGAGGCGGCTGTGAGGGCGCGCCTCGAGCGGGGTTCGGTGGTCGGAATGACCGCCGATGACATGTTTCGGGTGATCGAAGATCAAGCCCGCGAGGGCGTGGATTTCATGACCGTTCACTGCGGAGTGACGCTCGCGACCCTCGACCGGATGCGAAGGGAGGGCCGGGAGGCGGACGTCGTCAGCCGGGGCGGGGCTTTCACCATCGCGTGGATGCTCCATCACGACAGGGACAACCCCCTCTTCGATCAATTCGATCGCTTGCTGGAGATAGCGCGTCAACACGACGTGACCCTCAGCCTGGGAGACGGCTTCAGGCCGGGCTGCCTCGCCGATGCCACCGACAGGGCGCAGGTGGAGGAACTCATTCTACTTGGAGAGCTGGTGGACCGCGCCCGTTCCGCAGGGGTGCAGGTCATGGTCGAGGGTCCGGGGCACGTCCCGCTCTCGCAAATCGAAATGAATGTCACCCTGCAGAAGCGCCTCTGCCACGGCGCCCCGTTCTACGTGCTAGGCCCCCTCGTCACGGACATCGCGCCGGGCTACGACCACATCGCCGGCGCGATCGGCGGTGCGGTGGCCGCCATGGCCGGGGCGGATTTCCTGTGCTACGTCACCCCCGCCGAGCACCTCGGGCTGCCCGGGGAGAAGGACGTGTACGAGGGGGTCATCGCGGCACGCATTGCCGGTCACGCCGCCGAGCTCGCAAGGTCGGCACGCACCTGCGCGGGGACATTCGGCGAGCTCGCCGACAAGGCCCGCGCAAGAGCGTGGGAGAGGGATCTCGCCATGGCGAGGGCGAGGAAGTCGCTCGACTGGAAGAGACAGTTCGAGCTCGCGATCGACCCGGAGATGGCGGGGCGCAAGAGGGCGGAGATGAACCCGTCCGGCGTCACGGAATGCACCATGTGCGGGGACTACTGCGCGATGAAGATAGTGGCCGAGGCTCTGGGGAGCGACCGGGCGCAGAAGTGCTGACAGCTCGAGCGCTCAGGGCTCAATTACCGACAAATGATCCGGGCCGCAACAGTATGCCAGGACCTCTGGAACGGTGGTAGCCTCTTGCATTGCGTCATACGCAGGAGTCCGTACATCTCGACGCGATAAAGCGTGCGCCAAGATCGGCGTTGGCGAGGAATTGGCCATAGAGTCCTTCCTTGAAAGAGTGCGGAGCGAGATACCTGAGCGAGCACAAAAACGACTGACTTGCCTAGTCAACACGCCTGGGGGTTGACTTGCATCATCGTACAAGGTGACCCGAGCTCTTCGGGAAGTCTTTGGGCAGATTAGGGTGGTTCGTCCCTCATGTAGTGGCTAGTGGAGGAACACTTGTACGATAATTGGAGACGAAATCGTGATGGGACTTATGAGTCAACTCGGACCTCTGGATGTACAGATACCCCACCAACAGTCGATCGTTTCGGCCCGAAAGGATGGGACCTCATGAGGCGTTGGCTTGGCAAGTACTTGCTGCGGGATGCAATTCTACACCACATCAGGTACGCGCTTCCACCGTTCCTGCCCGTTCTCTATTGTCAGCGCCGGTCCAGATTCGACCCCCCAAGAAAGAGGGGGTTTTTCGGCGCCTTGAGATAAACAATGGTGCGGGCGGTGGGATTTGAACCCACAAGGGCGGTCGCCCACAGGATCCTAAGTCCTGCGCGTCTGCCATTTCCGCCACACCCGCACGCCTGCAATCCCGCGCGACGCCGGCAGCCTCCGGCGTTCACCGCAAGGAGCCTCCAGTATAGAAATGGTGGGCCATGAAGGAATCGAACCTTCGACACCCCGCTTAAAAGGCGGGTGCTCTACCGCTGAGCTAATGGCCCATCAAATCTCTGGCTGGGGCGGCAGGATTCGAACCTACGGAATGCGGGATCCAAAGTCCCGTGCCTTACCGCTTGGCTACGCCCCAGCGCGGAATCTCGCCGCCGCGCCGCCACCACGATGCGTCAGGAACACAGGCGGGCGGCCGCAATGCAATTGTCGGTGGCGCGCCCGGCAGGATTTGAACCTGCGACCCTCAGATCCGAAGTCTGCGGCTCTGTCCGGGCTGAGCTACGGGCGCCCCTCTTGCTGAATTCGACTAGCTCTCTTGCGCTCTCCCTCGCACGTTGCCCGAGTCGTTTGAAGACGAATGAGGACTCCAGTAGTCATTCCCGAGAGTCTACGCGCCTATTGATTCTACCACGGCGGGGAATCTTCCGCAAGATTAGGGGGTATCCAGCGCGCCCGTCAAGAGGTCTGTGCGGCCGCACCCGAGGCGTCAGGGAACAACGCGAGAAGCGGTAGGGCATCGCTTCCGAGAGGCCACGCAGTCGGTGCGCGGTTCACGGAGACGATCACGGAGACCATCTCCGGCGCGATGTTGCGTGAGCATGTCAGGAAGTTCCTCACGACGCGGCCCTCTCCTGTGTAGTGAGGACGACCCTTGCAGGTTTAGCGCGTTCCATGTCAAATAGACTCCGATTGGTGACGGCCCCGGCCGGTCGTCGCGCTCGACAAGGAAGGACCGGAGGTACGGTCGCTTGGAGAGAATCGTCGAATGCGTCCCCAACTTCAGCGAGGGTCGCAACGCGGACATCATCAATGCAATAGTCGCCGAGATAAGAGGCGTGCGAGGCGTCGTGCTCCTTGACCAAGCCCCTGACGAGAGCCACAACAGAGTCGTGGTCACGTTCGCCGGCGAACCGGAAGCTGTGGAGGAAGCCGCCTTCAGCGCCACACGAAAGGCCGCGGAACTCATTGACATGGAGAAGCACCGGGGCGAACACCCCAGGATCGGCGCGACCGACGTGGTCCCCTTCGTCCCCGTAGCGGGTGTCACGATGGCGGAGTGCGTCGAGATGGCGCGGCGATTCGGGAAGCGCGTGGCGGATGAATTGCAGATCCCGGTCTATCTCTATGCCGAGGCGGCAACCAGGCAAGATCGCAAGCGGCTCCCGGACATAAGGCGCGGGGAATACGAGGGACTCAAGTTGTCCATTTCCCACCCCGACAGGCGCCCCGACTTCGGTGAGCCGAGGATGCACCCGACGGCGGGTGCGACCGTGGTGGGAGCACGCCAGCCGCTCATCGCATTCAACGTGAATCTGGACACCGCCGACGTCAAGGTCGCCTCCACCGTCGCGAGGGCCGTACGGGAATCGAGCGGAGGGCTCGTGAACGTCCAGGCGAAGGGAGTGTTCATACGGGAGAAACAACTCGCGCAAGTCACTATCAACCTGCTCGACCACGAGAAGACCCCACTCCACAGGGTGCTTGAGCTGGTCCGGCTGGAGGCACGCCGGTACGGCGCCGACGTGGTGGAGACGGAGATAGTGGGCCTCATCCCCCTGGCCGCGCTAGTGAATTCCGCCGCGTGGTACTTGCAGGTCGGACATCTCTCCACCGACCAAGTGCTCGAACTCGCGATTCGGTCCGGGGGGGCGGGGCGCCCGGCGGAGTAACGAAACCCGGCAGTCGGCCGGGCGGCACGTTTGCCGGGAACGGAAGCAGACGACTATTGCGGAGGGATCGAGATGGCGGTGACCGAGGAACACGTGCTGAAGGCCCTGGCCCCATGCGGATTGAGCTGCGAGAAGTGCTTCGCCTACAACGAGGGAATCATAGCAAAGCACGCACGCGCGTTAAGAGAGAGACTCGGCAACTTCGATGTTTACGCCCAGAGATTCACGAAGCTCGGGTTGACCCAGTTCGAGAACTGGAAGGCGTTCAAGGAGCTCCTCGAGTACCTGGCTTCAGGCGACTGTCTCGGATGCAGGCAAGGCACGTGCAAGTGGCCGAACTGCGGAGTGGTGGAATGTTACAAGACGAAGAAGATGAGATTCTGCTTCGAGTGCCCGGAGTTCCCCTGCAAGAAGACCAATTTCGACCCTCACCTCGAGGCCAGGTGGATCGCCATGAACGAGAGGATGAAGGAGATAGGCCCCGTCGCCTACTACGAGGAGACTAGGGACCAACCGAGGTACAGGTAGCGGCATTACGGCCGCGCCCCGGGCACTGACGGTCCCGGAAGAAGCCGCCGAGTGCGACGATGGCCCGACTTGCGTCGGGCCATCGCCATCCAGGCAAAAGGTTGGGGTGAGTGACGGGAGTTGAACCCGTAGCCTTAGGAGCCACAGTCCCACGCTCTAACCAGTTGAGCTACACTCACCACGAGTCCTATCGTTCTCATGTATGGCGCGCCTGGCAGGAATCGAACCTGCGACTCCCTGCTTAGAAGGCAGGTGCTCTATCCCCTGAGCTACAGGCGCGCGCGCCGTTTTCTATGGAGCGGGTGATGGGAATCGAACCCACGCGACTAGCTTGGAAGGCTAGGGCTCTGCCATTGAGCTACACCCGCGCGCTAGTTCTCGGGCATCCCTGTCCGCCCGAAGACCGACATCGCCTATTCATTGTACCCGATAGCACGCCGGAGATCAAGGCGAGCAAAGCCTGAGGCTGTGTCAAGAGATAGTAGGTGAATCCCCCCGGCTTTTCTATGCTGTGAGCGTTTCGGTCCGGATCGACGTGAGGGTCCTGAGTATGTACTTCACCCACGGCCGACTCGCGTGCGGGCCCGCGAGCGCCGGCATTGTGCGCCTTACCCAGGCCTCCAGATCCTCCGCCCCAATCTGGTCACCGAGATCTACCGCCTCTTTGTCCAGAACCTTCACCAGTTCCCCAAAACGCCAGTCACGCCCCACCGACGCATAGCGTGCCAGTTCGTCGTTCGCTCCCGCTGCCAGTAACCGCGCCATCCTGTCCGTCCCGGCGGGACTCCACCTCGCATTGATCCTCTTCATCCGCCGGCATATCGTGTGCCTCACCTGACCCTCTATCGCCCCCAGCCTCTCATCTTCAGGCAGCGACTTGATCCCATCCCAGTTCTCCAGTAGGTACTTCCGCAACTCACTCACACGTTTCCTCGCCGCACCCCGCGCCTCCCTCAGTGCCTTGCCCAAACC
>JANLGA010000099.1 GCA_024653225.1 Bacillota bacterium | reverse complement strand
CTCGAGGGCGTGCCCGATCCTGGCCGCGCGCTCGAGTTCATGGGGCTGTCCGAGGCCGCCGGGCTCCTCGTTCGGAACTACTCCGGGGGCATGATAAGGCGCCTGGAGATAGCCCAATCCATGCTCCACAGGCCGAGGGTGCTGTTCATGGACGAACCGACGGTCGGCCTCGATCCCGTGGCTCGAAGGGCCGTCTGGGAACACATCGGTAGGCTGCGTTCGGAGTACGGCACCACCATCTTTCTCACCACGCACTACATGGATGAAGCGGAAGCGCTATGCGACCGCGTGGCGATCATGCACCTGGGAGAGGTCGTGGCGCTCGGCTCCCCGGTGGAGCTGAAGTCGGGAATCGGGATGCCGGACGCCACGCTCGACGACGTGTTCGCTCACTACACCGGCAACACCATGGAATCGGGGGGTACGTACCGTGACGTCCTCAGGGTCAGGAGAACGGTCAGGCGCCTTCGCTGACGGAATCGTGGGTTTCCTTGGAAAGACGCTGGCGATCGCCGAGGTGGAATTGCGGAAACTCAGGCACGATCCCTGGGAGTTGCTCACGCGGGCCGTCCAGCCCACACTCTGGCTCCTCGTCTTCGGGCAGGTATTCAACACGACCCGCGCCATACCCACGGGGTCGCTGACCTACCTGGAGTTCATGGCCCCGGGCATACTGGCGCAGAGCGTCCTGTTCGTGGCCATATTCTATGGGATCGTGGTGATCTGGGAACGGGACCTCGGGATCCTGCACAAATTCCTCGTCAGCCCGGCCCCGCGGGGCGCCCTGGTTCTCGGCAAGGCCCTTTCGGCCGGAGTGCGGGGCATATCGCAGGCGCTGATCATCTACCTGCTCGCGGTTCTCCTCGGTGTGAAGATGACGCGCGACCCGCTGGCGCTCGTGGGCGTGGTGCTGATGGTGGTCACGGGCTCAGCCCTCTTTTCCACTTTCTCCCTCGTCATCGCGTGCATCGTGAAGACGAGGGAGAGATTCATGGGCATCGGCCAGGTCCTCACCATGCCCCTATTCTTCGCCAGCAACGCCATATACCCCATTTCCATGATGCCGGCCTGGCTGAGGGCGATCTCGCGCGCGAATCCCCTCACTTACGAAGTGGACGCACTCCGAATCCTCATGCTCTCCACGGGGGCCGGCGCGTTCGGCCTCGCGATGGACTTCGCGGTGGTCGCCGCCTTCACCGCGGCACTGATCGCCGTCGCGGCGCGACTGTACCCGACCGTCATTACCTGACGAGGCCGGCGATCGGCGGTCGGCGCGACTTCAGCCCCCCCTGTGGGCGCGAACACCCGAGGCCGCGACCGCGGCTATCAGGATGACGCCCTTGATGATGTTCTGCAGGTAGAATTCCGCGCCCATCATGGTGAGCCCGTTGAGCATCACGACCATTATCAGGACCCCGATGACTGTGCCGACAACGTGGAATTGCCCTTCTCGGAGTGTGACGGCGCCCAGGAACGCCGCCGTGAACACGTCCAGGAGCAGTCCGTCGGCCGCCTGCGGGTGCCCGAGACCCAGCATGGACGCGAGGGAGATCCCGCCCAACGCAGCCCCCAGGCCCGACACGGCGAAGGCCGCCGTCCGGTGGACGCCGATCCGTATGCCGGACAGCCTGGCCGCCTCAGGGTTGCCGCCGACCGCGTACAGTCTCCGTCCGAATTCAGTGTGCGTCGCCACGACCCACAGTCCGAGACTCCAGGCGGCCATCACGAAGACGAGCCCGGGGACCCCCAGGAAGTAGCCCCTCCCGAACATCGCGAATTCCGGCGGGATGCCCGTGGATATCTGCGTGCCGCGGCTGTACAGGAAAGTGATGCCCACGAGAACGCTGCTGGTCGCGAGCGTTGCTATGAACGATGAAAGCGAGAGCACGGACACGATCAGGCCGTTCACGATCCCGACCGCCGCACCCACCGACAGGGCCAGAATCACGGACAACGCGAGGGGCACCCCACCGCGTGCCGACAACCCCACCGCAAGCATGCCCGCGAAACTGGCGAGGTTGCAGACTGACAGGTCGAAATCGCCGAGGATCATCACCATCGTCGTGCCAGTGGCCATCATCGTGAGGACGGAGCCCTGTCTCAAGATGGTGACCGCGTTCTTGAATGTGGGGAAGTTATCGGGCCGAAGTATCGAGAATACGAGGCACATCACCCCCAGCCCCGCCACAGTGCCGTATCGCGCCCACGCGGCCTCTCTGGGCGCCGACCTCGTCACGCGAATCACCCGCTGTTCCGCCCCCCGCAACAGTAGTCAAGGATCGCCCGTTCGGTCACTGCTTCGCCCGCGAGTTCGGCGACTATCTCGCCCTCGCGCATGACCAGGACCCGGTGTGAGAGCGCCACCAACTCGGAGGCATCGGAGGACACGAGCAGGACCCCCGATCCCGCCGACGCCAGTCGACGCACGATGCCGTGAATCTCGGTTTTCGCGGCCACGTCCACGCCCTTCGTCGGCTCATCTAGGAGGAACACCCGTGCGTCCGCGCTCAGCCACTTGGCCAGGACGACCTTTTGCTGGTTGCCGCCGCTCAGGTGCCCCGTGACTTGCCCCGGGCCCGCGCACTTGATGGAGAGATCGCGTATAGACCGTTCGGAGGCTTCCCGTTCCCTGGCTGAGTCCATGAACGGCAGGAACGGCCACCGGCGAAGCCTCGCCACGCTCGGCAACGTTATGTTCGCCGAGACGGTCATCCGGGTCACCAGGCCCTGGCCGCGCCGTTCCTCAGGGACAAGTGCCAACCCTTCCGCGATGGCATTCGCCGGAGAGCGGATCACCGCGGGCCTGCCATCCACGTACACCTCGCCGCGGTCTGCCTTGTCCGCGCCGAAGATGAGGCGGAGAAGCTCGGTCCTCCCGGAACCGACCAGGCCGGCCAGTCCCACGATCTCACCGTATCTCAGGCTGAACGACACCCCTCGCACGGCCGTGCCCCGGGTGATATCGCACACGCGCAGGCACTCGCGGCCGGACTCGCCCGTCACTGTAGCTGTGTCCGCGCAGCGATCGCGCCCGACGACGGCGCGCACGAGGTCTCGTTCACTCGAGCCCGCCACCGCCAGGGTCCCGACAGTCCTCCCATCGCGGATAATGGTGGCCCGGTCGGCGATCTCCATCACCTCGTTCAATCTGTGCGACACGTAAAGGACCGCGACGCCCTCGGCCTTCACCCTCCTTATGAACGCGAAGAGCCGGGCGACCTCTTTCCCCCCGATGGAGCAAGTCGGCTCGTCCAGAATCAGCACCCGCGCGTCGGCTGCGATCCCCCGACAGATCGCCAGCAGCCATTGTTCGGCGATGCTGAGTTTTCCCGCCGGCACGTCCAGGTCGAATTCCAGATCCATGCGGTCCGCGACCCGCCGCGCGCGCCTGCGCGTTTCGCACCAATCGATGAGCCCGAGCGGGGTGCGCGAGTAGCCGATGTCGAGCGCCAGGTTCTCGTACCCCGGTAACGATGGGAACAGGTTCAATTCTTGGTGCACGAAGCTGAGGCCCATCTGCCTGGCATGGAGTGGGTCGCGCACTGTGACCTCCCTGCCGTCGAGGATCACCCGGCCGCCGTCTTTCGGCGTCACTCCCGCGAGGATCCTTATGAGCGTGGACTTCCCCGCCCCGTTCCGTCCTAGCAGGGCGTGGACCTCACCTCGGTTCACGGACAGGTCGGCGCCGTCGAGCGCCGTCTGTCCGGGGAAGTGCTTCGTCAGGCCGCGGACCTCCAGTACCGGCCGTTCCACCCGTCTTACCCCCACGCGGCCGCAGGCCGTCCCCCGCTCCCCCGGGGACCGGGGGCGCACCGGCCGCAGTGTTCAATTCCCGCGATATAGGATGTAGCTCGAGACCGGCGGGGGCCACTGGCCGGGCGGGGGCACGTTGTCCCTCGTTACCAAGGGGAGATCTATATAAATGTTGTTTGCGTCGGCCTTGCCAGTTGCGAACACCTTGTCCAGCTGCTGGAACATTATCTTGCCTATGGTCGCGTAGTCCACATACACCGTCACATCGAAGGCGCTTGTGCCGCGGATCTTGTCCATCGCTTCTTGCCCGGCGTCGTTGCCGATGCAGAACATCTCGCTGCTCCTCCCCGCGGCATCAATCGCCGCGGCGGCTCCCATCGCGATGTCATCCCAGCCGCACCACACCGCCGATATGTCCCCGGGCTTCGGATACCTCACGAGCAGGGTTTCCATGGTCTTCCTCGCCTCGTCAACCACGCGCGAGATCTCGATGGTGTAGTTCGCCACGATCTTTATCTCGGGGTACTGTGCCAGGATGGCCTTGCACACTTCCTCGCGCATCGCGATGTTTCGCGCCGGATGGTACGTCAGTATGACGACGTTGCCCTTTCCGTTGAGCCTCTCGGCAATGTATGTGCCCTGGACCTGACCCATGCGGAAGCTGTCTTGTCCGACCATGCACGTGACGCCGGGCCTCCAGAAGCCGGATTCCACCATGAACGGGATGCCCGCCGCCTCGGCCTTGCCTATCACCTCGGCAAGCGCGGCTGTGTCAATGGCCCCGTCAATGATCGCGTCCACCTTCGAGTTGATGAAGTTCTCGATTCCGGCGACCTCAGCAAGGCCGTCGCCG
>JANLGA010000098.1:3048-4780 GCA_024653225.1 Bacillota bacterium | reverse complement strand
TGATGGCGAGGGCCTTGTGCGGGGTGACCACCCTGTAGATGGGCAGCAGTTTGCCCGCGGCGGGCACCAGTCCGGCGCCCGAGGTGGCGCGCGCCGCCGCAATGAGTGCGACGAATGCCACCGAACAGGCCACTCTCAGCCGGGTCTCCCTCCGGATGACGACGAGCACGCCGGACCCTCCCCGGGCGGGTGACGGTACGCGGGAAAACACGGACCGGTAAAGCGTATTCGGCGGGAATCGCGCCTAGTACGCGGGGGGAGAAGAGACCCGGCCGTCCGCCCGGCGAGGAGCGCTCCTGCGCTCAAGCCTTGCGATCCTGTGCATGATCTCGCGGGTCAGCCGAACCCGCGTCTGATGAGTCAGGTCCGGCGCCGAGGATGCGACCTCGAGGGCGCGACGGGCGGCCAACAGGGCGGTTGCGAGGTCCCCGGTCCTGTGCTCGTGGTACTTCGCGAGCTCCACCCAGGCCCTCGGATCGAGTCGCGCCGAGACGACGAGCTCTTGGGCCCATTTCCCGCACTGATCCCACAGCCGCGACCTCTTGCTCAGCCGCAGCACGCCCCATACCGCCTTCGACCTGACGTCGCCCGAGGTGGCAGAGCGAGTCGCCTGCTGGTAGAGTGCCATGGCGGCCTCCTCGAATCCGAGGGCATCGTAGTGAATCGCCGCGCCCAAAGCCTCCGACGCGCACCTTGGCCCGAACCGGGTGTCTGTTTGAAAACACGCCGCTATCCTGGCGAACAAGACGGTTAGCGAGAGGACATCCAGGCGGTTGTGGGCGACCACCGGCGCGATCTTCGCGGCGTCGCGGGTGCGGAGATAGTCGGCATACAGAGTGGGTATCAACCATCCCGGGACGTCATTGAGCCTCCGGACGGCGAGCACGTGGCGCTCGACGGACGCCAGCGAGCACGATCCTATGGCGCTCGACCACAGGCGCCGTGACGGTCCGAGCAGGTCGGCGTGCAATGCGCCGACGACCGGTGAATTCATCCGGTTCAGCGCGTACCTAGTTTCAAGAAGGGGTAAGTCGAATGCTTTCCCATTGAAGGTCACGATGACAGAGGCGTGTGCGAGGAACGAAGAAAGCGCCTCAAGCATTCCGCGTTCGTCGGCCGGGTCATCCAGGAACAGTTGCGTCAGTCTCAACCCTTCGCCCTCGAACCTGCCGAGGCCCACGAGGAATACCAGCGTTCCGGTGCCACCCGCCAGCCCCGTGGTCTCGATGTCGAGGAAAACCGTGCTCCCGGGTCTGGTGGATCCCCGTAGATCCCCCGCAATGACCTGGACGATGTCCGGAGGAACTGAGAGCGCGGAGCCGACCGGGAGCGCCCCGTGGACGTAATCGAGCGGGTAAAACATTTCTCCGCCGAGCGTCGGCACCTCCGACTCCTGCGCGGCGGCATCGGCACGAGGTATTACTCCGGACCCGTCCGGCGCGCGGCCACGCGCCCGCCTGGAGACAGCCTCCACCATTCTCCTCAGTGAGTCAATCCGCTCTTGCAGTTCCATGACGGCGGTCGTCACCGGTCGAGTCGCTGTCTTCGAGGCGCGCACCCAACAGTGCCTTCAGGACGCCGATGGTGTGACGCTTGCAGTGCATTCCCAGTTCCGCTGCGGGTCCCACGCACGAGGGACAGCCCTCCGCGCACGGGCAAGAGGACACGAGGTCGAGCGCGGCCGACAGTATTTTCTCGTGGATCTCGTAGGCCTTCTCGGCGAGGCCGATCC
>JANLGA010000098.1:963-3038 GCA_024653225.1 Bacillota bacterium | reverse complement strand
CCGATCCCGCCCGGATAGGAGTCATACAGGAACACGGTCGGGCCCCGCGTGTGGGGAGAACGCACCTCGGCCAGGACGCCTATGTCCTTGGGGGAACACATCAGGTAGAATGGGGCGACGTTCGCCGCGGCAGTGGAGATGCCGAGCAGCGCCGACTGCGTCTGCTCGGGGGTCAGCCCGGCGATACACTCGGCCGGTATCTTGAACCAGTATGCCGCTGTCTGCACCTGTTCCTCGGGCAGGTGGATCCTCCCGGAGCCCACGTTCTCGTGCGTATAGAACTTTATCTTCTTGAACATCGTTGCCACCGACGTCACGACCACCTCGCCCAGGGACTTCAACCCACCGTGCGAGGAGAGGGTCTCCCGTATGACCCGCACGCTGACCGCCAGGTTCGCATCGGTGTAGTAGTCCACGTCCACCCTGGTGACGTAGGCCTTCTTCTCGTCGTAGTCGAGCCGATCCACGTGGTACTGCCGCCCCTCGTGGATGTATATGGCATCCTCGTGCACGAGCATCGGCGCGCTGAACCGGTCAACCTCGCCTATCACCCTGGGCGCCCCGGGGCCGGCGGTGGTATCAATTATGACGAAGTTCTCGGAGGACGCCGAGCGAAGGCTGATGTCCTCCGCGGGGAACGAATCGTCCATCCAGAACCACCTGCCCGACGAGTGATGCAAGATGTTCTGGTCCGCGAGGTACTCCAGTGCACCGGCTGTCGCCGCCTCTCCGAATCCCTCGCCGTCCTCGAACGGCAATTCGAACGCGGCGCACTTCAGGTGCGAGAGGAGTATGTACAGGTTGTCCGGATTGAGATGTCCGTGCTCAGGGGGCTTGTCGAAAAAGTACGACGGGTTCTGCGCAATGAATTGGTCAATCGGCGAGCTCGACATCACCATGACGGCGACCGAGTCGCCCGTGCGCCTGCCCGCCCGGCCCGCCTGTTGCCATGCCGAGGCTATCGTACCGGGGTAACCGACCATCACGGCAGCCTGCATCTGCCCTATGTCTATGCCGAGCTCGAGCGCGTCGGTCGCCACCACTGCGGTGACGCTGCCGTCCCGAAGCCCCTTCTCGATGGCGCGTCTCTCCCCCGGGAGGTAGCCGCCCCTGTACCCGCGCACTCGGTCGTCGCGCCCCGGTCGCCCGGCGGCGGCGTCCCTGAGGTAGGTGACCAGGACCTCCACGGCTAGTCGGCTGCGGGCGAACACTATGGTCTGGATCCCGTTCTTCACGAACGCCGAGGCGATCTTCTTCGCCTCGAGGATCGAGCTCTTCCTTATGCCGAGCTCGCGGTTGACCACGGGCGGATTGTAGAGAATGAATGTCTTTCGACCCGACGGGGCCCCATTCTCGTCCACGAGCGCGGCGCGCTCCCCGATAAGCTTCTCGGCCAGCTCGAGCGGGTTGGCTATTGTCGCCGAACAGCAAATGAACTGCGGGTCGGACCCGTAGAACCTCGCCACCCTCTTCAGTCTCCTGATCACGTTGGCCACGTGGCTCCCGAACACACCGCGGTACATGTGGAGTTCGTCCACGACGACATACTTCAGGTTCTGGAACAGCCTCAACCACCTGGTGTGGTGAGGAAGGATGCCGGTGTGCAGCATGTCGGGGTTCGTGACGACTATGTTCCCGGAGTCCCTTATGGCCTTCCGAGCGGAGACGGGGGTGTCCCCGTCGTAGGTGTAAGCCCGGATCGTTCGGCCCGTCTCCCGCGCGATGGTCTGCAGCTGCACCACCTGGTCTTGCGACAGAGCCTTCGTCGGAAACAGGTAGATGGCGGTGGAGGACGGATCCCGCACGATAGCGTTGAGGACCGGCAAGTTGTAGCACAGGGTCTTGCCCGAGGCGGTGGGGGTTACGACCACGACGTTCTCGCCCGCCGCAACCCTTTCGAACGCCTCGCGCTGGTGCGAGTACAGGGCGTGGATGTCGGCGGCGGCGAGGGCGCGGCTCAGCGCAGGCTCAAGGCCGTCCGGCAGCGGCGCCAGCACGGCCTCGCGCGGCGGGATCTCGCGCACGTCTGCTATGCAGGCCGCGAATTCCGGGTCCGACAGCATCAAGCCCAGCAG
>JANLGA010000098.1:0-953 GCA_024653225.1 Bacillota bacterium | reverse complement strand
CAAAGCGGTCCGGATCGGCGATGCCGGTAACGGTCGCATAAGCGCGGGCGAACTCCTCCGGTGCGCGGCCGGTCGAACAGGGGGACCAAGAACACAGTGATGCTCGCCGTCGCTCCGGTGGGGATAATATGGACGAGGTGATGTCGTTGCCCGACGCCTTCGAGCGCCCGGAGGTCGCGCGAATCATCGGAGCGGCGCGGGCCCTCGCATTAGTCACCCGGCGAGACCTCGAGAGATACGTGCGCATGGTTTCCCGTTGGCTGGGCCGCGTGCGATCCTCCCCGGGGTTGCGGCGCGCGTTTCGCGCCGCCGACGTGCGGCTCTCGTCCTCTAGGGTCGCTCCTTACCTGGCCTCGTTCCTGCACGGGCTCGACGCGGCGGCCGCCTGGATGCGGCCCAGGCTGTCGCGATTCGAGGCCTGGGCGTCGTCCCTGTCCCGCCAGGAGAAAGCCGCCATCGCCGTGACGGCCGTCTCCATCCTGTTCCTCGGCCGGGCGATGACAGCCTTGCCTCCCCTCCGCGTGGTGCCGACCGGCAGGCTGGAAGTCGGGGCGTTCTTCGAGAACGGTTGGGGCGGGGCATTCCCGAGTTCCTTCCCGGCGTTGCACCGACTGGCGAAGGAGACGGGGGGCAGGGGGGCCGACGTGATATACCCGGTCTGGCACACCGTCATGCCGGACGGTTCGGTGGAGTCGGTTCCAGTGCGAGAGGTCCTCGAATACTGCAGGCTCCAGGGAATAGCAGTGGTGCCGGTGGTCACAAACCACAAGCTGCCGGCCGGCGACAACTCCGGCGTGCTGAAAGAGCGCGCCGCGATGGCCAGGGCGCTGGAGAACCTCGCTCGCGAGGTGGAGGACAACGGCTACGACGGGCTCAACCTGTCCTTCCAGCTCGTGTCCCCGGCGTACAAGGCAAGGCTCACTGAATTCGCCACCGCCAGGCGTGCGGCGAAT
>JANLGA010000097.1 GCA_024653225.1 Bacillota bacterium | reverse complement strand
CTCCCGCAAGGCCCGGATGGCGACCAGGCAGGCCGCGAGGCCGCCCTTCATGTCGGCGGCTCCCCTTCCGTACAGCTTGCCGTCAATCACTCTGGCCTCGTACCCGTTGCCCGTTATCCACTCGGGTTCGTCGGCCGCCACCACGTCGGTGTGCCCGCCCATGACGAGGGTCTTACCGCCGCCCGAGCCGGGGAACCTGGCGACCAAGTTCGCCCCGGCGTCCGGGTTCTTCCTGAATACCTCGGCCCTGACCCCCATCCCGGCGATCTCCCGGCCCAGGTATTCGTTCAATTCGTCGTATCGTTCCCTCGCGTCCGGGCGGCTCGACACCGTGGGGAAGCGTATGAGCGTCGTCGCGATGCGCACGATCTCCGACTGGTTCTTCTCGATCCAGCCGACCATGGCGAGCTCTTTGTCGGTCACGCTCTCACTCCTCCGATGGGACGCCCCGGGGCCACGGAACCCTCCGGGCGTCGCCGACCTGCCACGGGGGAGCCGGATCCGCTCCCCCGCGCCTTTCCCGGATCCCCAGCCCGATCCGGACGTCCCTTCTGTGTTCCGCGATCTCCCTACTTGACCTTGTCCACGACCACCCACTTCCCGCCTTGCACGCGGGTGACCGACATAGGCATCGAGTTCCTGCCGTTCTCGTTGAACGAATACTGCCCCGCGACGCCCACGAACTCCTTGGTGTTCCTGATGAAGTCGCGCACTTTCGCCTTGTCGAACCCGCCGAGCTTCTTGACCGCCTCGGCGATCAGGTACACCCCGTCGTAGGTTCCGGCGCAAGCCTGCACCGGCGGCCTGCCGGCGAACTTCGTGTAGGCCTCCACGAACTTGACGGACCTCTCGTCCGTCGCGAACGGCGACCAGAAGCCGGTGCTGTACACGCCTTCGGCGAACTCCTTGGCCTGCTCGATGAAAACACTCGAGCAGTTCCCCTGGTTCACGAACAAGGGGACGTCCAGGCCGATCTGCTTCTTCTGCCTGACAATCATGGGGGCGGCCGTCGGCATCGCCATTACTATCATGACGTCGGGGTTGGCGGCCTTCATCTTGCTCAGCACGACCATGAAATCCGTGTCCGTGGGATTCACGGTCTCGAGCGCGACCACTTGGCCGCCGAGGGCCTTCACCTGTTCCGCCGCAGCAAGCCCGGGCCCCCTTCCGTAGTCGGAGTTCTCGTACAGGATCGCCGCCTTCTTCAGACCCATGTCCCTCACCGCATACGTGGCACCCGCCACGAGGGCGGCGTCATCCGGGACCGCCATCTGGCCGACCAGCCATGGGTGGTTCTCCTTGGTTATGGCGGGGGACGAGGCGACAGTGCAGAAGAGGGGCATGCCCGCTTGTTCGCACACGGGTATCTGGGCCAAGGTGCAGAGACTCACGGCCGAACTCAGGATCATGTCCACCTTGGTCTCGTGGATGAATTTCTTCGTCGCGTTGACCGAGACAGACGGGTCGGACTGGTCGTCCTCGATGAATAGTTCGATCAGCCGTCCGTCAATTCCGCCCTTTGCGTTGATCTCTTCGACGGCCATTTTCGCGCTGGAAACGAGGTACGCACCGTAGTCGGCGCCGCGACCGGTGATAGGGGCGGTTATGCCAATCCTTATCGGCTGCTTCTTCTGCTCCGGAGCCCCTCCGCCGCCGCCGCAACCGGCCGTCGAGAGAACGATCAGGCTCAGGGCCACGACCAGTGCAACATACTTGGCTCTCATACCTTTCTCCCCCTTTCAATGATGCCCACGCACGAGGCGACTACCAACCGCTTGCCTCGGGCCATCGTCGTACAGCGGTGCATTTACCCTCTAACACCCCCCGTTCCCGGCGGACCGGAGTCCGATCATCGCCGTTCAGCGGCGGCCTACCGCGCGATCACGCGGGGTCGGGCTGCAGCCTTATCCTCGAGAGCTCCGAAAGGAACTCGACCACCGCCCCGATCTCGCTCTCGCCCAGCGCCGCCGTCGCCAGCCTCGGATCGTCGCCGAAGTTGCCGACCTCGACGATGTCCCGCGTTCTCATCCAGATCTTCACCGGAACGTTTCGGAACCCGAACTTATTAATGGACTGGGTCTCCAGCTGCGGCGAAAACCGCTTCGGCTGGGCCGGCTTGGCGGCCTCCATGTCCACGAGCCCCGGGAACAGCGCCAGCACCGCCGAGGTCTCGGGGACTCCCCCGTGACCCCTCTCCACCCAGGCGGAATTGAGGGTTCCCGCGAGCGTCCACCAGTCAACGACGCAGCACAGAACGCCCTTGCTCCTGAGTTTCATGGACACCCTGTCGAGCACGGGCGTGTTGCCCCCGTGACCGTTGATGAACATGAACCGCGCGGCACCCCACTTCACGAGCGCCTCGCAGATCTGCATGTAGTAACCGTAAAGGACGTCCTGGTCTATGTTCACCGTGCCGGGGAAGTCCATGTGCCAAGGGCAGTGACCGTAGGGCACGGTGGGAGCCACGATCGCCCCCGTCTTCTCCCCGACCCTCCGCGCTATCTCTCCCGCGACCAGGAAGTCGGTGCCCAGCGGCATGTGGGGACCGTGCTCCTCGCAACTCCCGGTCGGAAGTATGACCAAGTCGGATTGCTTGAAGGCCTCCTCGGCCTTCGTCCAGCTCATATTCTGAAGCAACACCTGCGCTCCCCCATTTCGCGTCCCGGGACGTCGGCCCGGGTCAAAGGATTTCAGTGGCCCTTGGCCACACTCGGCTTCGCCTTCTCCTCGGCATGACCCGTCGCCAACACCTCCAGGGTTATCGGCCGCAGCGGGCCCCTGGTGCTGGCCTGTCCGACCTGTTCGACGGTTTTCCCCAGGGCGCGGGCGATGATCTGGCACACCTGGTTGGTGCAAGTCCTGCCCTTGCACAGCCCCATCCCGGCCCTTGTCGCCCTCTTGACTTCCTGGAGCGTCTGCGCCCCATCTTCTATCGCAGCCAGCAACTCCTCTTCCGTTATCTCCTCGCACCTGCAGACGCAGACCTTGTCCCTGTCTCTCATGGCGGTGCCCTCCCCGTCTCTTGTGACCTCTTATTGCCTGGCGATTCCCCGCACACGGAGGGCGATCGCCTTGTCTACTCTCACCGTTACCAATGTCGTCCGGTCGTACTTGGCGCTGGCCAGGGCCCTCACTATCCTGCCTTTTCCGAGAGTCTTACCGTCCCGGTCCACCACGGCCGCCTCGTTCCCGACCTCGGGAACGGGCAGGTATTCATAGGGCAGTGTCACGTCGGCCTTGTCGCCCTCGGTCTTCCTCGTGTCAACCAGGAATACCGCGAGTCCGGGGCACGCGGCCACACAGCTGCCACACCCCGTGCACAGCGACTGATTCACCGTCGGCAAGTTGGTGATCGGCGCGCCCACCTTTATCGCCCCGGTGGGGCAGGCCTTCTCGCAGGGATCGCAAGGTATGTCCTGGTCGCATTCGACGATCACGCCGAGGCCGCCCGAGAGATCGATCTCCCCGCCCGGCTTGTCCGCGGCCCGGGTCGGCTTGAAACCCGAGCCCGGCCCGTACCTGCCGAAACTGCAACTCCTCAGCTCCGTGAGCCGACCGATGGCCTCCGTCCTGAGCGCCGCCGCCTTGTCGGCGCTCACCTTCCCCAGGCTCTCCGCGGCGGAAATACCCGCTATTCGGCCCTCCTCCATAGCCACGGTGGCTTCCTCGATCCCTGTCAGGTCTCCCGCTACGTATACGCCCGGCACACTGGTCTCCATCCTGTCGTCGTGCGACGGGATCCACCCGCCCAGCGCGGCATCGTATTCGTGCCTGCATCCGATCAACTGCGTGAGCTCGGTCAGCGGATTCAGCCCCACGGCAAGGCACACGGTGTCCACCTTAAGTTCCCGCTCCGTGCCGGGGATCGGCTTGAAATCGGGCCCGCACCTCGCGATGACCACGCTCTCCACCGACTCCTCGCCGCACGCCTTCACGATGGTGTGGCTGGTCAAGACCGGCACGCCCGCGCGCCGTATCTTGGCGGCGTGCACCTCGTAGCCGCCGACCTCGGCCTTGGCCTCGACCACCGCGACCACGTCAATGCCGGCCTGCAGCATCTGGTAGGTCACTATGAGCCCGACGTTCCCCGCTCCGACCATGAGCACGCGCCGCCCCGGCTTCACGCGGTGGACATTCATCATCGTCTGGGCGGCGCCGGCCCCCATCACCCCCGGCAGGGTCCAGCCGGGGAATCTCAGGACGTTCTCCGACGCGCCGGTCGCTATGATTATCCTCTCGGCTTTGACCTCCTTGACCCCGCGCCCGTCGCAGATCGCCAGGTTCCCGTCGTTATATCCGAACACCACCGTGTTCAGGCACACGTGGACCCCCTGCGCCTCCGCCCTCTTTCGCAGGCTGTCCCCGATGTCAATGCCGCGTCGCCCCGCCATGTGGGCGCTCGAACCGAAGAACTTGTGGATCTGCTTGATCAACTGGCCCCCCGGTGCGGACTGCTCATCGAATACCCACGTGTCGACACCGAACGCCGACGCCTCGCACGCGGCCGACAGCCCGGCGGGACCGCCGCCCACAATCGCCAGTTCCACTTCTTTCAACATGTCTCCCTCACTTTCCGTAACCGAGCTGCGTTTCCACCTTCATGCCTTCCTTGACGGGCGTCACGCACGTCCTCACGTTCGGCGTGCCGTCAACTATCATCATGCAGTCGGTGCACCGCCCTATCGCGCAATAAATGCCCCTGGGCTGGTGAAACCTCTTGGTGTACCTGAATGTCCGGACACCGGCGGCCATGAGCGCGGCCGCGATGGGTTCCCCCTCCCTGCCTTCTATCTCGCGCCCGTCGTAATCCAGCTTCACCCTGCGGGCATCCTTGAGTGACCCGAGTATCGGGTGTTCTTCGATGCGCAACATTCCCTCAGCCCTCCCAGCCGGGCCGTGCTCCCGACCCGGACATCGTCTCATTCATGCGGCGAACCTCCGAAGGTTCAGGTCTTCCATCGGGTAGGAAGGCTTCCCGTCCACGATGAGCGAGCTCATCGTG
>JANLGA010000096.1 GCA_024653225.1 Bacillota bacterium | reverse complement strand
TTCTTAGGTGAGGCAACGAATCGATTTCATTTAGGTTTTTGGTGAGGCAACTCGCCTGCTTGCGGCGGAATGCTTAAAGCGGTATAATCCATGGTGAAATAGGCGATGGGGCTCGCCGCAATCATCTCGCAGTGATGGCTCCTACGGGTACTCGTGGGAGCCGCGGCTGTTTTCGGGGGGAGTTCGGTGGACAAGGCGCAGGCTCGATCGATCGTTGACCGACTCAAGGCGAATATCGCCAAGGCATTCGTGGGCAAGGAGGAAACCGTCGAGCTCATTTTGGTCGCGCTGCTGGCGGATGGGCATGTGCTCCTGGAGGATGTACCGGGCATAGGAAAGACGACCCTGGCAAAGGCGCTCGCCGGATCCATTGACTGTTCCTTCCAGAGGATCCAGTTTACGCCCGACCTGTTGCCCTCCGACGTCACCGGCCTGAACTTCTTCAACCAGAAGACCGGCGAGTTCGAATTCCGCCCCGGGCCCATAATGGCGAACATTGTTCTAGCGGACGAGATTAACAGGGCCACGCCGAGGACCCAGTCCAGCCTGCTGGAGGCCATGGGGGAGCGGCAGGCGACAGTGGATGGGGTGACTCGCAAGCTCCCGCAGCCCTTCATGGTCCTCGCTACGGAAAACCCCATCGAAATGGAGGGCACCTACCCCCTGCCCGAAGCCCAGATGGACAGGTTCCTCATGCGGGTGAGGCTGGGATACCCCGAGAGGGAGTACGAGATGGAGGTCATTCGTCGCTTCGGCGCCGCCGACCCGCTGTCGGCCCTATCTGCCGTGGTGTCGCCGGAACAGGTGGTGGAATTGCAGCGGGCGGCCGGGGGCGTGAGGATCAGCGATGCCGTCATGGGATACTTGGTGGACGTGGTGCGGGCGACCCGCTGCCACCCGTCGGCGCGTCTCGGCGGAAGCCCCCGGGCCTCCCTGGCGTTGAGTCGCTGCGCCAAGGCGCTGGCGCTCCTCCAAGGCAGGGACTTCGTGCTGCCGGACGACATCAAGAGGCTCGCTGAACCGGTGCTCGCCCACAGGTTGCTCCTCAAGGCCCAAAGCCGCCTCCTCAGTTGCACTGCGGAGAGAGTCGTGGGGGAAGCGCTGGACGCCGTCCCCGTTCCCGTGGAAGACCCCGAGGAGCGCGGGTGACGAGGGATGTTCTCGACCTCGTGGGCTCCGGTGCTCGTCTTCCTCATGATCATCAGCTTGCTCCGGAGACAAGAGCTGCTGTTCACCGCCAGCGTCCTGGTTCTGGTGGTCACACTGGCCGCCCGATGGTGGGGTAGGCTGAGCCTAAAGGGCGTGCTGTTCGAGAAGTGCATCTGTCCGGCAAGGACATTCCCCGGGGAGCCGGCCAGGCTCGTGGTCACCCTTGAGAATCACAAGTTGCTTCCGGTCACCTGGCTACAGCTGGAGGAGGACATTCCGGACGGGATGGGATTGAGAGGAGGACGTGTTGGGGGACACCACCTGCCGGGGAGGAAGAGGCTGCTCTCGTTCATGTCGTTGGGTCACTACGAGCGCGTCCGTCGAGAGTACGAGGTCCGAGCCATGCGCCGGGGATACTTCGCGTTCGGCCCGGGCAGGCTGACCTGTGGGGACCCGTTCGGGTTCTTCAAGGAGACCCTCACCCTCCACGACGTGTCCTACCTGCTGGTTTATCCCAGGATAATGACATTGCAGTCGCTCGGGTTGCCGGCACACCGCCCCCTGGGGGACATCAGGAGCGCGGACAGACTGCTGGAGGACCCCACGTTCGTGTCGGGCTCCCGGGACTACGACCCGTCGGACGGTTTCAGGCGGATTCACTGGAAGGCCAGCGCCAGGGTGGGCAGGCTGCAGGCCAAGGTCTACGAGACGAGGGAGGAGACCGGCGTGGCGGTGTTCCTCAACGCGGCGACGTGCGATCCCCCGTGGTCCGGACTCGACCCCGACGTCCTCGACGCAGTGATTGACGTGGCCGCATCGGTGTTCTGCCACTGCCTGGAAGCGCGTCATCCGACTGGGATGTTCTCGAACGGACACGTCACCGGGGTCGGTCCGTTCCCGAGGATTCCGCCGGGCCGCTCGCCGGGGGTGTTGGAAGAGGTGCTCGAGGCGCTGGCGAGGGTGTGCGGGGCGTCAGAGTCAATCTGCGGCCTGCTCGACTCGGAGATTCCCGCCTTGCCGGCCGGATGCGCCGTGGTATTGGTGACGGCCGTTACCGGCGAGGGCCTGAAGCGGGCGGTGGAGGCGGCCGGGATGAGCGGGCGACCGGTCACTGCCCTGCTGGTGGGGCGGCACGCGGAATTGGAGCCGTCCCGCGGCGTCACAGTGAGGCGGGTTCACTTCGATGGGGGCGGATGGCTTGGGTGGTAGTCGTTTGCTCCGGACGGTCGGCGGTCCGGCGGGCGCCGTCGCATTCCTGGTCATGGGCATGGAGGCGGCGCAGTGGTGTGCCTGGGAGACAGTTCTCGCGGGATTGGCGGGGCTGAACGATTATTCGCAAGCGCCGGTACTCTGGAGCCGGATCGTCGCCATGGTCGCGGGTTACCTGGTTGCGGGGCGGCTGCATCGGCGGCGGACCGGGCTGGCCCGCCTCCGGAGACTCATCGCGGTGGGCGGGCTCCTTTCGGCGGGGGTAATTGCAATTATCCTGCGACTAACCGCGGGAACGGCGCCCCTCCCCGGGGCGGCGGTGCCCCTCTTTTTCTGGTGGCGCGGGGCGGTGATCGCCCAGTACCACGGCTCTTACGCGGCGCTGAATGCGCAGTTCAACAACTTGACCCCGGTGCTGATCCTGTTGGTCTTGGTGTCTTCCGCCGCCGGGTTAAACGGGGGCGCCGTGTTACGACTCGGCCTGTACGTGGTATTGTTTTTCCTCTCGGGTCTGACGGCTCTGGCGATCGCGGCGACGCGGGCAGTGATCCTGGAGTCGGGGCCGGAAGCCGAGGCGCCTTCAGCGGGCACGTGGCGGAGGACTGCGGTGGTCGCCGCAATCGGCATGATAGCAGTGCCCGCCGGAATAGGGTGGCTCCTGGCCGGGCGGGATATGGCGGGAGCGGCCGCGGTCCTCGCGCGGTTCTGGGGGTGGACGGCGGACTTGCTTGAAGTCGTGCTGACCCCGATTGCCGTGCTGATCGGTTGGTGTGTGGAGCCGCTTGTCCGGTGGCTGGCCGGCCGCGAAATAGTGTTTCCGGAGCCCAAGATCGGTCCTCTTCCCGGTGAGCAATTCGGTGATGTGGCCGTCCGAGGCATCCCGCCTTGGGTGACCGCCCCGGCCTTCGCGGTCGGTATTCTCTTGGCTGCCCACGTGGTTCGCTGGATATTCATGAACTCCATCCGGCTCGGCCCGGAACCCGAAGAGGAGGTCGTCTCCGAGTCCCGTGAGTCCATTTGGAATTGGAGAGAGGTGCTCGGGCCTGTTCTCGGGCGCCGGGCGCCCGCGGCCGGAAGGGTAGTCGAACTGCGGCGGGACTTGAGGCTTTCTCCTGCAAGACGCATCTACCGCCGCTTCCTCGCACTGGGGTGCGGGGTAAACTGCAGTCGGAAACACAACGAGACGCCGTACGAGTACTCGAAGAGATTCTCGGCCGACACGGGCGCCCCGGCGTGGGCCGTCGAGTCGCTCACGGAGCTCTACGTCCGTGCCAGGTACGGCGGGCACGTGACCGACGTGGACGAGGAGAACGAGATGAGCCGTAACCTCGACGACATCGCCCGGTCGTTGAGCGCCCGGCACGACTAGGTCGGAAGGCCGGGGAACGCCGTTCTCCGAGTGAAGCACACCCCGCGAATCCCCCCAACAGCGCTTCCCGTGATTCACTTGTGATTGCCTCGAGACGCTTCCGGGAGCCTACGGCGACCTGTCGCCGATACGATGATGAATCATACCCGTATCGAGCGGGCGCCTCATCGCCCGCGGCCCGCAGGAAACGCCCAGTTCACCGCCGTGACGATTGCGGCGGCGTTGGTACGGGACTTGCATCCACTTCACCCGTAAACCGCTGCTTCGGGAGGCAGGATCCGGGCGGCAGGGCATGTAGCAGGAGCGGATCAAGGCACAAAGGATGGTGGGTATGAAGCCGGAGAAAGCGGACGTGGTCGTGATCGGCGGCGGGATCATGGGATGCGCCACCGCCTACTACCTCGCCAAGAGGAGGGCGAAGGTGGTCCTGGTGGAGCGATCCGGGATAGGCCTTGAGGCCTCCGGCAATTGCGGGGGCGGGGTGAGGCAACAGAGCCGCGAGCCGTACATGCTGAGACTGGCCAGGCGGAGCGCGGCCTTGTGGCTGCACCTGGACAAGGAGCTCGAGTGCGATGTCGGTTATCGGAGGGTGGGGAACATCTTCCTCGCCACCACACCGGAGCACGTGAAGTACTTCGAGGAGAGGATGGAGTACGAGCGCGCGGCGGGACTGCTGGAACTGACTTATCTCACCGGGGACCAGGTCAGGGAGCGGATCCCCGTGTCCAAGGAGGTCCTGGCGGGTACGTTCTGCCCGACGGACGGCACCGCGAACCCGATGAAGGCGGTGGTGGCGTACGCGAAGGGCGTGCGGCGCCTGGGCGGGACGGTTCTCACGTACACCCCCGTCACGGGCATAGAGATGCAGGGCGGCCGGCCGTATGCGGTGGTCACACCCAAGGGTGAGATACGGACGGACGCCGTCGTTCTGGCGGCGGGGGCCTGGACACCGGAGATCGGCAGGATGATCGGGGTGGACGTGCCCATTCAGCCGAACCGGAGCCAGATACTCGTGACCGAACGGGTGGCTCCCATGGTGGTGCCGTTCGTCGCGATCCCCGGCGGCGGCGGATATGTGACCCAGAGGCCCGACGGGAATATCCTGCTCGGCTATCACAGCAGGCCCGTCGAGAATTACGATAAGAGGAGCACTTGGACGTCATTCGTCATAACCGCTCAGAACATCACCAGGCTGTTCCCGGCGCTGAAGAACCTGACGATCATCAGGGCGTTCGGCGGGATTACCGAGTTCACCCCGGACACCAGGCCGATATTCGGAGAGATAGACGGCAAGCCCTCCACGTATATCGTCGCCGGCTTCTCAGGCGGCGGGTTCGCCCTCGGGCCGATATTCGGCCTGCTGATGAG
>JANLGA010000095.1 GCA_024653225.1 Bacillota bacterium | reverse complement strand
CCGAGGTCGGCGCGCGCCGATGCCCTCCCCCCATACCGCCCAAGTCGGGCCACGGCGGGGCCAAGTCACGGCGCTGCCATGACTGGCGCCGCACCGCGGGCCGCAGCGCCGCGCGTCCAATGTTGCCAAGGAGGAGGGTTTCTGCTATCATATGGCGTAGACAAGATCGCCGGTCCGTTCCGGCGATTCTTGACCTCTATCCACAGTTTGTGGGTAACTATGTGAGTGATCTGTTGATAGCGCGCAAAAGCGCCGCCGTGCGCGGCGGTACGGGCACTCAGTCACCGGACCCATCCCCGTTCGCAGCGCCGACCGGCTGCGCTCCGTCACAGTCCCGGGGACTGTGGCCCGCCACCGCTGAGAAAGGTGGATCGCCGATGCGAACCGAGCTGGGGGACATCTGGCAAAAGGCGCTCGACGCCATCGAAGTGGACCTCTTCAAGCCGACCTTCCAGCATTGGCTCAAGAACACGCGACCCCTTGCGCTCTACGGCGACACCATGGTGATAAGCATCCCTAACGAATTCGCCAAGAGCTGGGTCGAATCCCGTTACACGCCCATACTCAAGAAGATCCTCAAGGACATCTCCGGGCAAGACGTGAACCTCAGGTTCGTCATCCCACCCGGGGCCGAAAACGAGGGGGACGACGCGCTCGCCCTGGACGAGCCTATCCAGTCGGCCCACCCGCGACGCACCGCCGAAGGTTACACGAGGCCTCTACTCAACCCGAGATACACCTTCGACACGTTCGTCGTCGGTCCGAGCAACAGGTTTGCCCACGCCGCCGCCCTGGCCGTCGCCGAGGCCCCCGCTCGCGCATACAATCCCCTGTTCGTATACGGCGGCGTGGGGTTGGGCAAGACCCATCTCATGCAGGCTATCGGGGACCACGTGCTGCGTAACAACCCGACGGCCAAGGTGCTCTACGTATCAACCGAGACGTTCACCAACGAGCTGATCCTCGCCATCAGGGACAGGACGACGTTCGCTTTCAGGAACAAGTTCAGGAACATTGACGTGCTCCTGATTGACGATATACAGTTCCTCGCCGGCAAGGAAGGCACCCAGGAGGAGTTCTTCCATACATTCGACGCCCTCCACCAGGCGAACAAGCAAATAGTCATCTCGAGCGACCGCCCCGCGCGCGAGATAGCCACGCTCGAGGAGCGCCTGAGGACGAGGTTCGAGTGGGGATTGACTTGCGACATACAGCCCCCCGACCTGGAGACAAGGGTCGCCATCCTTCGCAAGAAGGCGTACTCGGAGAACCTGAGCGTCCCGCTGGACGTGCTGCAGTACATAGCGACCCAGATAGAAACCAACATCCGCGAGCTTGAGGGGGCCCTCATACGCGTCGTGGCGTACTCGTCGCTCACGACGAGGCCCATGGATCTCGATATGGCTGTCGAGGTGCTGAAGGACGTGATCCCCGCGGCGCGGCCCCGCCAGGTGACCATCGAGCTCATCCAGAACGTGGTCGCCACGCATTACGGTCTCGACCTCGACGACCTCAAGGAGAAACGCCGTACCCGCAACGTCGCTTTTCCCAGGCAGGTGGCGATGTACCTCGCGAGGGAGCTCACGGATGCAAGTCTCCCGAGGATTGGCGAGATCTTCGGCGGCCGCGATCACACGACGGTGATACACGCATGCGAGAAGATATCCCGTCAACTTGCGTCAGACCAGGGTCTAGTGTACACCCTCGAGTTGCTCACCCAGAAGATCAAGGGGGCGTGACCGCCGCACATCCCTGTGGATACTCACTGACCAAGGCTGTGGACAGGCGATGGCGGATATCCACTGTCGGTTCTAGTCGTCGGCATCCCGTGGATATTCGGGAAACAAGGGGCATAATCTCCACAGGTTATCCAGCCCGTCCGACGCCCGCGATTCAATGACCGGACGGCTTATGCACAGAATTGACAACACATACTGCTTGTCTCTACTGTGTTTTGCTGACACATGTTTCGAAGCATTCCAGAAGACAACCGGGGAGGGAACATCACGTGAGGCTGACAGTCGACCAGGCGCACCTGGCTACGGGAGTACAGTCCGTCTCGAGGGCCGTGTCGGGGAAAACAACGATTCCCGTGCTTCAGGGAATACTCATTTCAGCCGCGGCGGGAAAGATCACGCTCAAGGCGTATGACATGGAGATGGGGATCAGCTGTCCAGTGGACGGTGAGGTCGTGGAAGAAGGCGCTATAGTGCTGCCGGCGAAGGTCGTTGCCGAAATCGTGAAGCGCATCCCGGGCGGAAAGATAAGCATTGACGTGGACCGTGGGAACTACAGCGCGAGACTCACTTGGAGCCGCTCCGAGTTCACGATCCACGGGCTGGATGCCGGGCAGTTTCCGGTGTTGCCGGAGACGGGGGGCGATGCGGCTCTGACCGTTGATGCGGAGGCATTCAGGGGGTTGATTCGCCAGACCACGTTCGCCACGGCGCAGGGAGACGCGCGACCGGTGCTCACGGGCGTACTCCTGGAGGCTCAGGGAAGGGATATGGCCATGGTGGCCATAGACGGTGTGAGACTGGCGCTGAGGCGGGCCTACCTGAGCAAGGATGGAAGCGCGGAGGTGAAGGCAATCGTCCCCGGCCGGGCGCTGAACGAGGCGGCCCGCCTGGTGTCCGGCGGGGAGGGCGGCGTCACCGTCCAGATCGGCAGGGGGCACGCGTCGTTCGCCGCGGGTGGAGCAGTTGTGGTGAGCAGGCTGCTCGAGGGCCAGTTCCCTCCGTACCAGCAGATAATACCGAAGAGCTATTCCACGACCGTGACGGTCAGGCGCGAAGAGTTCCACGACGCGTGCGAGAGGGCCTCCGTCGTGTCGTACGACCAGGACAACACCGTACACCTGAGGATCGCGCGAGGTGGAGTAGCGGTGTCGGCCGCGTCCCCGGACGTGGGAAAGGTGAGGGAGGAAATTGATGCCCAGGTGGAGGGCGAGGAGATTGACATCGCGTTCAACGCCAGGCTGGTCATGGAAGGGCTGAGGGCGTTGGATTCGGACGACGTGCTACTCAGGACGACCGGGAAGTTCAGCCCGGCGTGCATCAGGCCTGTCGAACACGAGAACTTCGTCTACGTCGTGATGCCGCTGAGAACGGCGGACGTTGCTTGACGACGGCGGGAGGCTCGGCGCGAACCCGGGGACTCACCCGAGAAACGGCCGGTACACTTGAACATTGAGAGGCTTTCACTGAGGGATTTCAGGAACTACAGGGCGGCGGAGGTTTGTCCCGGCCGCGGACTGAACGTGCTGTACGGCGGGAACGCGGAGGGCAAGACGAATCTCCTTGAGTCCTTGATCGTCGCCTCGTCGGGGCGGTCCACGAGGGCCGCGCACGACCGCGAACTCATCAGGTGGGGCGCGGATGCATACCGCGTGTACGTTGAGGTCGCCGGCCATACCGGCGCCGCCACGATTGAGGTGGGAGCTGACGGCGCCGGCGGGAAGGTCACCCGCATCAACGGGGCGGACAAGAAAGCCGCGGACCTCCTCGCGTTGTTCAGCGTAGTGAGCTTCTTCCCGGACGATGTGTATGTCGTGAAGGGTCCGCCCTCCCTCCGCAGGCGGATGATTGACCTCACCTTGTCGCGGACCAGCCGCAGTTATCACTATCGCCTCATCGAGTACTACAGGATCCTGGCCCAGAGAAACTCCTTGCTGCGGCAGTGGACCGACCGGCGCCCGCCGGAACGACTCCTGGCGCCGTGGGATGAGCAGCTCGCGCGGGCTGGAGCGTTCATCGTCCGACGCAGGCTGGAGGCGCTGGGCGCGATGTCCGACGAGGCAGGTCGGGCCTACTCGCGGCTGTCAGGGGGCGAGGCGCTCGAGCTCAGGTACGAGCCGTCCGTCGGGGCGGAAGCGGCGGACGATGAAGAGCGGATTGGAGAACGGATTCTGGCGGCACTGAGGGGCGCGAGGGACGAGGAGATGCGGAGGGGAGTGACCACTGTCGGCCCGCACAGGGACGACGTCGCTTTCATGATCGGCGGGGCGGACGCCCGGGTATTCGGCTCGCAGGGGCAGCAGCGCACCATCGTGCTGGCCGTGAAGGCGGCGGAAGTGCAGTTTTTGGAGAGCCGCACCGGCGATTCGCCGGTGCTCATCCTGGCGACGTATTCTCGGAGCTCGACGATCGTCGCCAGGATTCCGTTGTGAGGGAGATGACGGCGGGGATCCAGTCGTTCATCACGTGCGCCGGGGCGAATGAGGCGGCGGCTGTGTCGGGAAACGCCGTCCTGTTTAAGGTCAAGGGCGGGGAGGTCGCGAGGGTTGACGCCCCTCAGTGAAGCACTTGAGGCCTTGATGGCGCGGCTCGGCCTGTCGGGGCGAGCGTCGGCCGCTCGCGCGGTCGAGCTGTGGGAGGAGGTCGCCGGCCCTGAGATCGCGCGGAAGACTGCGCCGTCTCGCGTGATAGATGGGGTGCTCTATGTTGACGCCGAGTCGGCAATTTGGGCGTCCCAGTTAACCCTGATGAGGTTCGAGCTGGTGGAAAGGCTGAACGCCCGCATCGGGGGGGCTACTATCAGGGACATCCGTTTTAGGCCGAGGGGAGTCCGCGTGGGCCGGCGGGCCGAACGTGGGCCGAAGGGGGGCTCCGCGGCGTTGCGCGTGACGCCCGGAGGGGACGATGAGCCGGCCGCAGAACGGATAACCGTAGAACTAGGGGGGGCGGAGACGAGCCATGACCTCCGCGCCGCGCTCAAGAAACTCGTCATGACCCACCGCGCGATAGTGCGCGCCAGACAGTCATCCGGATGGCGGACCTGTCCGGCTTGCGGCAGGACCTACGAGCCGCGGGCCGGACACTGCCCGAGCTGCGCACCGGAAGAGCCCGCGGGTGGCTGAAAGGAGGGCGGATAGTGTTATTGCATGTCGGAAGGGATGTCACCGTGCTGCTGAAGGACGTGGTGGCGATCCTCAATGCCAGGGAGGGACTCGCCGAGTCCACTCGCGAGTTTCTCGGCAATATGAGACACAAGGGCGCCGTCGAGGGCGGAGCCGATCCGAGGGCCAAGTCAATTGTGGTGCTGGGGAACAAGGTCCACTACTCCCCGATATCCTCGGTCACGCTGATGATGAGGGCCGAT
>JANLGA010000094.1:4630-5292 GCA_024653225.1 Bacillota bacterium | reverse complement strand
GGAGCCGACGCAATGGAAGGCCACGTCGTGCAGCCGATCAGGTTCGTCATCATCACCGGCCTCTCCGGAGCCGGGAAATCCGAGGCCATGAAGTGCCTGGAGGATCTGGGCTATTTCTGCGTGGACAACCTTCCGCCGGCGCTCATACCGAAGTTCACGGAGTTGTGCAGGCAGGCATCCGGGGAGCTCGCCCGCAGGGTGGCGCTCGTCATAGACATCAGGGGCGGGGAGTTCTTCGACGACCTGTCGGAGGCCCTGAAGAACCTCGAAGAAATCGGCCTCCCGTACCAGGTCCTGTTCTTGGAGGCGAATGACGAGGTTCTGGTGCGCAGGTACAAGGAAACGCGCAGGCGGCACCCACTGGCGCCGCAAGGCAGCGTGCTGGAGGGCATCAGGGCCGAGAGGGAAAGACTGCAGGAGATCAAGGGGAAGGCCAACGTCATCATAGATACTTCGGACCTCACTCCGCAGCGGCTTCGGGACGAGATGCTCGAACTGTTCTCGAAGGATTCCGAGAGGGGCAGGATGATCATCACCGTTGTGACGTTCGGGTTCAAGTACGGGCTGCCGCTGGACGCGGACCTGGTACTCGACGTTAGATTCTTGCCCAACCCGTTCTACGTGGAGTCGCTCAGGCCGCTCACCGGCGACCGGCCCGAAGT
>JANLGA010000094.1:0-4620 GCA_024653225.1 Bacillota bacterium | reverse complement strand
ATAGGGTGCACGGGGGGCCAGCACCGCTCGGTCGTCGTCGGCGAGGAAGTGGCCCGCGCGCTGCGGTCGCTCGGGAACACGGTGCTCGTCGAGCACAGGGACGTCAACAAGTGGACGGGTGAGCAAGCCGGGGAATGAAGGCGATCCGGTGGTTCTACCCGGGAATCGGGGTAAAGAGGTGGGCGCTTCTCCTTGCCGCCGGCATACTCGTGGCCGGGGAAGGCGTGGCGGTCGCCTCGAATGCGCCGATTCTCGGGAACATCGAAAACCTGATAATACGGCGAATAGGTGCGGTCTCGCGCGGGGCCGTTTCCCCCGCGGCGTTGGGCCTGGGCGTATTTGTGTGCGGCGCGGGACTCTGCCTTTACGCTGTGAGAAGGCTCGTGCAATCGGTGCTCTCCGCCGTGTACCCCCACTCCGCCGGAACGCTGGGGGAACTGCTGTACCAAAAGCACTATCTGGCCAGGGGGCCGAGGATCGTCGCTATCGGCGGCGGGACCGGCCTGTCGGTCCTGCTTCGGGGCATCAAGGAATACACCGCGAACATCACCGCGATCGTCACCGTGGCGGACGACGGCGGCAGCTCCGGGAGGCTGCGGCGGGAGATCGGGATGCTCCCGCCGGGGGACGTGAGGAACTGCCTGGTGGCACTCGCGGATACCGAGCCGCTCATGGAGGCGCTGTTCCAGCACAGGTTCACGAGGGGCGAACTGAAGGGTCACAGCTTCGGCAACCTGTTCCTCGCGGCCATGACGGAGATGACGGGGGATTTCGAGGAAGCCGTGAGACAGTCGAGCAAGGTGCTCGCCGTGCGCGGCCGCGTCCTCCCGTCCACGCTGGAGAACGTGACGCTGTGCGCCGAGGTCGAGGGAGGGGAGATAGTCCGCGGGGAGACGACGATCCCGCGCTGCGGCAGGAAGATCAAGCGGGTATTTCTCGACCCTCCCGATCCGCCCCCGCTCCCCGAAGCGATCAGGGCGATCTTCGAGGCGGACGCGGTGGTGATTGGCCCGGGCAGCCTTTTCACCAGCGTAATGCCCAATCTCGCCGTCCCCCGGATCGCCGACGCCCTGAGGAACACGCGCGCAAGACGGATCTACGTGTGTAACGTCATGACTCAACCGGGGGAGACGGACGGCTGCGACGCCTCCGCCCACGTCCGTGCCGTGCTGGACGCGCTCGGCAGCGGGGCGGTGGATGTCGCGGTGATCAACTGCGGGGCGGTGCCGGAGGAGATACTGGCCCGCTACGCCGAGCGGGGCGCGGTGCCCGTAGCCGGCGACGTCGAACTCCCGGGGATGCTGGTCATCAGTAGGGATCTCGTCTCGAGGGGAGACTACGCCAGGCACGACCCGGCGCGACTGGCCAAGACGATCGTCGGATTGATCAGGACGGGGGAGGGTTCGCATGTCGTTCTCCCATGATGTGAAGGACGAACTGGCCGGGTCGTATCCCGAGCGGCCGTGCTGCAAGAAAGCCGAGCTGGCCGCGCTCGTTCGGGCGGCCGGGACCCTGGGGGTACGCTCGGGAGGGCGACTGAACACGTCAATATCAACGGAACACCCCGCCGTCGCCCGCAAGGTTTTCAGGCTGCTCAAGGAAGTCGCGGGGGTTCGCCCGGAGTTCATAGTATTCAGCCAGTCGAGGCTCAGGAAGGGAAGCAGGTACGTTGTGCGCCTGGGGCACCCCGATGCTCGTGTGCTCCTCGACTCGCTGGGATTCGCGAAAGGCAGGCACCTGAGCTACGGCATCGGCAAGTCCATCGTGGGCAGGCAATGCTGCGGGCGGGCGTACCTGCGCGGGTTCTTCCTGGGAAGGGGCTCGGTCGTGTCCCCCTCTCGGGGTAACCACCTGGAGATGGTCGCACCCAACGAGGTGCAGGCGAGGGACATCCGGGGACTGCTCAGGTCGTTCGGGTTGAATTCCAGCATCGTCGGCAGAAAGACCTGCTCGGTGGTGTACATGAAGGAAGGGGAACACATAGCGACCTTCCTCAACCTGATCGGGGCGCATTCGTCCCTGTTGAACTACGAAAACGTCCGGGTGCGGAAAGAAGTGATGAACAGGGTAAACAGGCTCGTGAACATGGAGACGGCGAACATCAACAAGATCGCGGATGCGTCCGTGAGACAAGTCAACGACATCCGGGCCATAAGGTCGTGCGCGGGCCTCGAAGCACTCCCGGCGTCCCTGAGGAGGATCGCCGTCGCCAGGCTGGAGCACCCCGAGGCGAGCCTCGAAGAGCTCGGCGACCTGATGGAGCCGCCGCTCAGCAAGTCCGCCGTGAACCACAGGATGAGGAGAATTCGGAGGATAGCGCGCGCCCTCGAACGTGACCGCGCCCGCACTCGGCTTCCGCTAGAAGACGAGCGCCCCCGCCACACCCGCCAGGACTAGGAGCAGGATGGGGTGCACCCGGGCCCTCGTGAGTAGGACGAGGGCCGTCACCATTATCGCGACCGAGCGGGCGTCCGTCAACGCCGACCTTGCGACGGAGTATCCCGCATACGCGATCATGCTGACTACGGCGGGCCGTACTCCTCGGAAGAAGGTCTCCAGGCGAGGAACGTTCCTGGTGCGACCCAGGACGGCGGCAAGCAGCGTGACCACTATGGACGAAGGGGACACGACCCCGAGCGTCGCCAGGGCGGAGCCCCAGAACCCCGCCAGGCGGAAGCCGACCAGGGTGGCGCAGTTCACCGCGATGGGGCCCGGGGTGATTTCGGCGATCGCCACCATGTCAACGAACTGCTCCATCGTCAGCCAACCGTGGGCCTCGATGATCTCCCTTTGTATGAGGGGGATCATGGCGTAGCCGCCGCCGAACGTGAACAGCCCGATCTTGAAGAAGCTCGCGAACAGCTCGGCCCAAATGGGCATTCTAGCGCTCACCCGCCTTTCGGCCGGACCGAAGCCCGTCGGCGAGCAGGGAGTAAGCTCCCGCGGCCAGGATAACGGCTGCCGGGTGCCACCTGAGCAACAAGAGGCAGAGGAAGGCGGCCACGGCCACCGCCGCGTCGGTCGGGGTCTTCAGGGCGCGCGAGCCCAGGCCGTATGCCGCCGACAGCACGAGGGCGGCGACAGCGGGTCTTATTCCCGAGAAGGCCGCCTCCGCGAGTCGGAAGGATCGGACGGTATCGAACACGGCCGCTATAGCCAGTATTACGAGGAAAGAAGGCAGCACCGTGCCGGCGAGCGCGACCGCGGACCCGGCGTGGCCGGCCACCTTCGCTCCCACCAGGATGGAGGTGTTGACCGCCACCGGGCCCGGCGATGCCTGGGCCACCGCCAGCATATCGAGGAATTCCTCGTCTGTCGCCCACTTGAGCCTCTCGACGACCTCCCTGCGGATTATGGGCACCATGGCGTAACCTCCGCCGAACGTGAAGAGCCCGACTTTGAAGAATGTCAGGAACATGACAGCGTACGGGGATTGCGTCACCGCGGTTCGCCTCCCGGGCGGTTCGTGTGCACCCATTCGACGGGCGCAGGGATGTTTCCCCCCCGTGCGGCGGACATCCTGTTACGGACCTCCCGCCACGGATGCCCTCGACGGATATCCTGCATCGGACGGAGCAAGAATGAGAGCAGGGCAGCCGTCGGCCCGGTCGGGCGGGCGGTAGGGAAAAGGTGGCGCGATGCAGAAACCAGCCGTCGTGGAGATAGAAGCGCTCCTCGGGCCGGCGGCCTCCGAGATGCCGTCAGTGGAAAACACGATACGCGAATGCATAGAGTCCGGGGATCGGCTGTTCAGGGAACCGGCTGTCCACCTGATGGAGGCCGGTGGAAAGCGCCTCAGGCCCGCACTCGTGCTCCTCTCCGCCCTGTGCTACGACTATGATTCCCGCGTCGTCGTCCCCGCCGCCGCGGCGGTGGAGATGATCCACATGGCAACACTGATCCACGACGACATCATGGACGACTCGTGCACCCGCCGGGGCAGGCCGACCGTCAACAGCATCTGGGGCGTTCGCACGGCGTTGCTGACCGGCGACTACCTGTTCGCAAAGGCTTTCGTGCTGCTCTCGCGGGCCGGGCCCGGAGTCGTCAGGCTCATGTCCAGGACGGTTCACGAGATGTGCCTGGGCCAGGCGCGGGAGATCGAGTCGGGGGCGGTGCCGGACGAGCGCGAGTACTTCGAAAGGATAGAGAGGAAGACGGCGGCGTTCATGTCGGCGTGCTGCGCGCTCGGTTCCAGGCTCGCGGGCGCACCTCGCCGCGCGACCGCCGCGTTGTCGAGGTACGGCAGGCTCCTGGGCATGGCGTTCCAGATCACGGACGACTTGCTCGACATCGTGGGGGACGCCCGCACCCTGGGTAAACCCGTGGCGTCGGACCTCCGGCAGGGGATCATCACCCTGCCGGTGATCCGCGCCCTCGACGAGTCGCCCGCGGGCTGCAGGCTGAAGGAACTGATACGGGGATCGGAACGTCCGCAGGATGCGGGGAATTCGCCGGACGGCAGCCGCGGGTGGGTGGCCGAGGCCGCCTCGATAGTGAGAACGTCCGATTCGCCCCGGCATTCGCGCGCCGTCGCCGAGTCGTTCGCGCGGGCCGCCGTGGAATCGCTGGCGCCGGTTCCCGAGTGCGCGGCGCGCGCGGCGCTGGCGCGGCTCCCCG
>JANLGA010000093.1 GCA_024653225.1 Bacillota bacterium | reverse complement strand
CATGAAGGCGGTCGCCTCCCGCGCGGAGGCGTGGGTTGAAACACTGCAAGAAGGACTACGTGCAGGCCAATGCTAGGGTCGCCTCCCGCGCGGAGGCGTGGGTTGAAACGTCGGGATCCGGGCCGACGAGTCGCTCAACCGATAGGTCGCCTCCCGCGCGGAGGCGTGGGTTGAAACAGCCGCGAAGAATGGGAATTCTGCCGGCACACCTGGGAGGCGGTGGAGGACGACGCGGAGCGGGCGTACAGATGGTTCGTGGTCGCGCGCAATTCCTTCGGCGGCGTGTTTGGGCGCAGCTGGGGATCTGACAGCGGCGCGGTTCGGTCCGACCCGCCCGTGCCGGTGGCGGTGGGCCGGTGGCGGTCTACGCTGCTTCTCCTTCCGGCCATTCACGAGCGGCTTGCGAGCGTCCAGGTCGAGCACCGTGACTTTCGGGACATCATCGGGCTCTACGACGCACCGTGGACGTTCTTCTACCTCGACCCGCCTTACGTCCCGGAGACGCGGCGGGATGGGGAGTACGCGCACGAGCTGACGCTGGAGGACCACGAGGAGATGGTGGAGCTGCTGCTGCGACTCAAAGGCAAGGCCATGCTGAGTGGGTACGACCACGAGGTCTACCGCCCGCTGGAGGAGGCGGGCTGGCAGAAGTGCACATTCGAGACGGTCTGCCACGCTGCCGGGAAGACCCGGGCGACCGGGCTGGCGGGACAGGGCAAGATGCTGGCGAAACAGCAGAGGACCGAGGTTGTCTGGATGAACTACGACCCGCAGGCGGAGATGCCGCTGTTGCGGGCTGCTGGTTGGACGGACGATGCGGTGAAGGATGGTGAGACGTGTGCCGTTCGAGATTGAGCGACGAGAAGTGGTCGTGAACTGTCCGCTCTATTTTGCGCCTGATGTTGAGAGGTGCGTCTGCTGTCAGCATCGGAGGCCGCCGGATGGGGTGAAGTATTGGTTTTCGGTTTGCACCTATTACGACAAAGAGGAAAGCCGGAGAGCTCAGGAAGGGAATACGCTTGATGGCGATCCAGGGTCGGATACGGTACGTCGGGCGGGCTGAGGCTGAGCGGCGGCTTGGCGGTGGTGACCGAGGATGATTCGATTTGTGGTGCCCGGGCGGCCTGTGCCGAAGGCCCGACCCAGGTTGGGGGTGCGGGGCCGGACGGCGTTCATATACACGCCGGAGGAGACCAAGGCGTACGAGCAGGTTGTTTCCCTGTGTGCCAAAATGGCGGTGCCTAAGCCCGTGAGTGGACCTGTCAGCCTGCGGGCGGTCATCTACCTCCGGCGGGGGCACCGCGGGGACATAGACAACTACCTGAAGAGCCTGTGCGATGGGCTTAACAAGGTCGCCTGGTGCGACGACAGTCAGGTCGTCAGGATTGAGGCCGAGGTCAGGCGGTGCAAGGCCGAAGACGAGCGGGTAGAGATCGAGGTCTGCCGGAAAGAGACAAGAGTAGCGAATTAGCGCTCGGCATGACGGTCTTCGAGTACCTTGCGCACCGGCAGCCGGAGGTCCTTCTCAGGCTCGAGGCGATGGGGCTCCTGCGCGTGGAGGACCACCTGCCGGCCGGCGTCGCAGTGCTCATGAGACATGCGGCGTGGAGGCGGGTGGGGCGCAGAATCAGGCAGGTGAGGTGCGCATGACGGCCTCATACATGACCCGGGATGAAGCCAAGTCAAAGTTGAGGCGTTACTATAGGGTGCTCGAGATTGCGAAGGAATACGGGCTCCGGCGGGGTGACGTACTCATAGCCGTCGGGCAAAATCCCAAAGGTTATATCAATTCGGCCGAGGCCGAGGTTGTGGTCAGGCGCCTTGATCTGCTTGCCGGCGTGCAGGACGTGGAGCGGGCATTACACATGCTTACGGAGGAACAGAGGGAGTTCGCAAGGCTCAGGTACGGCGAGGAGTGGGGATTACGCAGTATAGCGCGGGCTCTCTATCGTTCGGTAGGGGCGATGCCGCAGTTCGAGCGAGACATGCTCGACGCCTTCATCGCCGCACTGGGTTTCATCCCGAAAGTTTGAACGCTCGTTCACGACGTTTTTGGTACAATACGGGTTGGGAAGGTATTCCCAAGAAGTGGACAGCAAGGCCTCAAGGCACCCTACGCGGGTGCTTCTAATTTTGCGCCGTGTGGTTCCAGAAGCCCAGCAGAGTCAGAGACCGCCGCGCAGTGGAGGCTGCCCGCCTGCCCTGGTGCGAGATCTGCGGCAGGCCGGGCCCGACGCAGGCCCACCACATTCGAAGCCGCGGAGCCGGCGGCGGAGATGAGCCGAAGAACCTAATTTCGCTTTGCCCGGAATGTCACGCACGGGTGCATGCCGGAGGGATTCCCAAGGCTAGGCTCGCGGCCATAGTCGAGAGGCGTGAAAGATGGAAATCCGCAGGATACCTGTCTCGGACATAAATCCCGCTCCGTACAATCCCCGAAGGGACCTCAAGCCGGGAGACCCCGAGTACGAGAGGCTGAAGAAGAGCATCGCCGAGTTCGACCTGGTGGAGCCCTTAGTTTGGAACGAGGTGACCGGAAACCTCGTCGGCGGCCACCAGCGGCTGAAAGTCCTCCTGGAAAGGGGCCAGACTGAGGTTGAGGTCTCGGTCGTACGGCTCGACCCGACGAGGGAAAAGGCGCTCAACCTGGCCCTGAACAAGATTCAGGGCGACTGGGACTATCCGAAGCTGAAGGACCTTCTCCTCGAACTCGACACGGGAGCCCTGGACATGGAGGTCACGGGGTTCAGCGAGGACGAAATCGAGGACCTCATGACGCGATACCACGTGGAGGACAACGGCGAGCCGGAGAAGTTCGACCCCGTGAAGGCCCTCCAGGAGATAGTCAAGCCCAGGATTGAACCGGGTGAGACATGGGGGCTGGGCACCCACCGTTTGATTTGCGGGGACAGCACCGACCCGGCGATCTGGGACTGCCTGCTGAAGGGCGGGAAGGTCGATTTGGTCGTTACGTCGCCCCCGTACAACGTCAGCATCAAGTACGCCACCTACAGAGACAAGCGGGCGCGGGATGATTACCTGAACCTCATCCGGTCGGTCGCCAGGAACGTCGTCGCCCACCTGCGCCCTGGCAGGTTTGTGGCCTGGAACATCGGCGTTTCTCCGGAGACATACCCGCACCATCATGTCGTTGTGCTTGAGGAGTCCGGTCTCGAGTTTTACCGGCAGATCGTGTGGGAGAAGGCGGGGGTGCCGTACCCCATATTCCCCAGTACGTTGAAGGCCAGGAAGGCCAGGCACTACAAGCCCAACTACAAGCACGAGGTCATCTACGTGCTCAGGCAGCCCGATGAGGAGACGGATCTGCCGGTCATCGAGTGCCCTGTTTGCGAAGGGAGCGGGCACACACAGGGCATGGTCAATCCAATCACCCACGAGATGCTGGTGCTCATGACCTGGGGCGAGCCCGAGCATGGCGGCAAGATCAAGCCTTTGCGAAAGTACGCGAACGACGTTTGGCGGATTATGCAGGCCACTGCGACATCCGACCTGCCGACGCTGGGCACGAAGTCCAGCGGGCTTGAGAAGGACGGAAAGAAATCGCACATGGTGAAGGCCCATCCTGCGGCGTTCCCGGTCGAGCTGCCGAAAGCCGTAATGACGTTTCTCACGGCGGAGGGGGAAGCCGTGCTCGACCCGTTCTGTGAAGCAGGGGCTACCATCATTGCGGCAGAGCAGATGAAGCGGGTCGCCTACGGAATTGAGGTCGACCCGATCTACTGCGAGCTTGTCATACAGCGCTGGGAGGCGGCCACGGGCCGGAAGGCGGTGAGACTGGATGGCGAGGCTGCGGCATGATTGGGCCAGGATTAAGTCGGAGTACGTTGAGGGCGCCAGGGACGAAGCCGGCAACGTCATCTGGCCCACGGTCGAAGAACTGGCTCGCAAGCACGGCATAAGCGTCTTCTACGCCCAGCGGAAGGCCGCGGACGAAGGATGGTCAAAAGAACGTCAGATATATCTCAAGAAGATTGAAGAGGCCCGCCGCGAGAAGAAGAGCGAGGCCCTCGCCTCGGAGGCCGCCCAGTTCGACGCCGAGGTCCTGAGAGTTGCCCGCGCCGGGGTGGCTCAGGTCACGGCGCACCTCGCGCAGGGCGCCCGGCAGTACAAGGAGACCCAGGAGCCGATGCATTCCGGGGAACTGGACCGCCTCAGCCGTGCATTGGAGCGGTTCCAGAAGGCCGGCAAGCTTGCCCTCGGCGAGTCCGTCGAAGGCGAGCAGGAGATCATCGTCAAATGGGCCGATGACTCGTGATCATCCGGATAAACTACCGGCCGCATCGCTACCAACGCGCCTTCCACCAGAGCAAGGCGCGTTTTCGCCTGTTCATCGCGGGAAGACGCGGAGGAAAGACCCTGGGTGCGGCGCAAGAGGCGGTGAAGCTCGCGCTGACCATCCCGGGCGGCATGGGCTGGATAGTTGCTCCCACATATCCGATGAGCCGTGTGGCGTGGCGGCAATTCCTCAAGACGCTACCGAAGCCGCTCATCAGGAGCCATAACAAGGCGGAGAGGATCGTCGAGCTCGTCAACGGACACGTGGTGGAGTGCAGGTCCGCGCACAAGCCGGAGGACCTCGTGGGGGAAGGCCTCGACTGGCTGTGGGTCGACGAGGCCGCCCGGGTGAAGCGGGAGGCGTGGGAGGAGTCGCTCCGGCCGACCCTCACGGACAAGAAGGGCCGGGCGTTCTTCACGACGACGCCGAGGGGTCGGAACTGGGTGTGGGAGCTGTACTGCAGGGGGCAAGACAGGCTGCAGAGGGAGTACGAGAACGTCCACTTCCCGACCTCGGGCAACCCGTACATCGATCCGGCGGAAATCGAACTGGCGCGGCAGACGCTACCCGAGATGGTGTTTCGGCAGGAGTACCTGGCAGAATTCCTCGACGACGTGAACCAGGTGTTCAGATACGTCAGGCGTCAGGCGGCCGGAACATTCGAAGAACCGAGGCCCGGTTGCTCCTATGTCATGGGGGCGGACCTTGCGAAGCACGTGGACTTCACCGTGCTGACGGTGCTTCGCGTTGACACTGGCTCCGTTGTAGCCTGGGACCGGTTCAACGAGATCGACTGGTCGCTTCAGAAGCAGCGCATTTTGTCGCTCGCCCAAAAGTACAGGGCTGCGGTCCTGCTGGATTCGACCGGCGTGGGCGACCCGGTGTTCGACGACCTGCGGAGGTCCGGCGTTCGCGTTGAGGGCTATCACTTCACGAACGAAAGCAAGGCCAGGATTGTCGAGCACCTGGCGATGCAGATAGAGCAGGCGAAGATCGTGTACCCGGCGATTCCCGAACTTCTCAACGAACTTGAGGCCTTTGAGTACGAGA
>JANLGA010000092.1:3188-5387 GCA_024653225.1 Bacillota bacterium | reverse complement strand
TCTGCGTCACCGTGTCAACTCCTCCAACGGACAGCGTGGCACGGCGATTGCTACGGTCTCGTGGAAACAGCCGGGCGACGGTGGAAGCCCCCGGGAGCGAAGGAGGCGCGCGCATGAGGCATTTCCGGGAAATTCCGATGTGGAGGAACGTGAGCGACTCGGAATGGGACGACTGGCGGTGGCAGGTGCGGAACCGCATCTGCACGGTGGACCAGCTGAAGGAGGTGGTTTCTCTCGGCGAGGAAGAAGAGGAGGGTATAAGGCGCACGCTGGCCGTGTTCCGCATGGCGATTACGCCGTATTTCGCTTCGCTCATGAGCGCCGACGACCCCAACTGCCCAATCAGGAAGCAGGCGATCCCCGCGCCCGCGGAAACGGAGTTCGCGGCGGCGGACGAGGCGGACCCGCTCGACGAGGACGTTGACTCACCGGTGCCCGGGCTGACGCACCGGTATCCGGACAGGGTCCTCTTCCTGGTCACCGACCAGTGCTCCATGTACTGCAGGCACTGCACGAGGAGGCGACTGGTCGGCGCGACGGACGAGGCAGCGCCCGACGAGCGGATAGAGCGATGCCTGGAATACCTGAGAAAGACGCCCCAAGTTCGCGACGTGTTGTTGAGCGGCGGCGACGGGCTGCTGATCTCGGACGAGAGGCTCGAGTATATCATCGGCGAGCTGCGCAGGATCCCGCACGTCGAGATCGTCAGGATCGGCACCAGGGCTCCGGTCGTCCTCCCGCAGCGCATAACGCCGGAGCTGTGCCGAATGCTGTCCAGGTACCACCCGATCTGGGTCAACGTCCAGTTCAACCACCCGAGGGAGGTGACGCCCGAGTCGAGGCGCGCATGCGAGATGCTGGTGAACGCGGGCGTCCCTGTGGGCAACCAGAGCGTCCTGCTCAGGGGCGTCAACGACTGCCCTCACGTGATGAGGGAGCTCGTCCACCAGCTCGTGAGGATGCGCGTGAGGCCGTATTACATCTTCCAGTGCGACCTGAGCCCGGGCATCGAGCATTTCAGGACGAGGGTGGCGAAGGGTGTCGAGATAATCGAATCCCTCCGCGGGCACACGTCGGGCATGTGCGTGCCGAATTTCGTAATAGATGGGCCGCACGGCGGTGGGAAGATACCCGTGATGCCGAATTACCTGATCTCCATGTCCGACGCCAGGGTGGTCCTGCGAAACTACGAGGGCGCCGTGTTCGTGTACCAGGAACCCGCCTACGAAGCCGCGAAACCCGCCGAGTGCCCGCTCTGCGGGGGCAGGGAAACCGAGCTGCGCGCGGGCGTGCTGGGTCTCATGACGGGAAGATCCACCAGGCCCATCGAATGGGAAGGGCTGGAGAGGCTGCAACGCCGCAGGGCTCACGGCAAGTCGGTTTAGCGCGGAGGGGTGCCCATGGGCTATCCGAGGTTGGAGATACGCGAGGGGGCGATAAGGCACAATGCGCGGCTCATCTGCGGGATGTGCGCGGGCCGAGGGATCGAGGTAATCGGGGTGACGAAGGGGGTCTGCGGGCACCCCGCGGTCGCGCGGGCGATGCTCGCCGGCGGAGCGGCCGGGTTGGGCGATTCGCGGCTGTCGAACCTCCGCAGGATGAGGCGGGCGGGAATCGCTGCCCGCCTCATGTTGCTCAGGAGCCCGATGCCGTCGGAAGTGGAGGACGTGCCCGCAATCGCCGATTGCAGCCTGGAGTCCGAGCCGGAAGTGGCGAGGGCTCTCGGCGAACGCGCCGCGTCCCTCGGCCGGGTGCACGGCGTCACGCTCATGGTGGACGTCGGCGAAAGGCGCGAGGGCGTCATGCCGGACCGCGCGGTCGAGGTCGCCGTGCGGATGGCGTCCCTGAAAGGCATACGACTGGAGGCGGTCGGCACGGCGGTCGGGTGTTTCAACGCCGTGCTGCCCAGCCGGCGGAACATGCAGTTGCTCGTCGAGATCGCGCGCGAAGCGTCCCGCGAACTGGGATACCCGTTGGGCGTCTCCGGGGGGACGACCGCGACCCTGAGACTGCTTTCCGAGGGGGAACTGCCGGAGGGCGTGACTCAATTCAGGGTCGGTGAAGGGATACTGCTCGGGACCGATATCACTTCGGGCTGCGCCGTACCGGGAGCACGCCGGGACGGGTTCAGGCTGCTCGTGGAGGTTATCGAGGTACAGCGCAAACCGTCGGCGCCCTGTGGAGAGAGGGGGGCGGATG
>JANLGA010000092.1:0-3178 GCA_024653225.1 Bacillota bacterium | reverse complement strand
GCCCTGAGCCTGACGCCCCTGTCCAGGGGCGTCAGGCTCAGGGCCGTGGCGGCCATCGGGAAACAGGACGTCGAGGTGAGCGGGCTTGCGCCGGCCGACCCGGGGATCCGGATCGAGGGGGCGTCCGGCGACCACCTGGTCCTCGACGTCGAGAACGCCGCACGGGGTGTGCGCGTGGGGGATATCGTGGAGTTCTCCCCCAACTACCCCGCTATGTTGCGGCTCATGACGTCCGAGTACGTCGAGAAGACGGTCCTGCCCTAGGTTAGTGGATCTGGCCCCGGCCCGAGGCCGGGAACGGCCCGCGGACGCGCGGCATAATCGCGGGCTCCCGATGTGGGAATCCTGTACGTTGGCGGCCCGCGAGGGCCGGCTTGCGTCGGGGGGCGAGGCCATGTCCGTGAAAGTCATCCTCTGGGGCCTGGGGGCGATGGGCGCAGGCATCGGGAGAACCCTCCTGCGCCGTGGGGGCGCGGAGATCGTGGGCGCGATCCGGGCCGACCCGAGGAAGGCGGGGGGCGACCTCGGTGAGACCCTTGGAGTGGCGACGCGCACCGGGGTGACCGTCACGGTCGATCCGACCGACGTGGTAGGCAAGGTCGAGGCGGACATCGTCATCCACTCCACGGGTTCGTTTGTCGGGGAGATCTATCCCCAACTGGAGCAGTGCGTCAGGGCCTCGCTCGACGTGATCTCCATCGCCGAAGAGATGGCCTACCCATGGGTCGGTAACCCGGGCCTGGCGGGAGCGCTGGACTCCCTCGCACGCGAGCACGGGTGCACGGTGCTGGGCACGGGGATAAACCCCGGCTTCGTGCTCGACACGCTCATCATAGCGCTGACGGCGGCATGCACCCGGGTGGACAGGATTCGGGCGTCCAGGATAAACGACCTGTCACCGTTCGGGCCCACTGTGATGAGGACGCAGGGTGTGGGCACCACGCCGGAGGAGTTCCGTGCGGGGGTGGTACGGGGCGAGATCGTCGGGCACATAGGATTCCCCGAGTCAATCTCGCTCATCGCCCGCGCCCTGGGGTGGACCGTGGAGCGGGTGGTGGAGACCCGGGAGCCCATCATCGCGAGCGTGAGGCGCTCGACCCCCCACGTGACCGTCGCCCCCGGCATGGTGGCCGGATGCAGGCACGTGGCCAGGGGGTTCGTGGGAGGAGAAGAGCGCATCACGCTGGAACACCCCCAGCAGGTCAACCCCGAGTTCGAGGGGGTCGAGACCGGCGACTACATCAGGATAGAGGGGGAGCCCGGGATAAGCCTGTCCATCAAGCCGGAGATCCCGGGCGGCGTCGGCACGATCGCCGTGGCGGTGAACATGATCCCGCGAGTGCTGGAGGCGCCGCCGGGGCTCGTGACTGTACTCGACCTGGTGTTGCCCCGGTTTTGGCCCGCGGACGAGGGCATGGAGGTGCGATCGTGAGCGATGGGAACCGCGCGCAAGGGAGACTGGGTCCAGGTTCACTCGGTGGTCCTTCGCCCCGGGGAAAGGGCGCCGCAGGTGCCGCCGGACACGGCCGCCGTTCCCCTCGAGATGCGAGTGAAGGGATTCCTCTTGAGGGATGCGGCCGTCGGGGATGAGGTCGAGGTCAGGACCATGACCGGGAGGATCGTGGCAGGGAGGCTCGTCTCAGTCAATCCCCCGTACCGCCACGATTTCGGAGAGCCGATCCCCGAGCTCCTGGCCGTCGGGCGGGAGCTCAGGGAGATACTCGGGGGTGGCGAAAGTGATTGAGACCTCGAGCGGCCGCTGGAGTTACGAGTCGGTCATGAGCAGGCGCAACGAGATCATGCTCGAATCGGTGGGCCTCGACTACGAGAGATTCTCCCGGGGTCCGCTGGCGTTCGACTACGAGGGGATGATGGCGGAGGCGGGGTATTCGCTGGAAGAAGTGAAGCGAATCCAGGCTGAGACGGGGGTCGGCCGCACGCCGCTGTTGGAACTCAGGAACGTGACTGAACTGGTGCGAAGGACATCGCCCCCGGGGAAGGGCGCGACGATACTCCTGAAGGACGAGGCGTGCAATCCCTCCGGAAGCTTCAAGGCGCGAAGGGCGAGCGTGTCGGTATATCATGCCGCCAAACGTGGTTATCGAGGGGTCGTGGCCGGGACCAGCGGCAACTACGGTGCGGCGGTCGCGTCGCAGGCGGCGGCCAGGGGGCTTGCCTGCATCGTGGTGCAGGAGGCGTACGACAGCAGCGGCACGGGACAGCCGGAGATAATGGAGAAGGCGCGGGCCTGCGAGGCGTACGGCGCCGAGGTGATTCAGCTCAGCGTCGGGCCGGAGCTTTTCTACGTCTGCCTGAGGCTGCTGGAGGAAACGGGGTACTTCAACGCGTCGCTGTATACGCCCTACGGGATCGCGGGGATAGAGACGCTCGGCGCGGAAATCGCCGACCAGGTGCTGGAGAGGTACGGGCGGCACCCCGACGCCGTTTGCGTGACCCACGCCGGGGGCGGCAACGTCACGGGGACCGCCAGGGGGCTCGCGAAGGCCGGCGCCGGCCGCACGCGCATCATCGGGGTGAGCGTGGACCTGTCGGGCCTGCACATGGCGTCTGACCGCGATTTCAACAGGAAGTCCTTCACGACGGGGCACACCGGATTCGGTTTCCCGTTCGCCACGTGGCCCGACAGGTCCGACGTGCCGAGGAACGCCGCGAGGCCGCTGAGGTACATGGACAGGTACGTAACCGTCACGCAGGGCGAGGTGTTCTACGCGACGGAGATGCTCGCGGCGCTGGAGGGGCTGGAGCGCGGCCCCGCGGGGAACACGTCGCTGGCCGCCGCGATGGCGGTGGCGCGCGAAATGGACGAGGACCAGGTACTCGTGGTGCAGGAGACCGAGTACACCGGAGCCGGCAAGCACCCCTCGGCCCAACTGACGTTCGCGCGGAGGAACGGGGTGGAAGTCCGAAGGGGGCACCCGTCGGAGAACGTCCCCGGCAAGACGATAGTGATCCCCGAACACCCGGGCCAGGTGAGCGTGAATGATGTGGACCTGAACCGGCTTCGTGCGTCGCTCGTGAGGAACGCGATAGAACACTCGGGGTCCAAGCGCTTGAACTGGGAAGAAGTGCGGTTCCTCGCGGACGAGACCAAGTCGAGCGAGGAGTTCGTGCTGGCGTTGCTTCGCGATCTCGACGTGGACGTGGCGGATGAGCCCGC
>JANLGA010000091.1 GCA_024653225.1 Bacillota bacterium | reverse complement strand
GGTCTCCGCCGCGGTCGGAAAGCCGCTGGTATTCGACCAGTCGGTTTGGGAAGGAATAGAGTCGTTCTTCGCCAGGTCGGGCAGAACCCCCACGCCGAACAACAGGAGGCAGGCTTACGTCATAGAAGGGTCCCGGGTCCTGCCGAACCCGAACGGAACCGCACCGGGGCTCATAGTGGACTGCGGGGAGAAGACGGTCATCCTCCTCCCGGGACCTCCCGCAGAACTCATACCCATGTACGACCGGCACGTCGCGGATTTCCTCCGGTCCCGCGGAGCCGGCGGATGCGTCATCCATTCCCGCGTCCTCAAGGCGTGCATGCTGGGTGAGTCGGCGATCGAGGAAAGGCTCAGGGATCTGATGGTTAGCGCCCGAAACCCCACGGTCGCACCTTACGCGTACCCGGGAGAGGTGCACCTCCGGATAACGGCCAAGGCGCGTTCGGCACCCGAGGCGGCGGGACTCATCGAGCCGGTGGAGAGGGAAATCCGGTCGCGGGTCGGCCGATTCGTTTTCGGCGCCGACGACGACACCCTGGAATCCGCCGTGGGGGCGCTTCTCAGGCGACGCCGCTTCACCGTGGGAATAGGGGAATCGTGCACGGGGGGCCTGCTCGGGCACAGGCTGACGCAGGTGCCGGGCTGTTCGCAATACTTTCTCGGGGGCTCCATTTCGTACAGCAACGACATGAAGGTGAGGACCCTGGGCGTCCGACAGTCCACCCTGAATACCTGCGGCGCCGTCAGCGAGGAGGCGGCGCTCGAGATGGCGAGGGGGGCCAGGTCTTTGACGGGCGGCGATATCGGGGTCGGGGTGACGGGCATCGCGGGGCCGTCGGGCGGCTCGGAAGCGAAGCCCGTGGGCACTGTGCATGTGGCGATTTGCGGACCGATGGGGGAGACCCACAGGCGCTTGGCGTTGTGGGGCTCCAGGGAGACGATCAAGTGGAGGGCTTCGCAAGAGGCACTCGCGACGCTGTGGAGGTACCTGGGCGGGGGGGCCGACGAGGGTGGCTGAACCCGTTATTCGCTGCTTCATAGCCGTTCCACTGGATCCCCGCACGCAGGAGGCCGTGGCTGCGGTCGCGCGGCCGCTCGTGGCGGCCGGGCGGCCCGTCAAGTGGGTCGAGCCTCACAATCTCCACTTCACGCTGAAGTTTCTCGGCGACGTCCCCGAGCGGAAGCTCGGCGCAGTCGGTCGGGCGGTCTCGCGGGGCGTATCGGGTTTCCCGCGGTTCGAGGTCGTGATGGGAGGGGTGGGCACCTTCCCGCCGGGAAAACCCCCCAGAGTCGTGTGGCTGGGCGTGCGAGGCGGGCGGGACACCCTGGCGGACCTGGCGGCCGCGGTTGACCGGGAACTCGTCCGCGAGGGATTCCCCGCGGAAAAAAGGGCGTTTGCGCCGCATCTCACGTTGGGCAGGGTGAGAATCCCCACGGGAGACCCCGCCCTGAGCGCCGCGATCGGTGCCTTGGCGCCGGTCGAGGTCGGTCCGGTCTGGATGGAGAGGGTTTGCCTGATGAAGAGCACACTGACCCCGTCCGGTCCCATTTACGGGGAGATTGAGGGGTGGAGCCTGCAGTAGCCGGCCGCTGGGACGGCCCGTTGCCGGAAGATTCGACCGAGTGTATACTCTAGGCTAGGAAGGGCTTGCCAGCCGGTCGGCACTTGGGAGGGTACCTGGTGATTGAAAAAGACAAGGCTCTCGACATGGCGCTGGTTCACATAGAGAAACAGTTCGGCAAGGGTTCAATAATGCGCCTCGGGGAAGCGTCCGCCAAGATGCAGGTGGAGGTGATTCCCACGGGCGCGCTGACACTCGACATCGCCCTGGGCGTCGGGGGGGTACCCAGGGGAAGAGTGGTCGAGATATTCGGCCCGGAGGCATCCGGGAAGACGACGGTGGCCCTTCACATCATAGCCGAAGCCCAGAGGGCGGGCGGGGTGGCGGCGTTCATAGACGCCGAGCACGCCGTGGACCCGTTGTACGCGAAAAGGCTCGGGGTTGACGTGGACAACCTCCTGATATCGCAACCAGACACGGGCGAGCAGGCGCTCGAGATCGCCGAGGCGCTGGTGAGAAGCGGTGCCGTTGACGTCGTCGTGGTGGACTCGGTGGCGGCGCTTGTCCCGCGGGCCGAGATAGAGGGCGAGATGGGGGACGCCCACATGGGGCTGCAGGCGCGGCTGATGTCGCAGGCGCTGAGGAAGCTCACCGGGGCCATATCCAAGTCGAAGACGACGGCCATTTTCATCAACCAGATCAGGGAGAAGGTGGGGGTGATGTTCGGTAACCCCGAGGTCACCCCCGGCGGTCGCGCACTCAAGTTCTACGCGTCAGTCAGGATGGACGTAAGGAAGGTGGAGACCCTCAAGCAGGGAACGGAAACCATCGGCACGAGGACTCGGGTGAAAGTCGTCAAGAACAAGGTCGCGCCGCCGTTCAAGCAGGCGGATTTCGACATCATCTACGGCGAGGGGATATCGAGGGAAGGATGCGTGGTTGACGTGGCGTGCGACCACGGCATCATCACCAAGACCGGCACGTGGTATTCGTTCGGAGAGAATCGGCTGGGACAGGGAAGGGACAACGTGAGGGATTACCTGAAGCAACACCCGGACGTCCTTGCCGAGATCGAGGGAAGGGTCCGGCAGCAGCTCAAGCTGGGGACGGTGAAGGCGGCAGCCGCGAGCGATGAGACCCCGCAGGACGCATAAGACCGGTCGCATGTGCGTCGGGGTGGAGGACGCCTTGCGATCCGGGCTGGCGTTCCTGGCCCGGAAGGATGCGTCCTCGCAAGAGGTGGCTCGCATGCTCCGCCGCAAGGGAGCGACCCCCGAGGTGGCCGAGGAAGCCGTCAACCGGCTTAAGGAACTCGGTTACGTGAATGACTCGCGGTTCGCCTCCGAATGGGTGCGCGCCAGGAGCGAGGGACAAGCCCGCCCGCTCGGCAGGCGAGGCCTGAAGGAGGGCCTCATCCGGAGGGGAATCGATCCCGCGACCGCCGCCCAGGCGGCCGAATCGGCCATGTCTGAAGAGGATGAATTCCGTGCCGCCGCGGCCCTGGCGTCGCGACGGGTGAAGGTTTACCAGGGCCTCGACCCGGAGACCCGGAACAGGCGCTTGTGGTGGTATCTCGCCAGGAGGGGGTTCCGATCCTCCATCATAGCAAGAGTGCTCGAACTCGACCGCGTGGATTTCGGGGAAAGTTGACTCCCAAAACCCATAACGCTAGAATATACGGGGACGTTTCTCGGTTTCGGACAATCGTTGGAATCTCAGGGTCGTCACGACCTAGACTATACATGTCGTCGCCGGGGATTGCCGGAGATCCCGGCGTGGTCGTAACCCGGACAACCAAGGTGTTTGTCGCCTCGGCCGAGTCATCCCGACTCGGCCGGCCGTTTTGCAGGGGGAGGTGAACGCTCGATGCCGTCCGGCTGGATCGTATTGCCGATCGCCGGTACACTCGCGGGTGTGGCGATCGGATACGTGCTGAGAAAGGTACTGGCGGAGGCCAAGATCGCATCCGCGGAGGAGGCCGCGAGGAGGCTGCTCGAGGAGGCGCGCAAGGAGGCCGAGAGCAGGAAACGGGAAGCGCTCGTAGAGGCCAGGGAGGAGGTCCACCGGCTCCGCAGTGACTTCGAGAGGGATACGAGGGAGAGGCGGGCCGAACTCCAGAGGTTTGAGCGGAGACTGATGCAGAAAGAAGAAATCCTCGAGCGCAAGATGGAGAGCATCGAGAAGAGGGAGGAACAGGTCAACAGGAAGGACAGGGAGCTCGAAAGGGCTCATGAGCAGGTATCCGAATTGAGACACAGGCAAATAGTCGAACTGGAGAAGATCTCCGGCATGACCAGCGACGAGGCGAGAGAGGCGCTGCTGTCGCGGGTCGAGGAAGAGATTAAGCAGGATGCGGCGGCAATGATAAGGGAAATCGAGAGCAAGGCGAAGGAGGAGGCCGAGAAGAAGGCCAGAGACATCATCTCACTCGCCATCCAGAGGTGCGCCGCCGACCACGTGGCCGAAGCCACCGTCTCGGTGGTCGAGCTTCCGAATGACGAGATGAAAGGGCGGATCATTGGCCGCGAGGGGCGGAACATCCGTACCCTTGAGACGCTGACGGGAGTGGACCTCATAATAGACGACACTCCCGAGGCGGTGATCCTTTCGGGTTTCAACCCGATAAGGCGCGAAGTCGCGAGGGTGGCCCTCGAGAAGCTCATCGTTGACGGGAGGATACACCCTGCTCGCATCGAGGAGATGGTGGAGAAGGCTGAGAAGGAGGTGGACGCCCAGATCAGGGAGGCGGGCGAGGGCGCGGCAATTGAGACGGGGGTCCACGGCTTGCACCCCGAACTCATCAAGCTCCTGGGTCGCCTGAAGTTCAGGACGAGCTACGGGCAGAACGTGCTCAAGCATTCGATCGAAGTCGCCCACCTCGCCGGGGCGATGGCCGCGGAGATGGGGTGCGACGCGGCCGTCGCCAAGAGGGCGGGGCTACTCCACGACATAGGTAAAGCGGTTGACCACGAAGTCGAGGGCTCCCATGTCGCCATCGGGATAAACCTGCTGAGGAAGTACAAGGAGAACAACGACGTAGTACAGGCGATGGAGGCCCACCACGGGGACGTCGAGCCGAGGTCCGTCGAGGCATTCCTGGTCGCAGCGGCGGACGCCGTCTCGGCGGCCAGGCCCGGAGCGAGGCGCGAGACCCTGGAAGCGTACATTAAGCGACTGGAGAAGCTCGAGGAGATAGCCGATTCGTTCGACGGCGTGGACAAGGCGTACGCCATCCAGGCGGGGCGCGAGATACGCATCATGGTGAAGCCCGAGAAGATAGACGACCTCGCCGCCAGCAGGCTCGCGCGGGACATAGTGAAGAAGATCGAGAGCGAGCTCGAGTACCCCGGCCAGATCAAGGTCACCGTCGTGCGGGAGACGCGCGCCGTCGAGTATGCCAAGTAGCCCCGGGAGGAATCCGGGGGCCCCTGAAGAATCAGGTCCATGCGGTGGTGAAAGGGTGTCGTTGTTGACAAAGAGAGAAAAGACGGAGAACTCCAAGGGCGTAGGACTTCTGATATCCGTCCTCGTAAGATACCCGGAACTATCAACGGTGAACTTCGATCCCCAACGGCGACTGCTCAAGTTCACGTTCATCCTCACCCGGCCGCTGGAGAGATCGCGCTTCGAGAAGGCCCGCCGGCGTCTCAGGGAAAGCATACTCGCGTACAGCGAGTTCAAGAGCAGGACGCCCTCGGTGATAGAGGCTTCGCGGACGGATTTCGAAGACATTACGGTGGTGGAAGTACGACGCGATGTCGAGACGTTGACCCAGGAGGAGATATCCCTCGTCATAGACGTGATGAGGGAGGAATTCGGGACGCTCCTCGCCGCCGACAAGAACGACAACCTGATGGAGGAGGACTTGCTGGTGCAGGAGGAGATAATAGAGGAAATGCTCCAGGACGTCAGGGACTGTCGGCAGGTCAGGAACATCATCGCGTT
>JANLGA010000090.1:3388-5638 GCA_024653225.1 Bacillota bacterium | reverse complement strand
GGAGTCCGTCCTGGACAAGGCCGGCATACCGGTCGAAGAGGACCGGTTGGTTCACTGAATCCATGGGCGAATTCACCGGACCGGGGGACCTTCGCGAGGTCTCCCGGTCAGTCTGCTCGCTCCGGGTCGCGACTGTGGGAGATATTGTCCTGTGGCCGCCGGCGGTACCCGCCCCCATGTCGGGGGTAACCGACGGCGTATTCAGGAGACTGAACCGGAGATTCGGCGCCCCGCTGACCTTCACCGAAATGGTCAGCGACAACGGTCTCGTCCGCGGGAACGAGGCGTCCAGGAAGCTTGCCGTGGTCGGGGCCGACGAGGGTCCGGTCGGGGTCCAGCTGTTCGGGTCGGACCCGTCTTCCATGGCGGAAGCGGCTGTCATCGCGGAGGCGCTCGGTGCGTCACTCGTGGACATAAACATGGGGTGCCCCGTACCCAAGGTGACCAGGTGTGGTGGCGGCGCGGCCCTGATGCTCGACCCACCGCGGGCGGCTCGGATCGTGGAGGGGGTTCGGGCTGCCGTGCGGGTGCCCGTGACCGTGAAGATGAGGAAAGGCTGGGACGATTCGCACTGCGATACGGCTTCGTTCGCCGCCCTCTTGGAATCGGCGGGCGCGTGCGCCCTCACCATTCACGGTAGGACCCGTGCACAGGGGTATTCCGGGTCGCCCGATTGGGAGTGCATAGCGCGCGCCAAGCGGGCCGTGTCCGTGCCCGTGATCGGAAACGGTGACGTTGACGGCGTCGCGACCATGCTCAGGATGTTGCGAGAGACGGGCTGCGACGCCGTCATGGTGGGTCGTGCGGCCCTCGGCAATCCCTGGATATTCCGCGAGATCGCGTCGGCACTGTCCGGGGGAAAACTCTCGGTGACGCTGGAGGAGAGGGTGAACACCGCGCTCGAGCATCTCATGATGATGACAGCGGAGTACGGGGAACGGAGCGCGGTCATCAAGATGCGGAAACACCTGGCGTGGTACACGAGAGGCCTTCCCGGGGCCTCTCGGCTGCGCCTCGAGTTGACGAGGGCGACGACAGTGGCGGAGATGGAAAGAATCCTTGAGACCATCGCGGGAGGACGATGATGGATCTTCCGGTAGTGCCTGTTGCCAACGGCGTGTTTCCGAGATCGGAAGGGGGCTCGATTCGCGGGGTTTTCCTCGATCCCGTCACGGCTACGTTCATGCAGCGTGTGGGAACGGGCGGCTCGTGTCTCCTTCTGCCCTATTCGGTCGAGCGCGGCCAGATGTATCCGATGGGCGTGATCGGTCGGCTCGACCAGGTGTGGCTCCAGGGCATATTCAACCCGTACGTCGGGGTTCACGCGACGGCGCTCCTCGCCGAGGTATCAGGCATGGGGAGGGGGAAAGCCGGGAAGTTCACATTCAGTGACGGTCTCTTGATCGCGAGGGACGTGGAGACGGTCGAAATCGGCGCTCTCTGGTCGGGAGGCTACCCGGTCATTGACGGGGCCGGTTGGATGGCAGTCGAGGGACACACGGAGATGAAGGGGCCGACGGACCTCCCGATAACGATTTGCGGATACGACCTCGAGAACGGTGAGCGACTCGAGCTTCGCGGCAACGTCGGGGGCGTGGTTCCCCCGGAAAGGGCCCACACCCTGGAGCACGCCATCATCAGGTGTTTGAGGGAATACGCGATATGCACTCCGAAGAACCTGTCCGAGGCGATGGTCAGCGAGACCGAGGAACTCAAGGAATCCCTCGAGTTCGGCTTCGCGCTGCGAAAACCCGAGATGTTCGGGATGACCGCTTCGGGTCGGTGTGGGAATCCGCTGACAAACCTCGCCCACTTCTATCTGGCGAAGGAGTTCATAGAGAATCTGAGGGAAGGTCGCACACCCGGGGACTCACTGGAGAGCGCCAGGCTCACCGCCCTTTCGAGGCTGGCCTCGGACCTCGGGATCAACACGCGACCCGGGCTCAGGGTGATGCAGGGGCTCAAGCGGGGCATGATGCACGACGATACGAGGCTGTCGCCATCCTCGCTAAAGAGGGTCCTAAGGCGCTTTCCCAGCAGCCCGTGGGGCTGAAGCTGCCGCCGAATGCGGGCTCGGGGGTGTCTGGCGGTGGGACGGTTCGGGCTCATTACGCATCCCTGGGATGCGGCCGACGTGCTGACGAGATACCCGATCGCGAGGTACTTTCCGTTTCCCTGGTTCGAGGCGGCCGCCGCACGCTACTTCCCGCCTACCACCTCCCAACTGAGCGGCATACGGTCGCGGTGGGG
>JANLGA010000090.1:0-3378 GCA_024653225.1 Bacillota bacterium | reverse complement strand
CGGCTGACGGCTGGGTGTTCGATCTCGCCATGACTTCCAGGCAAGTGCAGTCCATGCCGAGGCAGAGGGTCTCGCAAAGGCTGGCCGAATCCGCGCGTGCGGCCGCCCGGTTGGGTGCCGGAATCGTCGGGATGGGATCCTTTTCGGTTTCCCACGACGTTGCTCAGCGCGTTTCCGACGCCGCGGGGGTCGCCGTCACGTGCGGCCACAATTACGAAGTGGCTGCGACCCTCGACGCGGCGGGGATCGCGCTGGGCTTCATGGACAAGGCCCTCGCATCGTCGGCCGTAGCGGTGTTCGGAGCACACCACCCGCACGCAGCTGCATTCGCGCGCATCATTGCATGCGAGGCCGGGTCGCTCACGCTGTTCGGGGAGCCGCGACAGGTTCGGGAGTTGTCGCTCGCCATTACTGCCGAGACGGGGCTTGTCCCGAGGATGGTCGGTGATCTTGTGAGTGCGGCGGCGCAGTGGGACCTGGTCGTGGTCTGCGGCGAGTGCGGCCGGCGGCTCAACCCCGCTCACCTGGCGCCCGGGACGGTGGTCTGCTTCATTGCGGGTTCGGATTGGCCGCCGGCGTGGGCATCTGCGTTGCCCCCCGGGGTGCTCGCGATCACCGGAGGGGTCGTACGATTGCCCGGCGAGTTCCCACGATCTGCCGATGACGCAGCGGACCCGCCCACTTGTGACCCGCGCTCGGCCGAGGCGGTATTGCTGGCCCTCGAAGAGAGGTACGACGGCTGGCCGGGATGGCAGGTCACGGCGGACCGCGTGGACGAGGTCAGGCGACTCGGCCGGAAACACGGCCTCGTTGTCTCGGGCGTCGTGAGCGTCGGCCGGGCCTCCACTTTCCTTGACAAGGATATTCCGGTTCCCTATAATAAAAGTTGGCTCTTCGGTGGATATATATGGGAAACACCAAGCACTGCAGGCCGGCGGCCCGCCAGTGCTTTTGCAATATCTCGGACCCGTTTTCGAGAAGGACGCGAGAATAGGACTTCGGGCGGGGAAATATATTCCTTTCGAGTATCGCGTAAGGCCAGCGGATGATTCATTGAAAGAGAAAGGGAGCGAGAAATGATGGTGGAAAAGGAGGTCATCCTCTCGCCGGAGGGCTTGAAGAAGATAGAGAACGAATTGGACTATCTGAAGTCGGTCCGGCGAAGGGAAGTGGCCGAGAGGATCAAGCTGGCCAGGCAATTCGGCGACATCAATGAGAACTCCGAGTACGACGACGCAAAGAACGAACAGGCTTTCATCGAAGGCCGGATTATCACCCTGGAGAAGATCCTGCGCAATGCCAAGGTCATCAGCGATGCCGGAGAGGTTTCGGACGAAGTCACGATCGGTTCGACGGTGAAGGTGAAAGACCTCCAAACGGGTGAGGTGAGCGAGTACACCATCGTCGGTTCCGCGGAGGCGGATCCCTCGAAACACAGGATATCTAACGAATCCCCGGTCGGGAAGGCTCTGCTCGGGCGCAAGCCGGGCACGGTGGTCACGATTTCGGTCCCGGTGGGGGTATTGAACTACGAGATAACCGAGGTAAGACACTGAGAACGCCTGGCGTTCTGCGGAGGCAACATGGACGAAGAATTGCAGGGCCTTGAACCGGCGCGCTTGCAGAAGGTGGACAACCTGAGGCGGATGGGGGTTGACCCTTATGGGTCGAGGTTCGACGTCACCCATCACGCCTCGGAGATACGAGAGGGATTTGAGAAGCTGGAGGGCCGTGCCGTTTCGGTGGCGGGGAGGCTCCTGGCGATCAGGCACCACGGCAGGGCGTGTTTTGCGGACCTATCCGACAGGACCGGCCGGATCCAGGTGTACGCGAGGGCCGACGACGTCGGCGAGCAGAGGTACGACGAATTCTCGACGCTCGACGTGGGCGACATCATCGGGGTCTCGGGTGTGGTCTTCAAGACCAGGAAGGGCGAAGTGACCGTCTCCGTGCGGAGCTTCCAGCTGTTGGCGAAATGCCTGAGGCCCCTCCCGGAGAAGTGGCACGGTTTGAAAGACATCGAGGTACGTTACAGGCGGAGGTATCTCGACCTCATAGTAAACCCCGAAGTGCGGGATACGTTCATAGCCAGGTCCAAGATAATACGGTCAATCAGGAATTACCTCGACAGCCGCGGGTTCATCGAAGTGGAAACCCCGGCGATGCACGTAGTGGCGGGAGGCGCCACGGCCCGTCCCTTCATCACTCACCACAATGCCCTCGACATGGCCCTTTACCTCAGGATAGCCCTCGAACTGCACCTGAAAAGGCTCATAGTCGGCGGCCTCGAGAGGGTCTACGAAATCGGCCGCAATTTCAGGAATGAGGGCATCTCGACAAAACACAACCCCGAATTCACGATGCTAGAGCTGTACCAGGCCTACACCGATTACCACGGTATGATGGAGCTGTGCGAAGACATGATTCCCACCGTGGCGCGCGAGGTGTTCGGAACCACGAAGATACCGCATGGGGATGGGACGGTGGACCTTGCCCCGCCGTGGCCGAGGGTATCCCTCATCGAGGCGATTCGGCGCGAGACGGGGGTGGACGTCGAGCAAATCCGCTCCGACGGTGATGCGAGGCGTATCGCCGAGCAGCTGGGCCTGAGAATGGAGAAGGCGATATCCAAGGCCACCGTCGTAGATAAGATACTCGAGACGTTCGTGGAGCCAAAGCTGATTCAGCCGACGTTCCTGGTGGATTACCCCGTGGAGATCTCGCCGTTGGCCAAGCGCATCCCGGACAATCCGTCGCTCACGTACAGATTCGAAGCCTTCGCCGGCGGCCGCGAGATAGCTAACGCTTTTTCCGAGCTCAACGATCCCATGGATCAGAGGCAAAGGTTCCTTCAGCAAGTCGGGGAGAAGGCGAAGGGCGACGAAGAGGCCCACCCGATGGACGAGGACTTCCTGATGGCGCTCGAATACGGTATGCCTCCGACCGGGGGCATGGGGATCGGCATTGACAGGCTGGTCATGCTCCTGACCAATTCGCCGTCAATTAGGGACGTGATCCTTTTCCCTTTGCTCAAGCCGCGAGAGCACGCGGTAAAGTGATGAAGAGGTCGGAAAGCGAGCCGGAATATCGGTTGGTCAGTGCATACGGGTCGCCTTGCGTGTTGATCCGAGCATGACGTCGTGGTATATTAACAGATGCCGTCGCGAGGCGATGATGTCGCAACACCGGGGCCTGGAAGACAGGGTGCCCGAAGCGGCGGCGCCCCGCTGTCGGCGGGGGCTTGGTCTTTGAAAACTGGACAGTGTGGGGCCATTTACGCGGTAGTTGACCGGGTCCGGTTGTGCTGGGTGTTGTGGGGGGAAGTTGGCGCCTGGGCATAGCCGGGTCAGGTTGGCGGACGGGGGCCGGGAGATTGAG
>JANLGA010000008.1:30165-40651 GCA_024653225.1 Bacillota bacterium | reverse complement strand
GGTCTATCGGCAGCACATTGGATATGCAGAAGGTGATCACGCTCAGGCCGAACAGGACAAACACCAGAAAGGCAATCCTGCGTCCCACATAGCCCGGTATGCCCATTCGCAATGCATCCTTCCCGAGAGAAGGTAGGCGGGAGTAACCGCCGGGGCGGTTACTCCCGAAATTGACGGCGCTGTTACGCTATCGCTCCAGCCTCAACCCGTAGAACTTGACGATCCTCGGGTATGCCGGGTTGTACACGAAATCCTTCACGCTTATCCTCATCGGGACCACGCACTTCTGCTCCAGCACGAACACGCTTTGCGCGTCTTCGACGACGATGTCCTGGATCTGCTTGTACAGGCTGATTGCCTTGTTGCGATCGACGCCGGCCGTCTTGTGGGCCTCGTCAATGAGCTTGTCTACCTGCGGGTTGGAGTAATACGAGTAATTGCTCTTGACCCCCGACTTCAGCAGGAAGTACATGAAATCGTGCGGGTCCACGTAGTCCGGCCACCAGTAGCGGACGAATATGTCGTAGGCCGTGTCCTGCGACTTCTGCTTGGTTGATATGGTGGCCCAGGGGGCCCCTTCAAGCTTCAGTTCGACGCCTATCTTCGCGAGGTCGCTCTTGTACATCTCGGCCAGCTGCCGCTCCAGTTCGTCCTGGGCCATGTAGCCGAGTGTGAGTTTCAGGCCGCCGTTCGGATATCCCGCCTTCGCCAAGAGCTCCTTCGCCTTGTCGAGGTCGAACGTGTACTGGAAGGTGTCCTTGCTGTACCCCCACATGGCGCTGGGGAGAACGCCCCTGAGCTGCTTCGCGTTGCCCCTCGAGATCTGCTCGATCCCGCCGTAGTTGAACGCATAGGACAGCGCCTGCCTGAGCGTCTTGTTCTTTGTCGCGCCTCTTCCGCAGTTGAAGTGGAAGTAGAGAGTCTCGAAGCTCGGGTACGACTCGACCTTCACCCCGGGCAGCTTGCGGGCTTCTTCGACCTGGTCGGCCGGTATGAAGTCCACCATGTCGGCCTCGCCCTTCTCGAGCATGAGACGGGCCGTCGAGTACTCTTTCACGAACTTGATCACGACGATGTCCGGGTATCCTTCCTTCCAGCCGCCCCAGTAGTCGTCGAATTTCTCGAGGACCATCTGCTCCCCGCGCTTCCATTCCTTGAGCTTGTACGGACCGGTACCCACCGCGTTATCCTTGAACCATTCCTTCGCGAGGTCGCCGTCCTTCTCGTGGTCCTTCACCGCCTTGGGGCTTAGCATGCCGACGCCGTACCCGGCCGCCACGATGTAGTCGAAGGGCACCTGCGCGTTCAACTTGAACTCAATTTCGTATTCTGACACAACATTGATCTGCTCGACGGCGGACCAGAGCCCCGCAGGGGCCTCGTTGATCTTGCGCGTGCGCTCGATGGAGTACTTCACCGCCTCCGCGTTGAACGGAGAACCGTCGTGGAACTTCACTCCCTGGCGCAGCTTGAACTTCCAGGTGAGGCCGTCTCCTGATACGGTATACGACTCGGCAAGCATGGGCGTGAACGGCTTGTCGCTGCCCTCGGGGTTGACCTCCAGCAGGTTCTGGTAGACGTTCAGATTCAACGGGGTGGTCGTGAACCAGATTGACGGGTCGAGAAGATCGGGCTCAGTGGACGACACGTACGTGAAGACAACCGGCTTCTTGGGTTCCGGCGGTTTGGGCTGTTCCGGCTGCGCCTGCGGCTGCGCGCTCGGCTTGGAACCCCCGCCGCACCCGGCCAAGAGAGCGGCGACCAAGACAATGCAGACGACAGCCGGCCAGACAGACTTCGTTGAGCACTTGACGTTCATTTCAGCATCCCATCCCTCTGCAGATTCGTTCGTGTTTCGTGCGTACATGCATACAGCTGTGCTCCACTAATTGACAGATAGGTTGCCCCTCACTTGATGCCTGTGCTTCAGGCGTATTCGTTGCCGATTCGCATATTCCTCCTCGGAAAGTGCATCTCGATAAAGGTGGTATCGCAGAACTGGTGCAACCGCGGGCGGATCCAGCGGCGGATCCAGCGGCGGATCCAGCGGCAGAAGCAAGTGCGCGACAACCTTTCCCTTCGGGGGTTGCCGTCCCGTGCATGAATATGCGTCCCGTCGTGTAGCCCGCACCGCTCGCCCTGTCAAACCGGCTCCGTCTGCGGCATCACCGGCAGGTAGACCCGGAAGGCTTCCCACAGGCGGGAGTCGAAGCACGCTGCGACCATTTCCTCGCTCACCTGGGTCTTGAGGGTCAGCGCGGATGCGAGATGGATGGCGTCAAAGCCCCGAAGACCGTGCCTTTCAGATAGATCCCCGGCGAGGAAGATGAGTGCGTCCGATACCTCCATGGCAAGGTAAGTGTGCCAATCGTTATGCAGGGCGGCCACGATTTCCCGGTAGCCCTCGTCCCCGATAACACCCTGGCGCAGGGCCCGGGCAAAGGCGGCCCGCGCTTCGGCATACGCGACTTTGCTCGTCCCGGCGGCGCTGCATCGCATCACGAGCTCGCGGACAACATCAGCGCCCTCCTCCCGCACATAGAGCTTAACAAGGGCGCTGGTGTCCAAGTAGCATATCATCTACGGTCCTCCGCCACGAGAGCCGCCACCGAAGCGCCTTGAGAAACCGACACCGGCACAGCGAGGCCGCGCGGTTTCCCGCCGCGCCACGAGGCTACCCCGCGGCTCACCAATTCGAGAACGGCTTGCGGTTTGGCCTCGTCGACCGGCGCCAACTTGGCGACAGGCACACGACGTTCGGTAATGATCACCGTCTCCCCCCGTTTCACGCGCCTCAGATACTCGCTGAAGTGGTTCTTCACGTGTCTGACGCCCGCTTCCATGCCGCAACCCCCCAGTGGCTACATGATACCACAGACGGGGCCACATCTCAAAAGGCAACTCTCACTTCGCGCTCGTGATCCGTTCGCGATCTGTTTGTGGTCTATTGCAGGTTTCCGGACATCAAAAAAGGCCCTCTACCTGGGCCTCCAATAAAAATGGTGCCGAAGGTGGGATTTGAACCCACACAGGCGTTCGCCTACGGCGCCCTGAACACCGCGTGTCTGCCATTTCCACCACTTCGGCACACAAGTGCACTACATATATTAGCACGTCGGATCCGCGCATTCAAGGGTCCTGGGGATTGACAGATCGGGGTAGACTTGAAGTAGAGGGACGCGCGGCCGAGAATGTGCTTCCGGGAGGGGTCGTCGGGATGATCCAGGTAAGGGGGCTGTCCTTCAGGTACCGCGGAGGCGCTCGTCCGGCGGTGGACGGCGTCAGTTTCGAGGTCGAGAAGGGCGAAATACTCGGCTTCCTCGGGCCGAACGCCGCCGGCAAGACCACGACCCAGAAGATCCTGATAAAGCTGCTGACCGGGTACTCCGGGGAAATCCGGATACTGGGGAAGGACCTGGAACGTTGGGGACCGGAGTACTACTCGAAGATAGGCGTGGTCTTCGAGTTCCCCTCCCACTACCAGAAGCTGACGGCGCTGGAGAACCTCGAGTTCTTCCGGTCGCTCCACGGGCCGGGGACGGAGGATCCCCTCAGGCTCCTCGAATTGGTCGGCCTCAGGGACGATGCGAGAACGCGCGTCAGCGCCTACTCGAAAGGCATGCAGGTGCGCCTGAACTTCGCGAGGGCCCTGCTCAACAAGCCGCAGCTCCTATTCCTGGACGAACCCACGGCGGGCCTCGACCCGGCCGGCTCACGAGGAATCAGGGACCTCATACGTGAGCAGAAGGCGGCGGGCCATACGGTTTTCCTCACCACCCACAACATGTTCATCGCCGACGAGCTCTGCGACAGGGTGGCGTTCATCGTGGACGGGAGGATCGAGCTGGTCGGCGCCCCATCAAAGCTGAAGATCGAGCGGGGCGAGCACGTGGTGTCCGTCGGGTTGGAGCGGGACGGTCGAATAGTGGAGAGGGAGTTCCCCATGAAGGGGCTCGCTGACAACCCCGGGTTCGTCGAGACCCTGAGGACCGAGAAGGTGCTGACCATCCACAGCAAGGAGCCCACGCTCGAGGACGTGTTCATCCGCGTGACCGGGAGGCGGCTGCAATGAAGCACCTGCCGGCCCTGCTCAAGATGGACTTCAGGCTCCAGGTTCGCTACGGGTTCCTGTACGCCGCGCTGTTCGTGGTGCTCGTGTGGGTCTCGCTGATGCGGGCTCTGCCCCGGGAGGTCTTGGGCGCGGCGGTGACGTTCCTGGTCTTCGCCGATCTCGGCGCCGTCGGGCTGGCGTTCATCGCGGGGCAGGTATTGTTCGAAAAGGGCGAGAGGACCCTGTACGCCATGATGATCGCGCCGGTCACGTTCGCCGAGTACCTCGCGTCGAAGCTCCTGTCCCTGACGGCGCTCGCCTGGGTCATCACCATCATGGTGGTGACGGCGTCGTACGGTCCCGGCTACAACCTGTTCATGCTGACGGCGGGGACGATCCCCATGTCGGTGATCTCGCTGCTGGTCGGCTTGATCGCTGTGTCACCCTACACATCCGTCAGCAATTTCATCGTGGTGATCCCGCTGTACGTGTTCGTGCTGGTCCTGCCCTTGCTGGAATACTTCGGGTGGGTCAGGAGTCCGCTCATGTACCTGGCCCCGACCCGGGGGTCCTTGGTGCTCTTGAGAGGCGCGTTCGGGGGAGCCGCGGGATGGGAGGCCGCCGGGGCCGTCGTGCACCAGGCAGTCTGGATAGCCGTCCTCCTCTACCTGGCGAGTGCCCGGTTCGAACGCTACGTGATCGCCCGCGGGGGAGGCGGGGCGATATGAAGCCGGTGAGGGCGTTCCTGCTGAACGACCTGAGGAGCATCCCCAGGGACCCCCTGGTCGTGTTCATGTTGCTGACTCCCTGGGTATACGTGGCCCTGCTCAGGCTCATCCTGCCGATCGCAGCCGACTGGCTGGCGACGACTTACGGTGTTTCCATCGAGGACTACCACCCGCTGATCATGACCGCCTACACGCTGCCGATACCGCTGTTCACGGGGATGGTGTATGGGCTCCTGCTTCTCGACGAGAGGGACGACTACGTGTTCCCCGCCCTGGTGGTGACGCGGGTTTCCCTCGGCGCCTACCTAGTCTATCGCCTGGCGGCTGCCGCGCTCGTGAGCATCCCCTACAGCGCCGTCTACTCCTGGGCGACCGGCCTAGTATCGCCGCGGACCGTTCTCCGGACGTTGCCGGCGCTGGCGCTGGGGTCGGCGGTGTCCGTGTTCACTATGCTCTCTCTCGTCGCCCTCGCGTCCAACAAGGTAGAGGGACTCGCCCTGCTGAAAGGCTTGGGGACCGTTACGCTGGCCGGACCGATGGTGGCGTTTTTCTGGCGCTCCCCGTGGCAATTCCTGCTGGGGCTGATACCGAGCTACTGGCCGGCCAAGGCGTACTGGCTGCTGTATCGGGGCGAGCCCGCATGGGGATACCTCGGCGCGGGCCTCGTCTACAGCGTCGCGGTCTGCGCCGCCCTGTACTCGAGGATGCTCCGCAGGATCAGGTCCCCGGCTTGACGTTCAGTACCCCTTGCGCTTATCCACGATGTCCAGCAGTTCCTCGCCGGACAGCCATCGCCTGAGATTCTCGGCGAAGTGTTCGGTGAGGGCCGCTATGTGGTCCCGGCGGCTTCCGGCGACGTGGGGTGTCATGAGCAGGTTGTCAACGGACCACAGCGGGCTGTCCGGCGGCAAGGGTTCACGTTCGAACACGTCCAGCGCCGCCCCCGCCAGGTGGCGGCTTTGCAGCGCCTCGACGAGCGCCGCTTCGTCCACGACCCCGCCGCGGGAGACGTTGACCAGGCGTGCGCCTTTCTTCATCGCCGCCATCTCTCGTCGGCCGATCAACCCGCGCGTCTCGGAAGTAAGGGGTACGCAGATCGCGACAAAGTCGCTCTCCCCCAGTACCTCGGCCAGTCGCTCCCGGCCCACGACTCGCTCCGCGGGCGCCGCGTCGCGGCCGCACGCGTCCCTGTCACCGGCCGCCCTGCGGACGGCCAGCACCCTCATTCCGAATGCCAGCGCGCGGCCGGCGATCTCTCGCCCGACGGCGCCGAAGCCGACGATCCCGAGGGTCGCCCCGGACACCGCGTCCCCCGGGACCCGTCTCCATTCCCGCCTCGCCTTCTGGGAATCGTACTCCGGCAGGTGCTTCGCGAGGGCGAGCAACATAGCGAACACGTGCTCCGCCACCGGCACCGCGTGAACCCTGCGAGAATTGGTCACCACCAGGTCCGACTCGACCAACTCCGGGATCAGGACCGTCTCGACGCCCGTGCTCCCGACGTGGATCCAGCGGAGATTCGCGGCCGCCCGGAGTATCTCCGCATCGAGACGGACGCCGCCCCATGCCGCGAAAAGCACGTGCGCGCCCACTATCTCCTCGAGGAGTTGCCCCCTATCGCGGGCACCCACGACCGCCACTCCCGGCGTCGCGCCCTCGATGATCCCGACCTGTTCCTCCGTGAGCTGTCTCGTCGCCACGACCCTGGCGATCTCTCGCCCCTCCATGCGATACCCCCTACCCGCGGGGCTTGCCCAGGTAACCCGGGTAGACGATCTCGTAGACCCTTCTGTCGAACGTCACCCTCTGGATGAACCGCCTCGTCTCGTCGAAGCGGATGTCGGCTGGATCGAGGGGCCACTTCCCGTTGCGCTGGAGCCATTCCCTCACGTTGCGCACGCCCCCGTTGTAGGCCGCCAGCGCGGTGACGATGTCCCCGCGGAACTGGTCCAGCAGATGCCTCAAGTAGAACGACCCGAGCCGGATGTTCGCGGCGGGGTCCAGCAGGACCTCGTCGGAGTACTCGATTCCCATCTCCGAGGCGGCCCAGGCCCCCGTGGAGGGCATCAATTGCATCAATCCCACGGCCCCGGCGGGGGACCGCGCGCCGGGTTGGAATCCGCTTTCGACCCGGATGACAGCGTATACGAGCGACGGTTCGAGGCCGAACTCGGCGCAGGACGCGTCAACGCACGCGGAGTACTTCACGGGGTAAAGGGCCCGAATGACGATCACAAATGCCGCGAACAGCACGGGAACCGAGGCGAGCGCCGCAAACCACAGCCGGCGCCGGGGCCGGGAGACCGGACCCCGGTTACCGGGCGACAAGGGCGTCACCTGGGCCTCACCTCGCCGCCCTCACCGGGGACCGTGGAGAACCACAGGCCCCTGACCCGTCGCTCCAGGTCCTCGACCGACCCGGTGTTGTCAATCACGACCACCGGCTTCTCGGTGGATTTCTTGAAGGCGGCTTGTGCCGATATGCGCGCGCGGGCGGTCTCCGGCGAAAACCCGTCCCTCGCCATGAGCCTCTTCGCCTGCGTTTCCGGGTCCACCTCCACGAGCCACACGACGTCCACGAGCGAGTCTATGCCGGCCTCGAATAGGACGGCCGCGTCAACGACTACGGCCGGGGGCGGCCCCCCCGGCCTTTGCGATGCGGCCGCTATCCTCTCCCGCACTACGCGTCGGATATCGGGGTGAGTGAGTTCGTTCAGCTTGCGGAGGGCCGCCCTGTTCGAGAATACCAGCGCCCCCAGCTTCGGTCGGTCGATGCTCCCGTCGGGCCGAAGAATGCCATCCCCGAATTCCCGCCGGATGGCATTCCACGCAGGAGATCCCCGCTTCACTATCTCGCGGCCTATCAGATCGGCATCAACTATCTCCGCCCCCAATTCCCTCAGAACGGACGAAACCGTTGACTTGCCGCTCGCTATTCCGCCCGTGAGGCCGATCACCACCATCGGACGACGCTCCCCGCACTTCGAATGCGCGCCCGCGTCCCGTTCTCACTCGTGGAGCAGGCAGGCCACGGTGTGTCCTCCCCCGGCATCCTTGAGTTCGGGCTCCGTCTCCGCACAAGCCGGCATGGCGCGGCTGCACCTCGTCCTAAACCTGCACCCGCTCGGCGGGTCGATCGGGCTCGGCACATCGCCCTGCAGGATTATGCGGCGCCTCTCCGCCTCGACGTCCGGATCCGGGATCGGGATCGCGGACAGGAGGGCTTGCGTATACGGGTGGAGCGGGCGATCGTACAGCTCCACGCTCGGCGCAAGTTCCACTATCTTGCCGAGATACATGACCGCCACCCTGTTGGATATGTGTTTCACCATGGAGAGGTCGTGCGCGATGAAGAGATACGTTATGCCGAGGCGCTCCTGCAGGTCCTGGAGCATGTTGACTACCTGCGCCTGGATCGAGACGTCGAGCGCCGATATGGGTTCGTCACACACTATCAACTCGGGTTCCGCCGCCAGCGCCCTCGCGACCCCGATCCTTTGGCGCTGGCCGCCGCTGAACTCGTGCGGAAACCTGGTCGCATGCTCGGGGCTCAGTCGCACCAATTCGAGCAGCTCCATCACGCGCTCCCTACGCTCGTTCGCGGATAGCGGGAGGTGCACTTCCATCGGCTCGGCGACGATCTCTTCCACGGTCATCCTGGGGTTCAACGAGGCGTACGGGTCCTGGAATATCATCTGCATCCTGCGCCTCGTCGGAAACAGCGCCTGTTCGGACAGGTGGCTTATGTCCCGGCCGTTGAAGATGACGCTGCCGGCCGTCGGCTCGTATATCCGGGTTATCACCCTTCCCACGGTGGTCTTGCCGCACCCGCTCTCGCCGACGAGTCCCAGCGTTTCTCCGCGTGAAATGTGGAAGGATATCCCGTCCACCGCCTTGACGGTCCGGTAGTCCGAGCCCCACAGCCCCGCTTTCATCGCAAAGTGCTTCTTCAGGTTCTTTACCTCGAGCACGGTCGCCGGGACGGCGCCTTCTCCCGCGTTCATTGGCCCACCGCCCTTCCCCATTCTACTTTGGGAGCCATGCTGTGCTCGAGCCAGCAACACACCTCGTGCCCGTCCGAAACGGTCACGGATTCGGGTTCCATCTCGGTACAGATCTTCATCGCATAGTTGCACCTCTGCCAGAACGCACACCCCTTGGGTGGATCAATCAGGTCCGGCGGTTGTCCATAAATCGGCACCAGCCGCTTCTTCTCCCTGGTATCGAGGCGCGGGACCGCGGCCAGCAATCCCCACGTGTAAGGGTGCCTGGGCTGGCGGTATATGTCCCTCACCGTGCCCCGCTCGATTATCTTCCCCGCGTACATGACCATGACCTTCTGGGCGATCCTCGCCACCACGCCCAGGTCGTGCGTGATCAACATGATCGCCGTGTCCATCTTCCTCTTGAGCTCGGTGAGCAGGTCTATGATCTGCGCCTGGATCGTGACGTCCAGGGCCGTTGACGGCTCGTCCGCGATGAGCAATTCGGGGTTGCACGACAGCGCCATGGCGATCATGGCCCGCTGTCTCATCCCCCCGCTGAATTGGAACGGGTACTGGCCCAGGCGCTCCCTAGCGTTGGGTATGTTGACCATCTCGAGCATCTGCACGGCCCGCTTCATTGCCGCCCCGCCCGCGAGGTGTTGGTGTAGGATCAGCGGCTCGCACAGCTGGTTGCCCACGGAGAAAACGGGGTTGAGCGAAGTCATCGGGTCCTGGAACACCATGGCGATCCTGTTCCCGCGAACGTGCTGCATCTCGCTTTCGCTGAGCTCGAGGAGGTCGCGGCCCCCGAAGATGATCGAGCCCCGCGCGATATTCCCCGGAGGGATCTGTATTAGCCTCATTATGGAAAGCACCGTGACAGTCTTGCCGCAACCCGACTCGCCCACGAGGGCGACTACTTCTCCCTTGTTGACGTCGAACGACACGCCCCGGACGGCCTGGACTTCTCCGGCATAAGTCCTGAACCTGACTTCAAGGTCCCTTACGCTCAGCAATACCTCGGCCATGTCTGCTCCCCCCTCCTATTTCCGCAGCCGGGGATCGAGGGCGTCCCTCAATCCGTCCCCGACGAAGTTGAAGCTCAAGAGGCAGATGCTGATCGCAGCGGCGGGGAAGAACAGCTGCCAGGGATACGACTTCATGGACTGGATGCCGTCGGAAGCGAGCGTTCCCCAGCTTGCAATGGGCGCGGACACCCCGAGCCCGATGAAGCTCAGGAATGCCTCGAGGAAGATCGCGGTCGGAATGCTCAGCGTGGCGTATACCACAATGGGACCGATGGCGTTGGGAATGAGGTGCCTGAGGATCAGTTTCGAGCGCTTCACCCCTATGACGCGTGCAGCAAGGATGTAGTCCTGCTCCTTGACTGCCAGGATCTGCCCCCGCACGATCCTCGCCATGGTCAGCCAGTAGGCGATTCCCAGGGCGATGAATATGTTCGTCAGGCCCGCTCCGAGCAACACCATGAGCAGGATGACCACGAGAAGGATCGGCACCGCGTACAGGATGTCAACTATCCTCATCATCACGTCGTCCACTCGACCGCCGACGAACCCCGAAATGGCACCGTATGTGACGCCGATGCAGAGGTTGATGAGGCTGGAAACGATCCCGATTGAAAGGGATATCCGCGCACCGTGCAGCACCCTCACGAACAGGTCGCGCCCGAGCGCGTCCGTGCCGAACCAGTATTCGCGGTT
>JANLGA010000008.1:29117-30155 GCA_024653225.1 Bacillota bacterium | reverse complement strand
GCAGAGGGGCGGGCCGAATACGGCCGCCAGGGCCAGGACCGCCAGCATGAACAGCCCGACCATCGCGAGCCGGTTGAGCTTGAACCGTCTCCACGCATCCTGCCAGTAGGTGATCCTGGGGCGTGCCAGCCTCTCCGCGAGCCGCTCGTCCCGAGTGATTGGGGTGAATAGCTCCGGTCCGATGGTCATCCCCCGTCACCTCTTTTCGAACTGGATCCTGGGATCCAGGAATGCGTAGAGGATGTCAATGAACAGGTTGATCCCGAGCAGAAGGATGGCGTAAAAGATCGTAACCCCCATGATGGTCGTGTAATCGCGGTTGTAGATGCTGTACACGTACTCTCGACCCAGCCCGGGTATGGCGAATATCCTCTCGACAACGAAGCTCCCGGTGAATACGGCCGCGACTTGCGGGCCGAGGTACGTGACCACCGGTATGAGCGCGTTTTTCATGGCGTGCTTGTACAGCACCATGTAGCCGGGCAACCCTTTCGCCTTGGCCGTCCTTATGAAGTCCTGGTTGAGCACCTCGAGCATGCTGGATCTGACCAGTCTCGCCAGGTACGCGCACGGCTGTGCGGCGAGCGCGATAGCCGGCAGCACGACTTGCTTCGGCGTGCCCCACAACGCGGCGGGGAACCAGCCGAGCTTGTAGGAGAACACGTACATGAGGAGTGCGCTGACGACGTAGCTCGGCACGGCGATGCCGAGCACCGAGAGGAACATCGCCACGTTGTCCTGCCAGCCGTTCTGCTTGAGGGCTGAGATCACCCCCGCCGGGAACGACACGAGCACGGCCCCGGATATCGCCACCGCGCCCAGGGCGGCCGACACCGGGAACCCCTCCGCGATGATCTGGTTGACCGTTCTCGCCTCGAACTTGAAGGAGGGGCCCAGGTCCCACCTGATCAGGTGCTTGAGGTAGTCTACGTACTGGACCGTGACCGGCTGATCGAGCTTGTAACGGCGCTCGATGTTCTTGAGGATGTTCTCGGGGAGTCTCTTCTCCCTGGCGAACGGTCCCCCGGGGACTGCGTG
>JANLGA010000008.1:16656-29107 GCA_024653225.1 Bacillota bacterium | reverse complement strand
CGATCGTCACCGAGACCAGTCTGCGAGCTATGAAACGAAGCATCGCCACATTGCATCACCCCCAGCTTGTCAAGTGGGTAGAGTGGGGGTTCACCCCCACTCTACCCACGCCTCGGTGCGGCCTATTTCTCGATCGTCGCGCGGCTGTAGTCATGCACCGACAGGGCGGAGAACCAGGCATTCTTCAGTGTGTTCCGGACCATCTTCGGCTCGACGTAGAAGTAGATGGGGGCGACTATCTGCTCGTTCATTATCATGTCCTCGGCCTGGTGCATCAGCTTGAACCGCTCCACGTTGTCGGCGGTCTTCTTCGCCTTGGAGATGATCTCGTCGAATTGCTTGTTCTTCCAGCCCGTGTCGTTGTTCCCGCTCGTGGACGTCCACATGTCGAGGAACGTCATCGGGTCGTAGTAGTCGCCTATCCAACCGGCGCGGGCCACCTGGTAGTTGAGCTTCGTCCTGTTGTCCAGGTACACGCCCCACTCCTGGTTCTGGAGGCTGACGTCTATGTTGAGGTTCTTCTTCCACATAGCCTGAATTGCCTCGCCGATCTTCTTGTGGCGCTCGCTGGTGTTATAGAGGATCTCGAGCTTCGGGAAGCCCTTGCCGTCCGGGTAGCCCGCCTCGGCCAGGAGCTTCTTCGCGGTATCGGGATCGTACTCGGGGTAGTAGGCGCCGCCGACTTCCCTGAAGTCCTTCCCGCCCGCGGACGCATCGGCGAGTCCGAACGGCACGTACGCGGTCGCCGGGATGAATCCCGCGTTGTTGAGGATCTTCTCGACGATCGTCTTCCGATCGATCGCCATCGTGAGCGCCTTCCTGACCCTCACGTCGGTGAGGGGCTTCTTCGTGACATTGAACAGGTAGTAGTAGGTACCCAGGTTCGGCACCGGGTGCCAGTGCGGAGTCTCGCGGCACCTCGGGATCTCCGACTCGGCCACGTCGTTGGTCACGTCGAGCTGGCCGGCCTCGAACATCGTGAGCTCGGTGCTGAGTTCCTCCACCATGGTGAGCACGAGCTTGTCAAGCTTGATGGAGGCCCTGTCCCAATAGTGCTCGTTCGGGACCAGCTCCACCTTCGACTTGTGGTCCCACTTGACCATCTTCATGGGGCCGTTGCCGACGTACGTCTCGACCTTCGCGGCCCATCCCTCGTTGTCCGCCTGCACGACCTTCTGATTCAGCGGATAGTACGTCGGGAACGCCGTCATGTAGAGGAAGTACAGGCAAGGAGCTTCCAGCGTTACCTCCAGGGTGTAGTCGTCGAGGGCCTTCACGCCCACCTTGTCCGGTGTCTTCTCCTTGCCGAGGTTGTAGTCTTCCGCCCCCTTGATGTAATACAGCTGGTAGGCGTACTCGGACTTCGTTTCCGGATTGAGCGCCCTCTTCCACGAGAACACGAAGTCGTGAGCGGTCACAGGATCGCCGTTCGACCACTTCGCGTTCTTGCGCAGGTGGAATACGTACTTCGTGGCGTTCTCCAGGATATCCCATTTCTCAGCCGCGCCGGGCAGGACCTCCGAGCTCTTCAGCCTGGTGAGCCCCTCGAAACAATGAAGAGTGATGTGGTTATCCGGAACCCCCGTCGCCTTGTTGGGGTCGGTGTGCTGCGGCTCCGTCCCTATATTGACGTTCAGCACCATTTCCTTCTTGGCGGGCGGCGGAGGAGCGGGTGCCGCGGGCGTCTCCGCGGGCTTCGGCGCTTCAGCCGGCTTCTGAGGCGCGCAGCCGGCCACCGCCGTGAACACGAACGCGAGGACGAGGATCGCCAGTAAAGCCTTTCTCAACTTTCGTGCCCCCTTTTTTCATCAACATGAGACTCCAGGGTCCCCGGCTTGCCGACGGCCGGTGTTCACCACCTCCGGGCAGTCTCGCGGATTACGCACATCAGTAACGACCAACCAGTACCCCAATCGTTTTGTGAATTCCACACACCCAACGGAAATCCTCTCGGCCGGTATTCACCTTTGAAAGTTCAGCCAACGCTTTTACACAAGGGATCGCCGAAAGAGCACGACGGTCAAAGCGGCCTCATGTCGTACCAGTTGGCTCCCAGCTTCATCTCGACGCTCAACGGCACGAGCAGGTCCGCCGCATGCTCCATGCCGTCGCGCACGATCCGGCTTACCACCTCGACTTCTTCCTCCGGCACCTCGAAAACCAACTCGTCGTGGACCTGCAAGATCATCTTCGACCTCAGCCCGGCGTCTCGCAGGGCGGCGGCAATCCCGACCATCGCCTTCTTGATTATGTCCGCCGCCGTTCCCTGGATGGGCGTGTTTATGGCCGTGCGCTCGGCGAACATTCTCAAGTTCCTGTTCGGCGAATTGATATCGGGCAAGTACCTCCTCCGCTTGAAGATGGTTGTCACATATCCATTCTTACGCGCTTGGCCGATGGTAGTTTCCATGTAAGCACGCACGCCCGGGTACCTCGAGAGGTAGCCGTCAATGTACGCCTTCGCCTCCCCCCGCGGCACGCCCAGGTTCTGCGACAGCCCGAAATCGCTCATGCCGTACACGATCCCGAAGTTGACCGCCTTCGACCGCATCTCGGGCGTTACCTCTTCCACCGGGACGCCGAACACCTCGGACGCGGTCCTGCGGTGAATGTCCTCCCCCCGGAGGAACGACTCGATGAGGGTCGGATCCTTCGAGATGTGGGCGAGAACCCTCAATTCGATCTGGGAGTAGTCGCCGGCGACGAGCACGCATCCCTCCCGCGGCACGAATATCTTCCTGATGAGGCGGCCGAGCTCCATCCTCACCGGTATGTTCTGGAGGTTCGGCTCCGCGCTGGATATCCTGCCGGTCGCTGTGACCGTCTGGTTGAAGGTGGTGTGGACCCTGCAGGTTGCACGGTCTATGAGGTCGAGGATGCCGTCGAGGTACGTCCCCTTCAGTTTCTGGACCTGCCTGTACTCGAGTATCTTGGCCGCGATCTCGTGTCGCCCGGCCAGCTCCTCGAGCACCTCGGCGTCCGTCGAGTACCCCGTCTTCGTTCTCTTCGTCCTGGGCAGGCCGAGCCTGTCGAAGAGCACCTCCCCCAGCTGCCTGGTCGAGTTCACGTTGAACTCCGTCCCGGCCATGGAGTATATCTCCCGCAGGATCGAATCTATCTTGCACGCGAACTCGCGCGACATGTTCTCCACCATCGAGGGGTCCACGCCGACGCCGGTGACCTCCATGTCGGCCAGCACTTCGAGCAGGGGCATCTCGATGTCGCAGAAGAGGCGCTTGAGCTCGAGGTCCTCCAGCAGTGCGTCCATCTTCCTGCTCAAGGCGAGCGCGGCGGCCGCCCGCGCCGCCGCGTGGTCGCCCGTCACCGGCTCGCCCTTCTCCGGCTCGGGTACAGTGACGCCGAGGTACTCCTTTGCAAGATCTGCGATCCTGTACGAAGACCTGGTCGGGTCGAGCAGGTATCCCGCGAGGGCGGTGTCGAACCTCAGCCCCCGTATGTCCGCCCCCGAGCGCCTGAGCCAGACGAGCGAGGGTTTCACCGCGTGGCCGACCTTCGCGATCCGGGCGTTCTCGAGGAGTCTCCCGAGCACACTCAAAGCCTCCGCCCGCGGGATCTCGCCCTCACCGTCCCCCATCCTCAGGTAGAACGAACCCGTGGCCGCCTTGGCGAAGACGGCGGACATGGGGGCCCTCTGTTCCGTCGCGCCCGCGTGCACGAAGGCCAGGGCCACGACTTCGCTGCGCGCCGCCCTTTCCACGGCGTCGCCCAGCTCGGCCGCGGTGCGGGGGGTCGAGTAGCTTCCCACGTGCTCCCAGTTGGAGCGGATAGTCGCCCGCGCCTCAGGCTCGCCGTCCCTCGCCCGCCCGCTGAAGCCCGCCTTGGAGTACGATTCCCTCACTCGACGGGCCATGTTCTTGAAATCCAAACCCTGGAACAGCGAGTCGATTCTGTCGAGGTCGGGCGGCTTGAGGCGGCACGCCTCGAAATCCACCTCGAGCGGCACATCCCTGACAATCGTGGCCAGTCTCTTGCTCAGAACGGCGCTTCGCGCCCCCCGTTCGAGCGCCGCCCGGGCCCGATTGTCCTCGACCTTGTCCAGGCTTTCGAGGAGTCTCTCGACGCTCCCGAACTCCCGGATCAGCCGGAGGGCGGTCTTCTCGCCGATGCCCTGCACCCCCGGTATGTTGTCCGAGGCGTCGCCCGTCAGGGCCTTCACGTCAACGACCTGTGACGGCGCTATATTGTACGCCGCCTCGACCTGGTCCCTGTCGTACTTCGCGACCTCGCTTATCCCCTTGCGAGTGAGGAGCACCGTCGTCTTATCGGACACGAGCTGCAGGGCGTCCCTGTCCCCGGTGACGATCACCGTCTCGATGCCACGCTCCGTCGCCTTGCTGGAGATCGTCCCGAGCACGTCGTCCGCCTCGTAGCCGTCGAGCTCGAACACCGGTATTCCCAGGGCCTCGAGGGCTTCCTTGATTATGGGGATCTGGGACTTGAAATCTTCGGGGGCCGCGGTCCGGGTCGCCTTGTACCCGTCGAATTCGGTGTGCCTGAAGGTCGGCGCGGGACGGTCGAACGCGGCCGCGATCATCTCCGGTCTCTCTTCATCTATCAGCCTGAGCAACATCGTCAGGAAGCCGTAGACCGCGTTGGTGACCTGGCCGGATGCCGCCGTCAGCCTCGGCAAAGCGTAGAACGCCCTGTTCGCCAGGCTGTGTCCGTCCAGCAATATGAGCTTTCCCACCGTACCCACTCCCAGTCGGCCTCTCGAACAACCATATACTTCCCTCAGCGGGCCGCGTATACCTGCGCGCCGTGAAGCGCGCCATGAAAAGAACACGGCCGCGACTCTCGTCGCGGCCGCCGTGCGCCGATCTTGACCGCCCGCGCTAGGCTCCTTACTTGCCCGCTGCTTTCCCCCTGCTCAGCTTGCCGTAGATTAGCCACACCGCCCCAATGAGCATGGCGTAGGGGGCCAGTCTCGCGAGACAGATTGCCATGTTCTTGAACGTCCTCATGAATGCCTGCCACACATCGTCCCAGAACCCGGGAAGGATCGGCCCGACGACCCCGTCCCTGGCCTCCCTGACAGTCACGGTGATCGTCGAATAGGACGTGGCCCCTTCGAGATACTTCAGCCTGCCCTTCAGCATGTCAATCTCGGACCTCACGCGGTTGAGCTCGTTCTCGACCTGCATCAACTCTCCCACGTTGTTGGCCTTTCCCATTATCTCGAGGAGGCGTTGCTCCTGGCGTTCCTTGTTCTTGAGCTGGGCTTGGGTATCAATGTACCTCTCGGTGACGTCCTCGCTGTCTATTGACCTCGACAGCACCTTGCCCAGGCTCTCCAGCTCTCCCAGCACGGACGCGAACTTCTCCTCCGGCACCCGGAGGGTGAAGTTCATGCCCCTGTACTTGCCGTCCTCGGTGAAAGTCACGGACCTCTGGACGAAACCCCTCGACATCTCGACGAGCGTCACTATCTTCCGGCCGGTCTCGTCAACCCTGTCCCCGGGGACCTCCATCTGGAGATCCGCCCTCTTGATTAGCTTCCTCTCGAGCACGTCCACGATGTCGCCCAGCCCGGTGTCGGGCGACGGCGGCTGGACGGCGAGCGAGCCCTGTGCGGCCGGCGCGGCCTTCACCGCGGCCTCCGTCGCCTGGTCGGCCATCCCGACGCCCGCCTCGCCCGGGCTCGGGGGAGCAGCCGGCAGCGAGCGCGCCGCGCCGGTGCCGGGACGACCGGCGCGGCGGAGACTGTACTTCATCGTCACCCCGGGGGAGCCGGGCGAACCCGAACCCTGCACCCATTCCATGACGGTGGTCACGCAAAACGACAGGAAGAGGACGGCGGCGACGGCCGCCATCGCCCTATACGGCTGTCTCAACCTGTCGAACCCCAGCCGGGACAGCAACCCCTGCCGCGCCTGCCTTTCGTGCACTTTCTGCATCAGCTTCTCGTGAAATCCCTCCGGCACTTCTACCTCACCTACCGCACGGCACAGTTCGACCATCCGTCGAAGTTCCGCAAAGTCTCGGGCGCAGGCAGCACAAGCCGCAAGGTGTTCCTCGACCGTGGATGACCGGGCGGCGTCGAGCTGTCGATCGAGATACTCCGAGAGCAGCGGGGAAATGTCCGCGCACCTCATCTGCCTGCCCCCCTTTCAGTCGGTTCGACGACATGCCGGGCCAAAAGTTCCGACGCGGATAGTTTCTGCCTAAGCGCATGCCTTGCCCTGTTCAGCCTCGATTTCACTGTGCCCAGCGACAACCCGAGTATCTCGGAAATCTCCTCGTACGACAACCCCTGGATGTCCCTCAGCACGATCATCACCCTGTGGTCCTCGTGGAGACGCTGGATCCCCTCCTGGATGTCGGCTCTGAGCTCCATCCTCTCGACCAGGTCCTCGGGACCAGGCGCCGGGTCCCGCGTCTGGCGCGACATCTCCCCGTCCCCTGTTTCGACCGGCTCGTCAATTGACGTCACCCGCCGGCGGTGGCGCCTGCGCAATTCGTCCAAGCATATGTTGGACACGATGCGACTTATCCACGTGGAAAACGAGGAATCGCCCCTGAATCTTCGCAACGACGCGAACGCCCTCAGGAACGCTTCTTGCGCGACGTCCGACGCATCCTCGTGATTGCCCATCATCCGAAAAGCCAGGTTGTACACCATCTTCTCGTACGCGAGGACGAGCTGCTCGAACGCTTCGACATTCCCGTCCCTTGCCCGGGCAAGGAGTGAGTCCTCCGGAGACGGCAACCGCCTCTCTCCTTTCACACTTGCCATCAGTCCCGCAAGGATGACTATTCTACGGAGTCCCCCCGAGTCCTCCGGCCTGCTCTTCGAGCATACGCATCGGCCGCCCCGCCGCCCTCGGTCACCACTATGGGAGTTCCGACGCAGATGAGGCGGCAAAGTTCCTCGACGTGCTCGTTGTGCATGCGTACGCAGCCGTTGGAGACGAGCCGGCCTATTGACGACGGGTCGTTCGTCCCGTGGATTCCGTAGGCGGAGCGGCTCATGCTTATCCACCTGGATCCCAGCGGGTTGGCGGGACCGGGAGGTACGGGCGCGCCGTGCCTCGGGTACCAGGTGGGGTTCTTCACAATGGCGGTCACCTCGAACTCGCCCCGAGGGGTGGGCGACGACGGCCTGCCCGCGGCTATCGGGTACACCCCGACGACCCGCCCGTCCTCCACGAGCCGCAGCTTCAGGGCGGCCAGGTCTATGAGTATCGTCCGGCCCGGGGGTCCGACCCGCTCTTCCTGCGGCGCCTTTCCCTCCTCTTCCTCGGCGCGTTCCCCTCCCCCTCCGGCGGCCTTCCCCGGGGCCTCCTCGCCTCCGTCTCCTCTCCCTCGCACGGCTTCCACGTGTCGTGCGGCTCGTCTCACTTGTTTCGGGTCCTCTTGCGGCAGTGGTCCGGCCCCCCGGTCCAGGGTCGCCGCGCCCGCCGCGGCGGGCCGATTCCCGTGCACGGTCTCCGGCGGCACGAGGCAGAGACACGCGAGCACCCACGCTGTGAGTGTCCTCCGGACCCACGCACGCGCCGTGAATGCCAAGGGCCGTCTCTCCCCTTGCATGGCAAACCTACGACATCTTATGCGGAAACCGCGGGCCGTAACGGGTCCGTGAAGGGGTCACCTTTTCCGGAGGTATTCCGGAGCGCGTTGTAGAATGTTCCCTCCTCGGTCGAGCCCGCCGACCTACCCCGAGGCCGAGGAGGAATGCGCTTGAAGCAGGGCGACCTTGGCAAGTCTTTCCGGGTGGTGTGGGCGGCCGGCGCCGTGTCGGCCGTGGGTGATTGGCTGCACAACGCCGCGGTCATGATCCTGGCGTACAGCCTGACGGGATCGGGGCTGGCCGTCGCCGGCGTCATCCTGAGCAGCAGCCTGCCCCCCGTTTTCATCGCCCCCGCCGTATCCCCCATTCTCGAGCGGCGTAGCAAGCGCGCCGCGATGGTCGTGCTCGATCTTTGGCGGGCAATGCTGGCGTTATGCTTCCTGGCAATAGGGACATCGCGCCGGGTGCCCCTGGTATACCCCCTGAATTTCCTGCTCTGTCTGGCCGCCGGCATCTACAATCCCGCCAAGACCGCCTACGTGAAGGCGGTCGTCCCGGGGGATAGACTGCTGAATGCCAATTCGCTCCTGCAGGCTGCCGCCGGGGTCTCGATGGCCCTCGGGATCGGCCTCAGCATCCCGCTTATGCTGACCCTCGGCTATCGCGCCTTGTTCGCGCTGAATTCGGTCTCTTTCCTAATCTCCGCGATACTGCTGCTGTCCACGGAGCCCGACGTCCCTCCGGAGCAGGTCCCGACGCCCGCCGCCGGCATGGCCACCCGTTTCGGGTGCGCGCGCGACATGAAGGAAGGCCTCCTCTACTTGGCGGGCCGTACCGACCTGAGGACGGTCACGGTCACCTTCGCGGCCTGGAATGCCTGCTCGGGGGCTTGCCTGTCCCTCCTGCCCTCGACGACGTCAGTCGTTTTCCGGGGGAGCTTCGAGGCCATAGGGCTGGCGTATATCTCCTGGGCGGCTGGTGCCGCCCTCGGAGCCTGGTCGGCCAAGAAGCCCGGGATCGCCGGCCGGGACGACCCCCAGTGGGCCGGCGCCGCGGCGGCGGGAGCCGTCTTACTTCTCGCAGTGACGCTCGTGCGGAGGTTCGAGCTCGCGTGCCTGATGTTCTTGCTGGTCAGCGCGGCGGATTCGCTGATCACGGTGATCTCAAAGGCGTACGTGATGAAGCACATCCCCTACGCGCTGATCTCGCGCGGGCAGGCCGCGTTCAACGCGTCCGCGCACGTCGGCCTCATGGCTGGAAGCCTGCTCGCGGGCATGGCGAACGACGTGTACGGCGTACGCGCGGCCGTCGTCTCGACGGCCGCCGCCATGCTCGCGGTGGCGGCGTGGCGCGCGCACGCCGCCGCGCGGTAGTTCGTTGACAGTCGCCGGGCACCGTGCTATCATCAACTTGCCCGTCGCCCATTTCCCCGCTGCACGCGAACGGTTTCAGGGACGACGAGGACGAGCTTCCCGTGGGGCCGCGCCCCGGTCTGCGCGACGCGCGAGCGGCGTGTACCCGGGTGGGATGTGCCCCGGCGGGACTTGCCCCAATCGAAGGCTTCACGAGTGCCGAGGTGGCGGAACCGGCAGACGCGCGCGACTCAAAATCGCGTGGGGCGACCCCCCGTGAGGGTTCGACTCCCTCCCTCGGCACCAATGCTTCTTATGCTGGGAAAATGGCCTCCTGCTGGACGGACGACGGGAGGGGTTTCTCTGTGAGACCTCCCGTCTGAGGACATACTTCGTGCCGGAGGCGATGACTGCAAGAGGTGCCAGACCCGGCTCCGTCAGGCGGTGGATAGAGGCAGCCTCTTCAAAAACTTCCCGACCTGAACAGGAATCTTTGTTATGATCTGGATGACGGACTAGAAAGCAGCCCGGCAATTTTCTGCCGGCGGGCATACTGTAAGCGGGGGTGAGCAGATGGCCCGATTCTTCGTGTACCTCGAACCAGCGGAGGAAGGCGGATACATCGCTTCCGTTCCCGCCCTGCCTGGCTGCGTGACCCAGGGAGAAACGAGGGAAGAGGCCCTGGCGATGGCCCAGGACGCGATCGAAGGATATGTCGCCAGCCTCAAGAAGCACGGCGAACCGCTGCCCTACGGCATCGACAAAGCAGAAGTGCAGACTATCACGATAGAGGTCGCGTAGATGGTCAAGATGCCCGTGCTCGATGCCAAGGAGGTCATCGCGGTCCTTCGCAGGCTCGGGTTCGAAGTTGACCACGTTACCGGCAGCCACTACATCATGCGTCATCCCGACGGACGGCGTGCTGTCGTGCCCTACCACGGCGGCAGAGACATAAAGCAGGGAGTCCTGCGGGCGATAATCCGGCAGACGGGAGTCTCGGTTGAGGAGTTCATTACCAGGACTGACTGAGCAGTAATCTGACCAATGACACAGTAATCCAACACTCAGAGCGTCCCAGTCGAATCGCGTGAACCCCCCGTGAGGGTTCGACTCCCTCCCTCGGCACCAATGCTTTTTGTGCAGGGCAAACGCCCGGCCTTCTGAACGGCCCTGCCGTGGCCGTCCACCAGCTCGCACCAGCCAAGTCGCGTGACCTGGAGGAGCCTCCCCGGCCTTGCAGAATGTGTTGCGCTGGAGTCGGTGCGAGCAGCGAGGTGCGGCCCTTGCCCAGGAAGATGTTGCTGTTGTGCCTCGTGGCGCTGATCGCGCTCTCTTTCTCCAAGAGCCCGCCTCGGCCGGGAGCGGAGGGGATCCGCGTGGAGGGGCCGAGGGCGTTCCGACGGAACATCGAACGGGCCCTTAGGCTCATCGAGGAATTCTCGCCCGACCAATTCCGGGACGTCGTGGCGGCGGTCAGGTTCATCCGCCTGACGCGGAGCAGGCCCGGCCCCTTCGTCATAGCGTACTGCGACCGTGACCGGCGCATCTACATCGTCTCGGAATACTACGCGGAGCGCATCACGCAGTCCCGGGTCTACCCGTTCGCGTTCTACTCCCTGCCGGCCTTGATCGTCCACGAAGCCACCCACTTGCAGCAGATGCTCGGCGGACGCGCGACCGGCTCACGCGAAGCGGAGCTGGAGGCGATCCAGGCCGAACGATTGCTGCGCTCGCTCCTCTCCGGTTCAGTGACCCTGCACTGAGGGAACGTGGACAGTTCACTGGCCATCGGAGTATTGCATTGCCGGGGAATAGGTGTAAGAATATGTGGGACGAAAGGTCGCGGGGGGTTGGGAGTTGCTCGAGAAAAGCTCGCCTACTCCACTGTACGTCCAGCTCAAGGAGCTCATACGCAGACAGATAGAGAACGGATTCTACGAAGAAGGCAAGGCCATTCCGTCCGAGAGGGAGCTTTGCCGGGCGTACGGGGTCAGCCGCATGACCGTGCGGCAGGCTATCGCCGAGGCGGCGTCCGAGGGCCTCCTGTTCACAAGGCACGGAAAGGGTACGTACGTCGCCAAGAGGAAGATAGACCAGGCACTGGATCGCATCACCGGGTTCGACAAGACTATGGCCGGCCACGGTCTTCTGCCGGTCACATCGTTGGTCGACGTCAGGCGCGTCCCCGCCGGTGAGGAGATAGCAGCTGCCCTCAAGGTCCAAAAGGGCATCTCCGTCGTCAAGATGGTCTTGGTGGGGATGGCAAACGGGGAGCCGATGGCCCTCTACACGTCGTACTTCACGCCGGAGCTCGGCGTACCCATGGGAGAGAAGGCTGCCGAGCTCAGCAGGCAGGGCCGGGCTTTCACGTCGTTCGACCTCTACGCGCTCGTTGATGGGACCAAACCCGCCCGCGCCAGGCAGACGTTCGAAGCCGCGTTGCTCCGCGGAGCGGCCGCCAGGCTCCTGCGACTGAAGGAGCCGACCGCCGTCTTTGTCGTCACGTCGGTAGTCGAGGACGAAAGGGGCAATCCCGTGGAATACCGGATAGTCCACTACAGGGGAGACAGGTACAGGTTCTCAGTCACTCGCGAAGTCGCCGACTGACGGCCGCGCATCGAACGCCTCCAGTATGGCGTCCAAGATGTCGCCGGGCGCGCAGGTCCTGACCAAATCCACGTTCCGCAGCCGGCACAGTTCGCGCGCCGATTCCGGGAGTTCATCCGTGCACCCGGGCACCCTCACTATCCGCAGCGACGGTATCTCCCGCGCGACCGCGCACGGGCTCGCTCCCCTGGTCGCGGCGAGGTCCGATATGAGCACTCCAAGTTTCGCGCACGACACGGGCGCCCTCCGGAGCTCCTCGGCCGCAGTCGCCAAGGGCTTCAGGAGGTCGGTGGCACCTCCCGAATCCATTTCCAGGAGCAGTTCGATGACTCGCTCAAGGCCCTCGTCGCAGTCGAAGCGCCTGATGACCTCCGCCTCCTTGTCGAAGATGACCACGGAAACCATCTCTTCCCTCAGCCCGTGGCACACCGCCGCGCAGGCGATGACTACGTCGTCGATCACTCCGGTCACGCTCTGAGACTTGTCAATGATGAGGCACGCCGCAAGCTTGGGTGGACCGACGCTCTTGCACCGGATGTGTGAATACGTGACGGGCGAGCGGGGGGTCTCGAGAATTCGCTCTATCGTAGACTCGAGGTCCCAGGCATCGTCTCCCGGGTTGTACCCGGTGGTCCCCCTCGACCCCCTTCTCTTCGTTGCCTGCGTAAGGGCGAGCGATGCCCGGGCGATCCGTGGCACAATGCTTTTCAGCAACCTTCGCCGCCTCTCGCCCTCGAGCCGGTCCCGGATGGCCCGGTACACCCGCCCCAATATGCGCGGGCTCGCCGAGTTCACGAACACCTCGGCCGCACCCGCGTTCGCCAGCACTGCGGCGGTAGACACCCCGGGCCGTCCCGCCGGGCCAGCAGTCTGGAGGCCCTCTACGACCCCCATGGTGCCCTCCGAAACCAGCAACCGGTCGCACCGTTCGGATCGGAGGCACGCGAGCTTCGGATGCGTCGAC
>JANLGA010000008.1:16132-16646 GCA_024653225.1 Bacillota bacterium | reverse complement strand
ACCGGGGACGCCCGGCGGGCTTCGAGGGAGTGCGCCCGCCGGCCTTCATCCTTTTTTTGGCCCAAACACCTCCTCGACCGCCGCCGCGACAATCTCCGAGGGGGACGTGACGGCATCGTATTTCATGCGGATGTTTCTGGCCAGCGACGCTTCGGCGCAGCGCAAGACCTCCGCGGGATCGAACGGGTCCCTGCCGGCCGGCAGGTTCATTAACAGTCGAGTGATGTGTATCGCCGCCCTGACCGACGCCCCGCTCGACACCTCGGGGTGCGTCCTGGCCAGCTCGACCACCCTGCAAATCGCGCGCACGAAGTCGCGGTCCTTGTTGTCGGTCCGCATCATGACAACCCGGGTGGCTCCCTCCAAATCCAGGTGCGGTATCCGGATCCATGCACACCTGTCGTACAGGGCGCCCGGGAGGGGATTGGTGCCGATTCTGTCCACCGGGTTCATCGTGAAAACGACGCAGAAACCCGCCGATGCGTGCACGGGGTCCAGCCTAGGAATATAAAGG
>JANLGA010000008.1:5168-16122 GCA_024653225.1 Bacillota bacterium | reverse complement strand
GCCGCCAGCACCCGCGGCAGGTCCGGCTCATAGCCCGTATGGGCCTCCACCAGCAACGGCCCCTGGTAGCCCACCTCGTCCAGGGCCGACAGCACCGCGTTCAGCGCTTCCGACGGGGCCCTCGAGGCCTCGTTGAAAAAGAACAGCCCCGCGTTCAGCATCGCGGTTACGAGGGGGCCTGGAATGAACGAATCCCGGCAAAACCCCTTCTCGATTACGAGTGGTGGGTCGAACCACCCCTGGATCTTCGCCACAGTCAGCTCTTGGTTTCCGTCCACCCGGAACATGACTCTCCGAAGTCCCGCAGCGATCGCCTTGGCGATCTCCGTCTTGCCGGTTCCCGAATCACCCTCCAACATCACCGGAACGCCCGAGAGCAGGGCTCGCGCCGCCAGCTCGGTTTCCTCCTCCAGCCCCACGATACGCTTTCGTACTTCTTCAAGGCACGAAGCGAGAAGCGTCTTCATGAAATCCCCCCCCTCCCCCGACGGGTCGTTTCGGGCGCGCGCGTGGCCGCCGGTGCTGCTCAGGACGTCGCGGATCCGTCCATTTCCAGCTTCACCAGGTTTCTCTTCAGGATCCGCAGCGCGCCCTCGGGGTCCACCCTTCCGTACAGGCCCCCGACGGTGGAAACCAGGTACGAGGCATCCAGCAGGACCCGGCCGTTCGGTCTCAGGACCGTGTATTCCGCCGGGTCGAACAGCGCCCCCTGCGCGATGAGGCGGAGATCGTCGTAGTTGTACCTCTCGCCGGACTTGCACTTGTGATAAATGGGGCCGCCGATGAGCAACAGAGTGCAGTCTTCGCCAAGGAAATTGACGCCATACTGCAGGAAGTACGTGTCGGTCTCCTTGACGTAGCCCACGTTCCCCCGCGTCGCGGCCTTCATTATCTCCCTCGTGAGATAGGCCCTGACAGCGTCTTCTTCCCTGCACTCCGAGAGGGCGTGCGGATTTTCCTTGATCCACTTCAAGTACGGCGCGAGGCTGAACGTCAGCTTCCCGCCCTTCTTGGACAAGAACCGGCCAAAGGCCCCGCTTCCGGGCTGCAGTCCCGGAAACCTCTCGTTGATGAACGCGTCGAGATCGGCGCCCATCCGGCCGGTACGGAACCTTTCGAGCTCAGCCAGGTTCTCGGCGTTGTAGCTCATCCCGTACTTGCCCTCGACCCTTCTGTACGCCAGGGGGGCGTTCGGAGTCTTGAGGATCGTCCTTTTCACCTTCTTCTTGGCGTCGTCCCAGGGATAGGAGTACAGCGGATTCGATTTCACGTTGGCGAAGAAGTCCGTCGTGCAGCCGCCGACGTCAAGGGAAACGATGTTGCCAAGCCCCGGCTCTTTTCCGTATCCCTTGGCAAGCAGGTTGATGCCGAGGAAGGCCGCTCTCGGAGTGGGCAGGAACCTGGCGTTCATGTATTCCTCGACCACGTCGAATCCCTTGCCGCGGATAATGATCGTCTGGAAGAGGTCCCTGATGGCCTCGTTGACGGTTTCGATATTGAAGGTGTTGATCTCGGGCATGACGTTTCCTGTGATCCTGACGTGTATGCCGTGCTCCCGGAAGACACTCTCCACGTCGGCGGCGATGTCCTCGTTGCCGGCGTATATGACGGGCACCCCGTACCTGGCGTAGGTGGCCAGGTGGGCATTGCGGGCCAGTATATCCGCGTTTCGCAGTCCGAATTTCGCCTCTCCACCCTCGTTGGTGCCGCCGGCGATGAGGATGATCTCCGGCTGGTCCACCTCGTATATGTTCCGGACCTGCTCCTCTGACAGTATCCCTTGGTACGTGTTGAGCAGCTTGGCCCCCGCAGTGAGCGCGGCGAGCTCGGCGGCGAAGCCGCTTTCCTCCTTGCAGAGCGAGACAGTGACCATTTTGAGACCGCCCTTTGCGCTCGAACACGGCAACTTGATATCGAACCGGCTCATCGCCTCTTTCAGCGGTTTCCAACTTCTCGACTTCGTGCAAGCCTCGAGGCACCCGAGGCCGTTCGCGAGGCCGAACCTGATGTCCTCGACCGTGGTCGGAACGTAAGAGAGACTGACATCATCACGCGACGTGTTGAACGTCGCTATCTTGGTGAAAGTGCTCCCGAAGTCCACAGCCAGCACTTCCTTGTCCCGTACGTCCGATACGCCTATCTGCTTCCGGAACTCGGCGACAACCGAATCCTCGATCCTGTCTTCCGCCTCGGGAACGTACCACCTGTCGTCCGCCGTACTGATGTCCTTGTCGAAGTACCACGGGTACTTCGCCCTCACCATGTCCACCCTTTGAATCTCGCCCTTGACCTTCAAACCATCAAATTCGTCGATCCGGCACATGCCGCCGACCACCCTGGTCCGGCACTTGCCGGTCATTTCGTAGTGCTTGTCGATGACGGTAATCTGCGGGGCCTGGAACAGGCCGGTTTGAAGGGCCAAGTCGAGGTTGTCGGGGCTCAGCAGGGCGCATTCCCCCGTCGGGTAGCTGCGCTCATCGATCAGGTCGAGGAGCATCTGCTCGTAGTCCCCGTCGCCCTGGCCGGGCTCCCGCGCCCATTTCGAGAACGTCTTTATGGTGACCTTACCCTCGTACCCCGCCATGAGCGCGAGGTGCAGCATGTTGTACATCGCGGCCTTCTTGAGTTCTTCCTTCCGTCCGGCTACCCTCGGGTCTTTCCAGATGTCGGGCTGCCCCGACTTGTAGAAATCCTTGAAGACCTGTTTTACGATGTCGCAGCTTTCGATGATGTCCTCCGCCCTCGCCTCGTGGTGCGCTTCGGGGTAGCTCACCACGTGCACGATGTCGGGTTCCATGAACATCTGCCAGTACGTCGTGAGCGCAAGATGGCCCTTGGCCATGTCGAGATTCGGCGGAAAGCTGGACAGACCACCCCTCGTCTCTCGTACTATCCTGAAATCGAAGTGCCTGGTGAGCGGCTCGATCAGCTCGTAGGCGGCCCGCATCTTCGCGAGGTCGTAGATCGGTGCAATCTGCGGGGGAAGGTCGAACATGAGCTGCATCACGTATGTCTTGATCCCACACTTCAGGGCGACAAGTCCGGCGACCACGTGGTCGACGACGTACATGTCGTCGGAGCAGTTCCTGAGCTGCCACTGGTGTGGATCATTGATCTCGAGGGGCTTACCCAGCGACGCCCACCATCTTATGACCCGGAAATGCTCGTCTATCCCTTCTCGGATGGGCAGAGGCCCCCTGCCGTCGAGCTGGTTGTAAAAGAATATCGGCACGGCTGGAAACGGCATGTGCAGAGTCTCTTCAAAGATCTTCGCCAGCTCCAGCAATTCATCCGTGCCGGAGTAGATTCGCGTCATCGGGAAGTTCCCGCGAAGGGTCGCCGCCTTCAAGGCCATGAGGTCCTCTCTCGACCGTATGGGAACGCCTCCCTGTCCCCTCAGGTACTTGTCGGGGTCTTCCTCTCCGCGGATGAACTTGGCAAGAAACGTCTGCGAAGGCTGGTCGGGCGCGAGCGAGACGATCTCGAGGGCATGAGCATCGCAGACCTTCTTGATGTCCTCGACGGTCGGTTCGATGGATTCGGCCGCTATCCCTATGTGGGCCCTGATGATCGGTCGGTTTTCAGTCTCCCTCACCTGCCTGATGCGTTCGAGGAGATCGTCGGACCACTTCATTCCGCTTTCGCGTCCTCCGGAGGGTCGCTTGCGGGAGAACTCTACGAGTTCGTCCATCGAGACGTAATCATCCGCTATCATCTCGAAGAATCCTTCGTACCTCGGGTGGCCCTTGTACTGCCTGGCGACTTCGGCCAGGTCGTAGTGCCTGTCCTCCGGCCTCGAGAATTTGTCAGGGAGCACGTTCCGGCCGGTCATGGCCCGCGCCAGGTTGGCCGCGGTCCGGAGGCCGCCGAAACAATACCGTATCGGGCTCGACTTCGGGTCAACGCCGTACTCGTAGGCCTTGTCCATGAATTCCCTCAGCATCTTCTCTACGTGGAGGTCTCCAAGCCTGTATGATATTGCGACTACCTCCGGCCTCGATTCCCTGATCTTGTTGACCAGGTCGTCCACGGGCACGGCCGGCCCCAGCTTGACGGCGGCATATCCAAGGTCCTGGTCCTCGAGCCACTCCGCAAACGTCTCGACACCGAGGGAGTGGACGCACTCCCCTATGGATGCGGCAAGTACCCTGCGTTTCTTCCCCATCAGATAGTCCTCCTCGCACACCGACTGGACAGGGCCGGGTCAGGAGCCCGCCCTGACCAGTTGTTCTGCCGTCGCAATGCCGAAATTCACCGGATGCCTGCTATTCTTGATGTCCCTCCCCACGGGACGACTGTCTACATAATACTCGGCTCCCATCCACCTCGAACAAGTTGCGAGTACCTCATCGATCGTCGGGGTTGCCACCCCGCAAATGTCCGCTATACCCTTGGTCACGACGAGGCCGTAGGGAACGTCTTCCGTAAGGTAGCGCGACCTGAAATCCGGCCTGTGGAGAGCCCCCGACTTAACGATGGGGATTCTCAAACCGGCATATGCCGAATTGGTGGCGAGGCACGACCTCGTGTCGCGGGGGTCCGCGATGGCGTCCCCGTACGACTCGATTAACCACTCCCTCAGGCTCCCCACGCGGCAGTCGTCACCCGTCCACCCGGCCTTTAAGGACAAGGCTCCGGCCACGAGGCCGATCTCGTCGCTGATGCAGTCGAGCACCCCGGCCACCGCTTCCGTCACACCCTGGTAAAAGAGCGGGATCTCTTCCTCGGCGAAGGCGACATCTTCGCGGTCCCTGAACAACCCGTACATTATGCCGGGATGGACGATCTGGCCGACGTTCCCGAGGGTGATTGCCAGCATGGAGGCGACCGGCCTCATCCTTATTCCGATGAGTCGCCCAAGCCGTTCGGCAACTTCGGCGGCCGCCGCGGAAGGCAAGGATCCCACTCGGACGGTTCTCTTCACCCCAAGGACCCTGACCGACCTTCCGTATGCTACTATCCTGCATGCCCACGGAAGGGTCTGAAACCCGAAGAGCAGCGCCGATTTCCGAGCGATGTCGGGATGGGTGCCCAGGAACTCGAATCCGCCGCGGGATGGCATCGCACCCACCCATGCCCCTTCCTTGAGGTGGGGGCCGATTGCATTCAGCATCCCGAGGTGGGCGAACGCCGGGACCGCGAGGATAACTATGTCGGCCTGCGGGATCAAACCATCTGCCGCGGACGTAACGACGTCCGGCACCCCCCTGGCCTCGCGGTCCGGGTACCGCGCGACGATCCCCCCCGATGCAACCCCTTCGGAGATTCGCGACGCCTCTTCTTGGAACGGCGTGAAGACGCCCACCCAGGATGCGCCGGCCTCCTTCAGAGCGGGCACCAGGACGTGCGCGGCGTTACCCCCGCCGCAGACTGCCACCTTCATCTTTCGGTCGACCCCGGATCCGGACATTGCAGCCCCTCCACGGCGCGACGCCACCGAGGGCCCCTCGGTGCGCCCCGCGATCTCCCGGCCCTTGTGGAACACTCGTCCACAAATGCCCGAAACAACCGCTTCGCCCGGTCGTCATCGGGGAAGACGATTTCCGGGTGGAACTGTACCCCGAGGAGAAAATCCCCGCCGACCGACTCGATCGCTTCTATCGCCTCGTCGGGGCCCACCGCGCTGACTCTGAATCCGACGGGGGGAGCCACCACGACCTGTCTGTGGATGCTCGGAACGACCCAGGGCTCCGCCCCGCACGCCGCGCCCAACCAGCTGCGAGGCTCCACGCGGATCCCGTGCCGCGTCTCGAAAGGAGGTTGAGGGTTCCTGTGGCCGGCCGAGTCGATCGTCGCCACTCTACCGCCCAAGACCTCGGCGATTGTCTGGTGGCCGCGGCAAATGCCGAGTACCGGGATCCCCCTCCCGGCCGCCTCCGTGACCAGCAGGGTCTCGTACTTGTGCCGCGCTGGCTGCTGGTCCGCCAGCGAGGGGACGTCGCGGCCGTCGAATCGCCTGGCGTCGCCCCCACCGGTGAGAAGAAGGCCGTCCAACATCGCGATTGTCTCCCGCGCAAGGATCTCGCTTCGGCCCGAGCCGGCAGGGCACACGAGGACCGGCAAGCCCCCGCTTCGCGCAACGGCCTCAACGTAGGCCATCTCGGCGTACACGTGACCATGCCCTGCGTCGCTCGCTCCCCACGTCTCAATGCTCCACGCGCAGCTCACCCCGACGACGGGCACCAACGTCCATCACTCCCGACTCGTGCCGGCCGCCATTGTCGGCCGACTTGTTCATTCAGGTCATAACCAGTAACCCAACACGACGGGCTGTTCGAATTGCCCGAGGCGCGTCACGCGTAGTGGTGGCACGCCACCGTGTGTCCCGAGGACACCTCGACCGTCGGCGGCTCCTCTTGTTCGCACACCAAGCCGAGCTTCTCGTAGCAGCGCGGGTGAAACCGGCAACCACTCGGCACATTCGCCGGGCTCGGTAGTTCCCCGGCCAGGATGATCCTCGGCCGCGCAGGCCGGGGGCCCACGAACGGGACAGCCGATAGAAGCGCTCGCGTGTAGGGATGCAAGGGACCGGAGAAAATCTCGTCCGACCGGGCGTATTCCAGGACTTTTCCAAGGTACATCACCGCGCAGTGATCGCACACGTGCCTGACGACCGAGAGGTCGTGCGATATGAAGAGGTACGTCAGGCCCATCTTTTCCTGCAAGTCCGCCAGCAGGTTGAGAATCTGGCTCCTGATCGAGACATCGAGGGAAGACACGGGCTCGTCGCAGACGACGAACACCGGCTCCGAGGCAAGCGCCCTGGCGATGCACACCCGCTGTCGCTGTCCCCCGGACAACTCGTGAGGATACCTGGTCATCGTCTTCGGGCCCAGCCCCACGAAGGCGAGGAGCTCCTTCACGCGCTCGGTCCGGGCCCTCATGGAGGCGTCCCCGCGGATGTCAAGGGGCTCCCTGACGGCGTTCAACACAGTCATCCTCGGGTTGAGGGAGGACTGGGGATCCTGAAAAACGATCTGCACCTCCCTGCGGAACGAAAGGAGCTCGCTTCCCGAGAGCTTCAGCACGTCCCTGCCCTTGAACCACACTTGGCCGCGGGTCGACTCGACCAGGCGAATGACCGCCAGTCCCACGGTCGTCTTTCCCGATCCCGACTCGCCCACGAGCCCCAGGGTCTTGCCGGCGAACAACCGCATGTCCACCCCGTCAACCGCCTTCACGTATCCCGTGACTCTACCGAACGGGCCCCGCCTCACGGGGTACCACTTGGTCAATCCCTGCACCCTCATGAGCTCCACCGATTGGACCATCACGGGTTCCAACACCTGACCTTCCTCCGCCCGCTTCCGCCGGCGCCGTCCAGCGCCGGACTCTCCGTCCGGCACACCTCCTCTGCCCGCGGACATCGCGGGTGGAACCTGCACCCATTCGGCATCCTTAGGGCGTCGGGAACGGCGCCCCTGATGACGTGAAGCCGTCCGCGGGCGGCGCTCCCGGTGGGATGCGACCTGAGGAGGCCGATCGTGTACGGGTGCAAGGGGTCTCCGAATACTTCATCCCTCGAGCCCTCTTCGACAACTTGGCCGGCGTACATGACCACGACCCTCTCCGCCGTCTCGTAGACGATCCCGAGGTCGTGAGTTATCAACAAGAGGGCCATGGAGGTGGTCTCCTTGAGGCGCCTGAATATGTCCAGGATCTGGGCCTGAATCGTAACGTCCAGCGCGGTCGTGGGTTCGTCGGCGATGAGAAGGCTCGGACCGCACGACAACGCCATCGCTATCATGACTCTCTGGCGCATCCCCCCCGATAACTGGTGAGGGAACTCCGTGAGGCGTCTTCCCGGGTCCGATATGCCCACGAGGGACAGCATGTGTTCGGCGTAGTCGGTTGCCTCTTTTCCCTTCATTCCCCGATGCAACGACAGCGCTTCGCGGATCTGGAAACCCACCGTGAACACCGGGTTGAGCGACGTCATGGGCTCCTGGAATACCATGGCCACCTGGTTGCCCCTGACGTTCCTCATCTCGTCCTCTCTCATCCCCAAGATGTCCCTGCCCTTGAACAGTATTTCGCCTCTCACGATGCGGCCCGGCGGCTCCGGAACCAGGCGCATGATGCTCAGTGCGGTCACGCTCTTTCCGCAGCCCGATTCGCCTACCACGCCCAGGGTCGCGCCCTCCTCGACCGCGAGGTCTACGCCGTCGACCGCCCTGGCGACCCCCCGATGCGTGTAGAAGTGAGTGTGCAGATTCCTTACCTCCAGGAGATCACTTGCCACGCCGGTAGTTCACCTCGACTCCTCCGTCCCCGCCGAGATGCGTCTCAGAAGCCGCCCGGCCCTCGCGCCGGTGTGCTTCGACCCTCTCACCGTCACCACGCCGTTGACCATCACCCAAGGAATCCCCTCTGCGTACCGAAAAGGCTCTTCGAAAGTGGCGCAGTCCTTGACCCGTTCGGGGTCGAACAACACGATGTCCGCCTTCATCCCTTCCCTTATCAAGCCCCTGTCCGTTATCCCCGCGCGCGCCGCGGGCAGGCTGGTCATCTTCCTTATCGCTTCCTGCCAGGACAGCAATCCCTGCTCGCGGACGTACAGACCGAGCACACGCGCAAACGCCCCGAATGATCTGGGATGGGGGTGGGCACCGCGGTCCTTGCCGGACAGCTTGTAGGCGGCCGCATCCGAGACAATTGAGGACCTCGGGTGGGACAGAAGAACCTTCATTTCGTCCTCGTCCATTGCGTGCACCAGGAGCTTCACTCGCCCTCGGAACCTGGAGACCAGGTGCACAATCGCATCCGCTTCATCCATGCCCAGCACCGAGGATACTTGCTCGATGGTTTTTCCGACGAACCGCGCTCCCTCCGAGTCTCCGACGGCGGTGACCACGATGCGGTCCCACGTCGCCTCCGTGCGGGGGTTTTCCCAATCCGACCCCGGGTGCCGTATCATTGCAGCGACTTCGCGGCGCGCAGATTCCTCTCGAAGAATCTGCAGCGCTTTCTCTATTCCCCCGGCCAGGTACACAGGCGGGACGAAATCGAGAATCGAGGATCCGTAGGCCGTGTACGGGTACACGTCAAAAGCCACGTCCGTGCCGCGGAGCGCCTCGTCCTCTATCGCGCGAATCATCTGCCCGCTCTTTCCCCAATTTCCTTCCCCTGCGGCCTTGGCGTGCGAAATCTCCAGCCTCACGCCGCTCGCCCTCGCCACCTCCAGGGCCTCTTCGACCGACTGCAGAAGCCCGCGGCCCTCGCTTCGCAGGTGAACCGCGTAGAACCCCCCGAAAGAACGGACCAATGAGCAGAGCCTCGAGCTCTCCTCCACGGTGCAGTAAGAATTCGGTACGTACTGCAGCCCGGTGGACATGCCGAAGCAGCCCATCCGCATTTCCCGACTAAGAAGCCGCTCCATGTCTTCGATTTGCCCCGGCGACGGAGGCAGATCGCAGAAGCCCATCACCGCCACCCTCAGCGTTCCCTGTCCCACGAGGGGGGCGATGTTGACGCTGGATCCGCGGGAGAGCGAATCCTCGACATAAGCCATCATCGTGGGCCATCGCCATGATTGCTTCTCGGCGTCGTCGATCGCCACGGTGTTGGTCAAGTACTCGACCAGGTGGGAAAATGTGCCGCTCCTGACGGGCGCGGCCGTGAGGCCGCAATTGCCTACCACCTCGGTCGTCACGCCCTGCAGGACCTTGCTGTGACCGAGGGGATTCTCGCGGAGCGAGAAATCGGAGTGGGAGTGAAGGTCAATGAATCCGGGAGCCGAAAAAAGGCCGCTCCCGTCCACGCGTAGCCGTGCCTCCCCATGGAAACGTGGGGACGATCCTACCGAGGAGACCGTGTCGCCGGTGACGCCGATACTCCCGACGCGGGGGAGGTTGCCGCTTCCGTCAATTATCGTGACATTTTCGATGGCTACGTCAGTCCTACCGTACAACCGTCAATCCCTCCACCGCCAAAGGCGCCGTCCGCTACCGCAGCCTCGGATCCAGGGCGTCCCGCACGGCGTCTCCGAACAGGTTGAATCCGAGCACCACGACCACGATCGCGGCCCCCGGGTAGACCATGAGCATTGGATAGTCATAAGTGAAATTCTTGGCCGTGCTGAGCATCGTACCCCAGCTCGGATAGGGGGGCTGGACGCCGAGTCCGAGATAGGACAATGTTGACTCCACGATGATGGCGTTTCCCATTTCCAGGGAGGCCATCACAAGCACCGGGGACATGATGTTCGGGATAATGTGCCTGGACAACAGCCTGAGGGTCCCGCAGCCGCTCGCCCTGGCCGAAAGCACAAACGGCAGTCCCCTTACCGCCATGACCTGGCCCCTCACGACCCGGGCATAGCTCGGCCAGGTGACGAGCCCCAGGGCGATCATCGCCCCCGCGAGACCCGGCTTCATTACGGAGACCAACCCGATCGCCAGCAGGATCGTGGGAAAGGACCACACAATGTCCACGAGCGTCATGCAGGCCTGGTCCACCCATCCGCCGAACAGTCCGCTCGCCACCCCGACCACCATCCCGATCGCAAGGCCGGTTCCCACGGCAACGAGCCCGACGGACAGTGAGATCCTGCTGCCGTATATGAGGCGGCTCAACACGCACCGGCCGATTTCGTCCGTGCCCAATGGGTACTGCGCCGAAGGCCCCTGGAGCGTCTTTGTCAGGTTGGGTTCATCGAACGAATTCGGCATCAGGAAGGGGGCCAGGGCCGCGACAACGAGGAAGACGGCAACTATTGAGAGCCCGATCATTCCGGCCTTGCGCGACCTCAGGGCCCTCAGCAAGTCTGAGGCTGCGGAATCACCGGGCGTCGCCGGGTCACAGGAGTCGAATTCTTGTTCGACGTACGCCGTTTCCAACATCATCAGTCCTCTTATCTGAGCTCAACCCGCGGGTCCACGAGGGTGTAGAGTACGTCCGCCAGGAAATTTCCCGCCACCACGCACACGGCCAGGACCAGCATTATGCCCTGCAC
>JANLGA010000008.1:0-5158 GCA_024653225.1 Bacillota bacterium | reverse complement strand
CATCGGGTAGTCGCGGTTGAGAATCGAGTTCACCAGGAACCGCCCCATCCCAGGCAAGCTGAAGACGGTCTCGAGACTGACCGCCCCGCCGACCAGCCACCCAAGGCGGAGGCCGAGCAGTGTCACCATGGGAATGAGCGCGTTTCTGAGGGCGTGCTTGTATATCACCGCCGAGCCCGGCAAGCCCTTCGCCCTGGCTGTTTGAACGAATTCCATTCCTATGACTTCGAGCATTGATGATCTCATCATCCTCGCGGTCAGGGCCGCGCCCCCCAGGCCCAGACTGAGACAGGGCAGGATCATGTGGCGCGCCGTACCATATCCGGAGACCGGTAAGAACGCGAACCTCACGCCCAACCCCAGCATCAGCAAGGTCCCGAGCCAGAATGACGGCATACAGGCAAACGCCACGGCACCGGCCATGGAAACCTGGTCGGCCACAGAGCCCCTCTTGACCGCCGACAGGATTCCGACCGGGATCCCGATGAGGTAGGATATGATCAAGCCCGCGAACGTGAGCTGGAGGGTGACGGGCAGCGCTCCCGCGATCACCGCCGCCACCGGCCTGTTCATGAGTATGGACCGCCCGAGGTCCAAGCGACAGACATGCTTGAGAAACACCCAGTATTGGACGATGAGCGGCTTGTCCAGCCCGTACTCCGCCCGTATCTTCTCATAGACCTCGGGGGGAGCGTGCTCCCCGACGATCAGGGACACCGGGTCCCCGGGCGCAACGTGTATCAGCAGGAATACTGCGAGCGTGACCCCGATCAACTCAGGGACTAGGAGCAGGGCCTTCCGGGCGGCGAACTGCCTCACGATCCTCACCATCACCTTCCAACAAGATGCCGGCCCGCGCCCGGGCTGTTGACTCGGGCGCGGGCCGCGCTCGGTCACGGCACAAGGTCCACGTCGTTGAGTACGACCTTGTATATGGTCTGGGGGTACATTCTCCAACCCTTCACCTTATCCGCGCGCACTGCCTGGATCTTCATGGGAACCCAAACCGGCGCCCAGACGGCTTGGTCTATGAGGTACCGCTGCAATTCCTTGTACTTCTGCGTCCGTCCCTCCAGCGAAGCCGCAGTCTCCGCTTCCTTTATGAGCCTGTCGGTTGCCTGGTCCTTCCAGCGCGAATGGTTCGGGTACGGGAATTGACCGCTCTCGAGGAACCACTGAAGGATGTTGGCGTCGGCGTAGCTGTACTCTCTCACGAACAGCTCCTGCTTGCCCTCCTTCAGGAAGGAGGCGTAGCCGGCGGAGTCAAAAACCTGGATCTCGGTCTTCACGCCCACCTTGTCGAGCTGCGCCTTGATGACCTCGGCAAGCCTGACGTGTTCCGCCTTGTTCTGAGTCGCCAGGGTGGCCTTGAAACCGGTGGGATAGCCGGCCTCGGCGAGGAGCTTCTTCGCTTGCTCGATGTCATACGTGTGGGCCGCCTTGTCCTCCACGTATTCGGGCATCAATGGGGGCAGGTAACCGTATGCCGGAAGGGCAAGGTCCCTGAATACCCCGTGCACGATTTCTTCGCGGTTCAGCGCGAGGTTCAGCGCCTTTCGGACCCTCACGTCGGTGAACGGTTTCTTGTCAGTGGCGAATGCAAGGTATCCCAGGCCGAAGTGGGGCCCCTTGAACACCTGTACCTTCGGGTTGTTGCTGAGACGTTCGACGCTTTCTATCGGAACCTCGAGAAGTACGTGCACGTTGCCGGACTCCAGCTCCGCCACCTGTGTGGACGAGTCCGGTATCGTTCGCCACACTACCTTGTCGATCTTCACCGGTCCGCGGTTGGACACCCAGTCGGGCCCCCAGTTGTAGTCGGGATTCTTTGCGAGAACCATGCGGTCGTTGGGAATCCATTCGACGAACTTGAACGGACCACTTCCGACCACTTTGGCAGTCCCGTATTCCTTGGTTCCCTCCGGCCCGTACTTCTGGTAACTCTCCCTGCTGATAATCCCGGCGTAGCTGGATGCGAGCGGCGAGAGGAAGTTCGGGAACGAGTCGGACAGTGTCACTTCGAGGGTGTATTCATCTACCACGCGACTGTTCCTCATGTACTCGTAGTCAACTGCGGAGGGTGAATTGTATGAAGGGTTGAGCACGGCATCAAAGAACCACTTGACGGCGGCCGCGTTGACGGGTGTCCCGTCGTGGAACGTCATGCCCTTGCGTATCTTGAATGTCCATACCCGCCCGTCTTTCGACACTTCCCATGACTCGGCGATGCCCGGCTTGTATTTCAAGTCCCAGTCCGTCGTGACCACTGTGTCGAAAACGAGAAAGTGAATCCCCGTCGTCCATGATGTCTTGATATGGTCGAGGTTGTCCCCCTCCCGTGATTGTGCGATAACCAGCACTTTCTCCTGTTGGGGAGGGGCCTGCGGGGTCGGGGTCGCCGGCGTGGGGGCGGGTTTCTCGGTCTCCTTGCCTCCGGGGGCGCAACCAGTAGCAAGCAGGCTGAGGACCAACAGGCACCCCAGAAAGACGGTAGCGCGCTTTTGCATGAGCCATCGCCCTCCTTGTCTTCCGAATCCGTGGAGAACTCGTCCGGTTCCGATCCGGGATCCGGTGCCCTTCACCACCTCCCGACCTAAGCGCCTCCTTGAGCTCGGGTTAACTGATTATAGCTGGTCCGTACCACTTGTCCGATCCGTCTGGCCGTCGCTTGGACGGCCTCTACGACCCACACATTCTATGGGAACCACCATATTCCTGCCGGGAACATCAAAGTAAGACGGGGACAAACGCGCCGGTGTGGTAATCCAACCAGTGGGTCACCGCGCGGTGCAGCATTATGTAGCCGATCGGGGTGACTCGTCATAGTATACACTACGACACTGCTTAAAGGAGGTTTGAGTCATGCCCGAGACCAAGGAGTGGGGTCGGAGGTTCGGGGGTAGCTGGCCGTTCATTCTCTTCCTTATTCTCATCCTGCTCGTGTTCGGCTCCGTCTGCGGGTGGTGGTAACCCGCTCGACGACGTCTCACCTCGAACCGGGGCTCCGTCCGGCGGCGGGCGGAGCCCCCTCACACGGATGCCGGACCCCGGTATACCAGGCCGCGGGCAGCGTCTATCGTCACGACCTGCCCATCCTTCAAGATGCTCGTGGCTCCCTCGGCCCCCACGACCGCCGGTATCCTGTACTGGAGCGCGGCTATCGCGGCGTGGCAGGTCAATCCCCCTTCCTCGCAGATTACGCCGGCGGAGTCGCGTATGAAGGTGATGAAGTCACTGTCGGTTCCCTGGACCACGAGGATGTCTCCTCCGCGAAACTTCGCGGCCGCGTCCTTCGCCGTCTTGGCCACGCACGCCCTTCCCGTCGCCGGCCGCGAACCGATCCCGGTCCCCCGGACCAGCACATCCCCGACTGTTTGTACCTTGATGAGATTCGTCGTCCCCGGTATCCCCATGGGCACCCCCGCCGTTATGACAACGAGATCCCCTTGCTTGATGAGTCCCTTGGCGAGTCCCGCGCCGACGGCCTGTTCTATCATTTCGTCCGTACCCCGGGACGGGGCCACGAGGGTGGGTACGACCCCCCAGACCAAAAGGAGCTTGCGCATCGTGCTCTCGTGGGGTGTCACCCCCAGCACGGGAGCCCTGGGCCTGTACTTCGCCACCATCCGGGCGGTGTGGCCCGACTCGGTCGCGGTTATTATGGCGGCCGCGCCGAGGTCATTCGCCATCCCGCACGTGGCGCTCGAGATGGCGTCGGTCACCGTCCTCGCCGCCACGGTCCTCTTCTTGGCAAGTATCTCCTCGTACCTGAGCGAGGACTCGGCCCTCTCCGCGATCCTGGCCATCATGGCGACGGACTCCACGGGGTACTTTCCGGTCGCCGTCTCAGCCGACAGCATCACGGCGTCGGTGCCGTCGAATATCGCGTTGGCGACGTCGCTCGCTTCCGCCCTCGTCGGCCGCGGCCTGCTCACCATGGACTCGAGCATCTGGGTGGCGGTTATGACGGGTTTCCCGAGCCTGTTGCATCGCTCTATCATCGCCTTCTGAACGAGGGGGACATCTTCGGCCGGGATCTCGACGCCGAGGTCGCCGCGCGCCACCATCAGGCCGTCCGACACCTTGAGGATCTCGTCCAGGTTGCGGACCCCTTCTTTGCTCTCTATCTTCGAGATGATGTGCTGGTCTCCGCCGGCCTCCTCTATGACGCGCCTGATCGCGAGCACATCGGATTCCTTCCGAATGAAGGAGGCCGCGACGAAATCCACTCCCTGGGCAACTCCGAAACGGAGGTCCTCGATGTCGCTGTCCGAGAGCGCCGGCAGGGACACCTCCGCGTCGGGGAGATTGACCTTCTTCCCGTCCCTGATCGTCCCGTCGTTCAGGACCCTGCAGCGGACGTCCGTCTCGCCCACGTCCAGCACGGTCAGCGCGATGTTACCGTCGTCGAGCAGCACGATCATTCCTCGGCGCACGTCCCCGGGGAAGCCCGCGTGGCCCACGTTCGCGATGGAGGAGTCCCCCGGCACGTCGCGGGTCGTCAGCGTGAATATCTCGCCCTCGCGAAGCTGCGCGAAGCCGCCCTTGAACGCCCCGAGCCTGATCTCCGGTCCCTTCGTGTCCAGCATGACGGCGACCGGTCGCCCGACCCTCTCGCAGGCGCGCCTCAACTCGGCTAGTCTCCGGGCATGCTCCTCGTGCGAACCGTGCGACAAATTAATGCGGGCCACGTCCATGCCCGCCTCGATGAGCTTGATCATCACCTCCTGCGCCTCGCTTGCGGGGCCCAGGGTGCAGACGATCCTTGTCTTCCGCACTGACACCCCCTCCTAGATCGCGAGCACTGCTGCCAAATTGAATACCTCCATGTCCAGCTCTTTTCTCTGGGAGAGCACCTCGTCGAGCCCGGGCAGTTCCAGTCGCTGCCCGGCCACGCCTACCATCACGGCGGTCTTTCCGGCGGCCAGGGCGTCAACCGCCTTCGCCCCCATCCGGCTGGCCAGCGTCCTGTCCAGCGCGGACGGCGTACCCCCTCGCTGGACGTGTCCGAGCACCGTGACCCGGGTCTCGAACCCGGTCCTGTCGCGGATCTTCTGCGCGATGTCGAAGCCGCTCGCGGCCCCCTCGGCCACGATGATGATGCTGTGTGTCTTCCCCCTCCGGTGGCCCCGGAGGAGTCTGCTGCAGACGTCTTCTA
>JANLGA010000089.1 GCA_024653225.1 Bacillota bacterium | reverse complement strand
CGAGAGGTGCTGGGCGCGAGTGAGATAAGGTTCAACCCGGAGCTGGAGGTCTACGTGTTCGACGACGTCAGGTACCAGACGACGTCGAACAGGAGCTTCTATGAAGTGGATTCACGGGAGGCAATATGGAACACCGGGGCCGACGAACGGCCGAATCTCGCTTTCAAGATCCCCCCGCGAGACGGCCACTACGGGACCCCCCCGAGGGACAGGTTTTTCCGTCTCAGGCAGGAAATCGTCAACGCTCTCGAAGCCGCCGGCATCAAGGTGCGCTACCACCACCACGAGGCGGGAGGGCCGGGGCAGGCCGAGATCGAGCTCTCGTTCGACTCCCTCTTGAAGTCGGCCGATCACATCCAGGTCGCCAAGTACATGATCAGGAACATCGCCGTCTCGCACGGCAAGACGGCGACGTTCATGCCGAAACCCCTCTTCGACGAGGCGGGGAGCGGAATGCACCTTCACGTGTATCCCCTGAAAGGATCGAAGTCCCTCTTTTACGGCCCGGGCGGGTACGGCTGCCTCAACTCGACGGCGCGCCAATTCATAGCGGGGCTCCTAAAGCATACCCCGGCCCTCATGGCGATCACCAATCCGACGACGAACTCCTACAGGCGCTTTGGGAGGGGAATGGCCGCGCCGCTGAGCCTGTTTTTCTCCCTGGGGAACAGGAGCGCCGCGGTCAGGATCCCGGGCTACGCCCGCGGCGAGGAAGACGCCAGGATCGAATACAGGGTGCCCGACCCCTCCTGCAACCCGTACCTGTGCCTCGCGGGTGTAGTCATGGCCGGGGTGGACGGGGTGAAGAAAGGGCTTTCCCCCGAGGAAGAGGGTTTCGGGCCCTACGATGTTGACGCGTACCGTCTGAGCGACGAGGAGCTGTCGAGGATGAAGGCGATACCGTCCTCGCTGGAGGACGCGCTGGAGGCGCTCCGGGTGGACAACGATTTCCTCCGGGAGGGAGGGGTGTTCGATCCCGACTTCGTCGGGGTATGGGTGGGGCTCAAGCTGAAGAACGAGGTGTTCGCGGTTTCCGTCAGGCCGCACCCGTACGAGTTCTACCTCTACTACGACAGGTGATGTCTTGTTGCTCTTGCGGGGAAGGTAATTGTAGGGTTATTGGGCCGGAGCCGGCCCCACCCCGGGGAACGTCGAGGGCCTTGTGTACCTGAGGCCGGAGATAACGCCGCATGCCCATCTGGCGGTGCAACCGGAGATGCTGGTGCAAGGCTTGAGACTGGGGGCGTGGGTGGGCTGGTGGATCGGACCGCGGGAGAGGAAATAGGGCGGGCCCGCCGAAGTCTCCCCGAGTTCCGCCGGCAGTGAGGTGCCGCTACGCCGGAGCAACGAACGCAGTTCATCCGCATCGCCGGCGGATTGATTCTTGAGAGGGGAGGCGCCCCGTGAGAGAGATTCACGTCGGGAGGATCCAGGAGACCGTCCGGGACCTATGCATACGAGCCTGCTGCGAACTTCCCCCGGATGTGCTGGCCGCCCTCGAGGACGCGAGAAGGAGGGAGGAGTCTCCCCTCGGCCGGGAGCTTCTCGGGCAGGTGCTGGAGAACGCCGCCGTCGCCTCTCGTGAGAATATGCCGCTGTGCCAGGATACCGGTCTCGCCGTAGTGTTTGTCGTCCTTGGGCAGGGCGTGCGGCTCGTGGGGGGCGACTTGCAGGGTGCGGTTGACGAGGGGGTGCGCAGGGGTTACGCCGAGGGCTACCTCAGGAAATCGGTCGTCAGGGACCCCATATTCGCCCGCGGGAACACCGGCGACAACACGCCCGCTTCCGTATACGTGGAGGTGGTGCCGGGAGACGACCTCAGGATCGTGGTGCTCCCGAAGGGAGCCGGGAGTGAGAACATGGGGGCCCTGAAGATGCTGGTTCCCGCCGACGGCCCGGACGGGATCCGGAAATTCGTAGTGGAGACGGTCGAGAGGGCGGGACCCAACCCATGTCCGCCGATAATCGTGGGCGTCGGCGTGGGAGGAATGATGGAACGGGCGACCTTGCTGGCAAAGAAGGCGCTGCTCAGGACCGTCGGTGCCCCGAACCCCGACCCCGCCGTGGCGGACCTCGAGCGGGCGATACTGTCGGACATCAACTCGCTCGGCATCGGCCCCCAGGGATTGGGCGGGCGCGTCACGGCACTCGCCGTGCACATAGAGACCTGGCCGACTCACATAGCGGCAATGCCGGTGGCAGTGAACTTGCAGTGCTGGGCCGCGCGACACGCGGAGGCGGTGCTTTGACATGGATAGGGTGAAGCAGGTGACGACGCCTCTATCCGGGGGCGTCCTGGAAGAGTTAAGGGCGGGCGACCGCGTGCTGCTCTCGGGCGAGGTGTATACGGCGAGGGACGCCGCCCACAGGCGGCTGGTGGAGCTCATGGAGGCCGGCCGGGCGTTGCCGGTGGATCTGCGCGACCGGGTCATTTACTACGTGGGGCCGTGCCCCGCGAAGCCGGGTCAGCCCATCGGGTCCTGCGGGCCTACGACCAGCGGCCGCATGGATACGTACACTCCCAGGCTCCTCGAGGCGGGGCTGAAAGGCATGATCGGCAAAGGGGTCCGTAAGCCGACGGTCGTAGAGGCGATCAGGCGGTGGCGCGCCGTCTACTTCATCGCGGTGGGTGGCGCGGGGGCCCTTCTCGCCAAGCGAGTCCTCAGTGCGCAGGTGGTGGCATTCCCCGAACTGGGGCCCGAGGCGATCTTCAGGCTCGAGGTCGAGGATTTCCCGGTCATCGTCGGGATAGACACCCGCGGGGAAGATGTATACGCGTCGGCGGTCGCCCACTACAGGATTTCAGCCAGTCGAACGCAAGGCTGACACTGCGCCGGTCGGTCCCTATGCTCCTACACGAGACATCCCGAGGAATCCCGACAGCGGGATGTCTCGACTGTTTAATCCCGCACTTTCAGCGCGTCTCTCGAAGGAGCGCGCCGAGCGATCCCCGCGGCATTCTCGAAAGGATTTGCGCCACGTCCCGTCGAATGTCATTTACGGAGTGAAACCCCGGTTGCACACAGTGCATTCCTCCGCGAGGGGTGGCGCAGTGATGTTGCTGTTGGTCCTGAATACCGGATCGACCTCCACCAAGGTGGCGGTTTACGAGGGGGAGCGGTGTGTGTTCAGGGAGGAGGTGTCGCACTCGAGCGACGAGCTCGGCCCCATCGAAGCCCAGTACGCGATGAGGCGCGGGGTGGTGCTCGAGACGCTGAGGAAGCACGGAATTGACAGCAGGGAGTTGAGGGCGGTCGCCGCTCGGGGCGGATTGCTGAGGCCGCTTCCGTGCGGGGTGTACGAGGTGGGCGAGGAGATGCTGGAGGAGCTGCGCTCGCAGAAGTACGGCAGGCACGCCGCCAACCTGTGCGCGGTCATCGCCCACGAGATCGCGAAGCCGCTCGGCATACCGTGTTTCGTGGTTGACCCGCCGTCCGCGGACGAATTTGAGGCGATAGCGAGATTCTCCGGCATTCCCCAGCTGGAAAGGAAGAGCAAGTTTCACGCCCTGAATCAAAAGGCCGCGGCCAGGCGCGCCGCGGCGGCCGTCGGCCGCAAGTACGAGGAGTGCAACTTCGTCGTGGCCCATCTCGGCGGCGGGATATCGGTATCCGCTCATCTCAGGGGCCGCGTAGTTGATTCGAACAACGCGCTCGACGGAGACGGGCCGTTCTCGCCGGAGAGGTCGGGAGGGCTCCCGGCCGGCGACCTCGTGCGCCTGTGCTTCTCGGGCAGGTACACGATGGACGAGGTACTGCAGCTGATCACGGGCAAGGGGGGACTCGTCGCCTACCTGGGGACGAACGACGCCCGCAAGGTAGAACAGGCGATAGCGGGGGGCGACGAGCACGCCGCGCTCGTGTACGATGCCATGGCCTACCAGGTCAGCAAGGAGATCGCGGCCATGGCGGCCGTCCTGTACTGCGCGGTGGACGGCATTGTGATCACGGGGAACCTCGCCAACTCGGAGAGGCTGGTCGAGCGGATACGCGCGCGGATCTCCCGGCTGGGGCGGGTGTTCGTGTACCCCGGCGAGGATGAAATGGAGTGCCTCGCGCTCGGGACACTACGCGTTCTACGCGGTGAGGAGGCGCCATTGAGGATATGAACGACTGGAAAGGAATCGTGGAGGCCGCACGCGGAGGTCCCAGGCAGAGGATAGCCGTCGCGGTCGCGCAGGACGAGGACGTGCTGCAATCCCTGGACGCGGCGGCGGACTTCACGGCCTCCATACTCGTCGGGGACAAGACCAAGATTGCTCGCTTGCTGGAGAAACTCGAGGTCTCGTTCAGGCCCCTCGACATAGTTGACGAGCCCGACGTCACTCGGTGCTGCAACGCCGCGGTCGAGATGATCGTCCGTGGTGAAGCCGACCTGCTGATGAAGGGGCTGGTGCCGACAGCGGACCTGTTGCGGGCCGTCCTGAATTCGAACATGAGAAAAGGCCGGATCCTGAGCCACGTGGCGGTGTTCTCTTGCGCCCGGTACCACAAGATGTTCATCCTGACGGACGCCGGCATATGCATCGCGCCCGGGTTCGAGGAGAAGAGGGAGATAGCGCTGAACGCGGTGTCGGTCGCGAGGGCGCTCGGGATAGGAACCCCAAAGGTGGCGGCCCTCTCGGCGATAGAAGTCGTCAACCCAGCCATGCCCTCGACCCTAGACGCCGCCCTGCTCGCAAAGGCCGCGGGTCGCGGCCAGATACCCGGTGCCGTAGTTGACGGACCCCTGGCGTTCGACAACGCCATCAGCCGGGAAGCCGCTCTTCACAAGCGGATCACCAGTGAAGTAGCGGGAGACGCCGACATACTGCTCTGTCCCAACATCGAGACCGGCAATGCCCTTTACAAGTGCCTGACTTATTTGGCCGGGGCGGAAGTCGGGTCCGTCGTCGCAGGCGCTTCGCGGCCCATAGTCTTGACTTCGAGGGCCGACGACGCCGGTGCGAAGCTGAGGTCCATCGCGCTGGCGTGCTTCTTGAGCCGGAAATGGAGTGAAACGGTTGGTTGACTCAGTCCCCGCCGCTGCAAAGATCCAGGTATTCGCGGGCATGTACGGGAGCGGGAAGACCGAAGTCGCCCTGAACCAGGCGGAAAGGCTTTCAGCCGTGGGCCGCGCCGTCACCCTGGTTGACTTGGACGTGGTGACTCCCTATTTCTGCTCGAGGCACGAACGCGAGCGCCTCCAGTCCGCCGGCATCCGGCTCATTTCGGCGGGAGGGCAATTCGCATTCTCCGATTTGACCAGCATTCCGGCCGAAGTGATCGGGGCCCTCGGGGCGCCCGCGGACGTAACGGTCGTGGATGTGGGGGGAGATGAGGCGGGGACAACCGTTCTCGGTTCACTCAGGGAGTACGTGGGCTCAAACGAATACGCCCTCATCATGGTGGTGAACACGTACAGGCCGTTCACGCGACACGCCCGGGGCATCCTCGAATCCGTGGAGTTGGTCGAGAAGGCATGCCGCATGTCGGTGGCAGGCCTCGTGAGCAATCCCAACATGGGCGCGGCGACCACGGCCGAGATGGTCCTCAGGGGGCACGAAGCGATCCGCGAGGCGTGCGACCGGTCCGGTCTGCCGTTGTTGTGCGCGTCGGTTGATTCCCGGTTAGCGGTCGAGGTCGAGGCTCGCTTGGGGGACTGCCCGGTCTTTCCGATCCGCAGGCACTTCGTGTTGCCGTGGGAAACGCGTGCGGGCGGCCTGCGGGCGTCGAGGAACGGCTGGCAACGGTCAAAGCAGTCCTGTGGTGATGTGTAGGCGTGTTTGATTGAAGGAAAAACCTCCTGAT
>JANLGA010000088.1 GCA_024653225.1 Bacillota bacterium | reverse complement strand
CGTTCCGCTCGACCGGCAGTTCCGCGCGGACAACCAGGCGGACCGTATTCGCGTCGAGCGTCATGGCGAGCGGCCCGGGAACCGTCGTATTCACGGTCGAAGCGGACGGTTTCCTGTACAACATGGCGAGGATAATGGCCGGCACCCTGCTGGAAGTCGGCCTCGGGAGGCTCGACAGGGAGGCGGTGACGCGTTCACTCGAGAGTCCCCGCAGGGACGTTGCGGGACCCACCCTGCCGGCGAACGGCCTTTGCCTCGAGGCGGTACGGTACCCGCAGTAGGGACCTTGGGCCGGGCGACGTCGTTCCTTTCCTTGACAGGCCGGGAGGCGTTATATAGAATGATCAGTGTGGCTTTTCGGCCCCGCCGGGGCATCCGAGGGGGATAAGCAGTGAATACGACATACATGGCCAAGCCGGGCGAAGTGCCGAGGAAGTGGTACGTTGTTGATGCATCCGGGAAGCCGCTCGGGCGCTTGGCCAGCCAGGTGGCGAAGATACTCCGGGGCAAGACGAAGCCGTTTTTCACACCGCACGTTGACACGGGCGACTTCGTGATCGTGATAAACGCGTCGAAGGTGCTTCTGACCGGAAAAAAGGCCGAAAGGGAGTTCTGGTACAGGCACAGCATGTACCCCGGCGGGCTGAAGGTGACGCCGCTGGGCGAGCTGAGGAGTAAGAGACCGGAGAAGCTCGTCGAGCTGGCCGTGAAGGGGATGCTGCCGCACAACACCCTCGGCAGGAAGATGGCGAGGAAGTTGAAGGTGTATGCCGGTCCGAATCACCCTCACGAGGCCCAGAAGCCCGAGACTATCACGGTCTTCTAGTCGGCCGTGCTGAAAGGAGGACCCGAATGTCCGCTCGAATCCAGGTCTACGCCACGGGTCGCCGGAAGGAATCCGTAGCAAGGGTGTGGGTGACGCCCGGCTCAGGCAGGATAGTAGTGAACGGCAAGCCGATGGAGACGTACTTCCCTCTGAAAACGCTTCAGACAGTCGTCGCTCAACCCCTCAGGGTGACTGAGGGTTGCGGAGCATACGATGTGATCGCGCACGTTCACGGCGGCGGGATATCGGGGCAGGCGGGGGCCGTCAGGCACGGGATCGCTAGGGCCCTCTCAAGGGCGGACGCATCGCTTAGGATTCCCCTCAAGAAGGCGGGGCTGATCACCAGGGACCCGAGGATGAAGGAAAGGCGGAAGTACGGGTTGAAGAAGGCGCGCAAGGCGCCGCAGTTCTCGAAGAGGTAGCGCGAGGGGATTCGGCGGCAACGAACGAGTACCGGGTCTTCGACCCGGGCTCTTCTTTTTAGCGATGCTGACGCGCTTCATACCCGGGTGGCCCACCCCATAGCTGTGTCTCGAGGGGCTGGGTCCGGTGCTGGTCATAGTCCGCGTCTCGGTGATCGTTCGGCGGGCCGCCACTTGGGCGTGCAGTCTCGCCGTCGCGTTGCTGGTGCTCCCGGCGATCTCGCGCGCCCTGGCCGGCGGCACACTGCCGGTCACGCGCGGGTTGGCCGGACGCGTGATCTGCATAGACGCGGGACACGGCGGGATTGACCCGGGCGCCGTGGGTCCGTCGGGTGTCCTGGAGAAGGACATCAACCTCGAGATATCCAGGCTCTTGGCGCAGTACCTGCGGTCGGCCGGCTCGATCCCGGTCCTCACTCGGGAGGGGGACGAGGACCCCGCAGATCTCATTGGTCCACCGGCGGGCAGAAGGATTGACGACCTCGAGCTCAGGGTGCAAAAGGCCAGGTCGTCAGGGTCTCACGTCTTCATAAGCATACACTGCAACAAGTTCCCGTCGGAGGCCCAGCGCGGAGCGCAGACGTTCTACGTGTCGAGAGGCCATCCGGACTCCCGCAGGCTTGCCGAGACCATCCAGGAAGAGCTGAAACGCGTCACGGGCGTCACCTGGAGGGAGGCACTCGGGGATTCGCAGCAGTACGTGCTGAGGCAGATGTCAATCCCGGCAGTCACCGTCGAAGCCGGATTCCTTTCCAACCCCGAAGAGGAGCGACTGCTCACGCAGCCGCAATACAGGTCCAGGCTGGCGTGGGCCATCTTTATGGGTCTGGCGAAGTTCATGGTCAGGGGCCTCTCGGCGTAAGCCCCGCGAGCGGCCGGCGCCGCCGTCCGGCTCGCGACGAAGGGCGGGGTCCGCGTTTGGGCAGAATATCGGCGGGGGCGGCCGGAGGATTTGGCGGCATCGGGGAGAATGGGACGAGCTGTGACGACGAAGTCGGTGGGAGTGGTGACTCGTGGACGGAGGGATCGTTTTTGCGGCATTGTCCCCGCATCCCCCCATCATCGTCCCCGAGGTGGGCGGGCGCGAGGCCGAACACGCGGCCGACACGGTGCGGGGAATGGAGAAGCTCGCGTCTCGGATCGCGGAGGCTCGCCCGGAGACCATCGTCGTGATAACGCCCCACGGGCCGGTACTGCGGGACTCGCTCCTGGTGGCCATGGCGCAGCCGCTGGCGGGCGACTTCTCACAGTTCGGCGCGCCCGGCGTCGTGGTGAAGACGGAAAACGACGAGCAATTGTCGAGGCGGATAATCGAGGAAGCCGCCCGCCGGGGAATCCGTTGCGTGCCACTCGAGAGGGAGGTAGGACTGGACCACGGGTCGCTCGTGCCGCTTTACTACCTCTCCAGGGCCGGCATTAGGTGCCGCTTGGTCTCCGTCACGATGGGCATGCTGAGCCGCCGACGCCTGTATGAATTCGGGAAAGGGATCCAGGTGGCTTGCGCCGGCCTTTCGAGGCGGTGCGCCGTCATAGCGAGCGGAGACCTGTCGCACAGGCTCGTGAGGGGTGCGCCGGCCGGATACTCCCCGAGGGGCAAGGAATTCGACCGGGCCATATGCGACGCGTTGCGAGAGGGGGACCCCCGGCCCATAGAATCAATGGACGAACGCCTGGCAGAGGATGCAGGCGAGTGCGGCCTGAGACCGCTCTTAATGATGTTCGGTGCACTCGACGGCTTGGAGTACGAATCCGAACTGATCTCGTACGAGGGTCCGTTCGGAGTCGGATACGCCGTCGCCACCTTCAAGGTGACCGGGGCTGCCAGGTCCGACCGGGCCGGCGATGGAAGGCGCATGCCGTCCCGGGACCCGTACGTCAGCCTGGCGAAAATGAGCCTCGAATCATTTGTTCGGTACGGACGCAGGGCCGAGAAGCCGGCGGACTTACCGCCAGATATGAGGAGGAGGGCGGGGGCCTTCGTGTCCCTCAAGAAATTCGGGCGGCTGAGGGGCTGCATCGGCACGATCGAACCGTGCCGCGAGGACCTGGCCTCCGAGATAATTCAGAACGCGATAAGCGCCGGGACGGAGGACCCGCGTTTTCCACCCGTCACGGAGGATGAACTGGACGACCTCGAGTATTCGGTGGATGTACTGGGCGTGCCGGAAGAGGTCGCGGGCGCCGAGGAGCTCGACCCGCGGAGGTACGGGGTCATTATCCAGAAGGGACACAGGCGCGGCCTCCTGCTTCCCGACCTCGAAGGGGTGGACACGGTCGAGAAGCAGCTCGCGATCGCGAGGCAAAAAGCCGGGATCTCCCCGGGAGAAGCCGGCGTGAGGCTGTTCCGGTTCACAGTGGAACGACATCGTTACTGAGCGGACGGACCTGTCGGGGCTCAGCCTGGAACCTGGGATCGGCCCCCGGAACCGGGGGCTTCTTGCTGTCATGCCGGCAAAGGAGGAAATCGGCCCCTATGCAAGAATGCATATAATGGAGGTGCCCGCGGTGCCCTCGTTCAGGGAGGCGCGGTTCTACGAACGGATTGACGGTACCGGCAAGGTCCGCTGCCTGCTCTGCCCGAAGAAGTGCGCGATCGAAGAAGGACGTGCGGGCTATTGCCGAGTCAGAAGAAACATCGGCGGGACGCTCCGCACGACGGGGTACGCGAGGTGCAGCTCATTTGCCGTTGACCCCATCGAGAAGAAACCGCTGTACCATTTCTACCCGGGGTCGTACGTGGTCTCGGTCGGAACGGTGGGCTGCAACCTGGGCTGCCGTTTCTGCCAGAACTGGCAGATAGCACACGAGGACGCGCCCACGCGGGAGATGTCGCCCGAGAACCTCGTGACGATCACAGCCGGGGAAAGAGACCTAGATAGGCGGGTGATAGGGATCGCGTACACGTACTCGGAGCCGATAGTCTGGTACGAGTATGTGCTCGACACCGCCGCTATGGCTCGGGAAGCCGGTCTCAAGAACGTGTTCGTCACCAACGGATCGATCAACGAGGAGCCTCTCCGCGAGATGTTGCCGATGATTGATGCGATGAACATAGATGTTAAGGCGTTCTCGAACGAGTACTACCGCGGCGTTTGTTCGGGCCTCCTCGGCCCCGTGCTGAGGACGGTGGAGCTCGTGTACGAGTCCGGCTGCCACGTCGAGGTCACGACCCTGCTGGTTCCCGGGCTCAACGATTCGGAGGAGGAGATGAGGGCTTTGTCGCGCTGGCTGGCGTCCGTCAGCAGGGACATCCCGCTCCACCTCTCGAGGTACTTTCCCAACTATCGGATGACCCTCGCACCCACGCCGGAGGAGGTGTTGAGGCGCTCCAGGGAGATAGCGTCCGAGGAGCTCCACTTCGTGTATACCGGGAACGTCCGGGACGAGGTCGGGCAGAACACTTACTGTCCGTGGTGCGGAGCGGTCCTGATCGAGAGGTCGGGACTGGCGCTGAGGTCGTCGCACCTTCGTGACGGGACATGCCCTCGCTGCGGCCGCCCCGCGGGGATCCGCGGCGAGGTTTTGGATTGAGGTTGCCCGGAAGGGTTGAAACCAGGAAGGAGGAGAGACGGATGGCAGTGACACTGAAGGGGAGGGATTTCGTATCGCTCCATGATTTCACCGTGGAGGAGATCGAACAGATCTTCGATACGGCCCGGTTCGTCAAGATGATGGACAAGACGGGGCAGCCGTTCCAGCCGCTCAAGGGGAAGACCCTTGGGATGATATTCACCAAGCCCTCAACCAGGACGAGAATATCATTCGAGGTGGCCATGTTCGAGCTGGGTGGACACGCCCTGTTCTTGAGCTCCCAGGACCTGCAGCTGCGCCGCGGTGAAACAGTCGCCGACACCGCGAGGGTACTATCGCGGTACGTTGACGGCATCATGATAAGGACTTTCTCACACGACGACGTGCTCGAATTGGCCAAGTACGCCGCGGTTCCCGTCATAAACGGGTTGACCGACCTGCTTCACCCGTGCCAGGCGGCGGCGGATGTGTTCACGATCATCGAGAAGAAAGGCACGGCGCGTGGAGTGAAGCTGGCGTACCTCGGGGACGGCAACAACGTCGCCCATTCGCTGATGTTCGCCGGCGCGAAGACAGGGATGCACGTCGTGGTCTGCTCACCCCCCGGGTATGAGCCGAACCCTGAGATCGTGCGGCTGGCGAGGGAGGACGCACGGGCCACCGGGGCCGTCATCGAGCTGGCAAGCGACCCGCGGGAGGCCGTGCGTGGAGCAGATGTCGTGTACACCGACGTGTGGGTGAGCATGGGGCAGGAAGCCGAGCGTGACGAGAGGGTGAAGGCGCTCACACCGTACCAGATCAACGAGGACATCCTGAAGTTGGCGAAGCCGGACGCGATATTCGAACACTGCCTCCCGGCACACCGCGGGGAGGAAGTCACCGACGGGGTAATGGACGGGGTTCATTCCGTGGTTTTCGACGAGGCCGAGAACAGGCTTCATGTCCAGAAGGCGATCCTGGCCCTGACACTGTGATGTCTTGGAAGGGTGGGACCATGAAGGACGGAGCCAAGGTAATAATCATGGGTGCGGCGGGACGGGACTTTCACAATTTCAACGTCCGGTACCGGAACGACCGGAGTTGCCGAGTCGTGGCGT
>JANLGA010000087.1:2546-5914 GCA_024653225.1 Bacillota bacterium | reverse complement strand
CCTCGATGGACTCCTGGGCCTGCTTCTTGGTGCCCACGAAGAGCACCTTGCCCCCTTGGAACGACACGTCGCGAAGGAAGGCGTACGCCTCTTCGAGCATTTTCACCGTACACTGGAGGTCAATGATGTAAATGCCGTTGCGCTCGGTGAAAATGAAGGGTTTCATCTTGGGGTTCCACCTTCGGGTTTGGTGCCCGAAGTGGACTCCGGCCTCGAGGAGTTGCTTCATGGAAATTACCGACACCGTCTGAACACCTCCGCGGTTTGCCTCCGCCCCGGATACCCTGGTCGCTTCCATCAGGGCACCGCTGTCGCCCGGTGGCGTGCGAGATTCGGCCTCACGGCCGTGAGTAGTATACCACAATCAGCGCCGCCGATCAAAACAGCATGTCTATTATGCCGCCCTTCCTCGGGTCGGTCCCGGCTCCGCCGGAATCGCCTGTGCCGGTACCGTCCTCCGCCTTGTCCCGGTCCTGCTCCGGTTCCTCGCTATCCCGCCGCCGACCCTCGCCCCGCCTGTCCCGCTCCACGCGCACGGCCGCGGGCTTTGCCGGAGTGTGAACCTGCCGCTGAAGCTTGTCCATTTCCCCTTGAAAGGCCCTCGCGGCTTCCGTCAACCTCGCTTGCCCTTCGTCCTGTTTCATCTTGGCATACTTACCCACTTCGGCCGACTTGGGAACCGATGCCTGGAGGTCTACAGGCTTGACGCTCACGACGCGTCACCCCTTTACGCGGATCTCGCCGACCTCGTCCAAGCCCAGGACCACGTCCCTCATCTCGTCCTTGACGAACAACACGGCTTCGCCTATAGTGACCTTCACCCCGGGGTAGATCAATTCGGCCCTAATCTTGCCCTTTCTTTGAGATTTCAGTTGCTCCTGGAACCCGCGGGCATCCTCCGACCTGCGCTGGACTTCCCCAACGAGTAGATTGCGCTGCCTGGTCAGCACCGGCACCAGGGCCTTCTTGTCAGGCGGCAATCCCAGCTGCTCCATTTCCTTCAGCTTTTTCAGGGCGAGCTCGACCTGCCTCAACTCGCTCTTCAGCCTCTCGGTCTCGCTCGTCGCCTGCTCGAGTCCCTCCCGGACGCTGGGATCCACTCCGACCTGTATCTCGGTGGGCGTTGCGAGGTTGGAGCCGATGACCCTGGCGGACACCTCGTCGCCGGCCGTGATCGTTCCCCCCGAGATGAGCCCCCTCCGGCCCCTGACTACCACTTTGCGACCCGCCCTCACCGTCGAGTGCAGAATCGCCTCGCCTACGACCACATCGCGGCCGGCCTCCATGACCGCGTTCTCGGCGAATTTGCCCAGTATATCCCGGCCGGCGGTGACCTTTCCCTGCCTTCGTCCGCCCTGTATGCCGCCCCTCACGATGACGTCCTGCCCCGCGCTCACCAACAGGCCCTCGCACGACCCCCCGATCTCGACGTTCGCCGCCGCCTTCACGCTGAATCCCGACCGGATCGAGTCCTTCACCCTGACACTGCCCACGAAATCAACGTTGCCCGTCGAGAAATCCACGTCCCCATCCACGGTGTAAACGGGGGAGACGACGATCTTGCCGGTCCTATCCACCAGGGCCTGGCCGTCTATCGCGGCATAGAGCTCGTCCCCGCTGTCCGAGATCACGGTGTTGTTCCCCTTCGGAAGCGCGACGAGCCTGCCTGGGCGGGCCGGCACGGCGGCCCCGAGGACGTTTGTCCCGTCCCGCCCGGGGGTGGGCGGGATCCTCGTGGCGAGCAGATCCCCTTTCTTGACGTTAGTGACGAGGTGGAGGTCGTAGAAATCCGCGCGCCCGTCCGCGAGCTCCGCCGGCCTGCCCACCGGCTGCTGGAATTCGATCTTGCACGAGGAGTCCTCGCCGTTCTCCGGCGGTTTGCCCGACGCGACCTGCACCCTCGTCGCCGGATTGTCCACGGCCCGCTCGAGCGCGTTCATGTCCAGGCCGAAAACCACGCCGCAGGCCCTCACTGCTTCGGCGGCTTCCTCGAGCGTTACGGGGTTCTCGTCGTCCCTGGGAACGATCACATACACCTTCATGGCGTCCGGGGAAACCTGCACCGTGACTTGGCGCTTCTTCTCGCTCACGTAGCCCCCCCCTTCAAACCAAGTCCGTTTTGTGCTGGGAGAGCCGCCCCCTCAACCTGAGGATCGCCTTCGTGTGAAGCTGCGACACCCTCGACGGCGATACGCCCATCACCCTGCTGATCTCCTTGACTGTGAGTCCCTCATAGTAGTACAGGGCGACGACCAGCCTCTCTTTCTCCGGCAGGCTGTCTATGGCCTCGGCCAGTGCCTCCCTTATCTCGGCGAATTCGAGCGCGCCGGCGGGGTCGGCTCCCTCCGGGTCGGGGATCATCTCGATGGCCCTGAAACCCCCTTCTTCGTCCTCCGACCCGAACCATATGTCCTCCAAGTACACCAAGGACGCTCCGCCCAGGGCGGCGAGCCGCCTCTGGAACTCCTCCACGGTTATCCCCATGGCCTCCGCCATTTCCTGGTCGCTTGCGGGCCTGCCCAGCTTGTTCTCGAGGGCCTGGTAATTACGCTCGATTTCCCTCGCCTTCTGCCTCACAGACGTGGGGATCCAATCCAATGCCCTCAGGCCGTCCAGCATAGCGCCCCGGATTCGCGCTATCGCGTAGGTTTCGAACTTGACCCCGCGGCGTGGGTCGTACTTCTCGATGGCATCGAGCAGCCCCAGTATGCCGTAGCTGATGAGGTCGTCCACTTCGATGTGGGCCGGCAATCCCATGGCCAGTCTCCCGGCGACGTACTTGACGAGAGGCGCATGCCTCAGGACCAGTTTCTCCCTTGTGGAAGCGTCACGCGCGGCCTTGTACGCCGACCACAAGTCATTCCACTCCCCGCCAACCGCCAAGCGGAGCCCCCCCTTACGCCAGCCCCTTTCGCCTCAGGTTCATCTGCTCCTTGAATATCAGCCTCGTGATCCGGGTCGTCTCCTCTTCCGTCAGGTCGAGGAACTTCGCTCCCACGAGGTAGTCCGATCCGCTTCCGACGCCGCCCCCGTCCACGACGCGGACCACCTCCCCGGCGGTCGTCAATCCCAGCGATGGGATCGAGATGCGCAGCCTGGTCCCTGCGGCGACGGGGTTCCGGGTGAAGAATCCCACACCGCCGGCGCTCAGGTCGCAGATCTTCACCGTCCCCAGGCTCCGGCCCGCTGCACCGTCCGCGATTACCTCGACCCGGGCCTCCGCCGCGACGCGGAGCCTGAAATGGCGGCGCCTTTGTATCCGGAAGAACTCCCTGGGCATCTTGACGATAAGGGCCGGGACGGAATCCCCTCGGCAGCCCACCACCTCGCTGTCGAACTCGTATACCGCCGACCCGAACTGCCGCACC
>JANLGA010000087.1:0-2536 GCA_024653225.1 Bacillota bacterium | reverse complement strand
TTGTCCCCGACGGGATGGGAATCGCCACCCCTTTGCTGATGGGCATTCCGACCACGACTGTTCCGTCCTTTTCCGACACCTGCTCCACGACGGTGGGGTACTCCCCGGCGTAGGGGCCGTCCCTCACCATTATCTTCCACAGGGCGTGGGGTTTGACCGGGTTCGCCTTCAAATCGTGATCATCCCCGCGGACTCGAGTTCCGCCGACGCGTCTATCTCCTCGTAGGCCAGCACTGCGACCCTCGGCGAGAGCCTGTCAACGAGCCGCCGGAAGTACGGTCGAACCGCGGACGAACACAGCACGACGGGCGGCCCGCCGCCGGCGGACAACTTCGAGACCTCAGAATTCACGGACCGCGCAATTCCCTCGATGACGTCGGGCTCCAGCGCTATGTAGGTCCCCCGTTCCGATTTCTTCACTCCCTCAAGTATCTTCCGCTCGACTGAGGGGTCGAGCGTGACCACCCGGGCCTTCGGCACGTTGAGCCGGAACTGCTTCGTAATCGTCCTCGACATGGCCTGCCTGACGTACTCGGTGAGGACCTCGGCATCCCTCGTCACCCGGCCGTAGTCGGCCAGGGTCTCGAGTATGGTCACCAAGTCGCGGACCGGCACGCCCTCCCTCAACAGGTTCTGCAGCACCTTCTGTATCTCGCCCAGGGTCAGCACGTTCGGGACCAGCTCGTCCACCAGGGCGCCGTGCGACTGCTTGATCGTATCCAGCAGATCCTTCACGGTCTGCCGGGTGAGCAGCTCGTGCGCGCGCGACTTGAGCACTTCCGACAGATGCGTAGCCAACACGGAAGACGGGTCCACCACGGTGTACCCCAGGAGCTCGGCCTTCTCCTTATCGGCGCCCGAGACCCACAGGGCGGGGAGGCCGAACGCCGGTTCCTTCGTGGGAATCCCTTCCACTTCCTCGTTGCCGTCCGGGCTCATCGCAAGATAGTGGTCAACCATGAGCTCTCCCCGGGCCACCTCCGAACCCCGCAGCTTGATCACGTACTGGTTCGCCTCGAGCTGGCCCAGGTTATCCCTGACCCGGATCGGTGGCACCACCAGCCCCCAGTCGAGCGCCATCTGACGCCTCACCATGACCACCCTGTCGAGGAGGTCGCCCCCTTGATTCGGATCCGCCAGGGGGATCAACCCGTATCCCAGCTCTATTTCGAGCGGGTCGAGCGGTATCAGCGGCAGAACGCTCTCGGGCCGCCTCAGAGCCTCGGTCTCTTCTTGTTTCGCCTCCCTGGCTTCGGCTTCCTTCTTCCGCCTGACACCGGCCCTGATCATCCCGGCGAGCGCCAGCATCCCGGCACCGAAGCACAGGAACGGGACGTTCGGGAGCCCCGGGACCAACCCGAGCCCGCACAGGACGCCGCCGGCGATCCCGAGCACTCGCGGCTGCCTTATGAGCTGTGCCAGGAGGTCCTCCCCCAAGCTCCCCTCGGAAGCGGCGCGCGTGACAATTATGCCCGACGCCGTCGAGACCAGGAGGGCCGGGACCTGGGCGACCAGGCCGCCCCCCACGGTGAGCAGCGCGTACGTCTGCCAGGAATCCATCGGCGACATCCCGCTGAATAGTCCCACGGTGAACCCGCCGAGCAGGTTGATCGCGGTTATGAGCAGAGTGGCGACGGCGTCTCCCTTTATGAACTTGGTGGCGCCGTCCATCGCGCCGTAGAAGTCGGCTTCTCTCTGGACCTTGAGCCGCCTCTCCCGCGCCTGTTGGTCATTAATGAGTCCGGCGTTGAGGTCGGCGTCTATGCTCATCTGCTTTCCCGGCATCGCGTCCAGTGTGAACCGCGCCGCCACTTCGGCGACCCGCTCGGCCCCGCGGGTAATCACGAGGAACTGGATTATCACCAGGATCATGAATACGATGAACCCGACCACCGGGTCGCCCCCGACCACGAAGGTGCCGAACGCGTTTATCAGCTGTCCCGCGTACCCCCTAAGAAGAATCAACCTCGTGGCGGAGACGTTCAACGCCAGTCGCAGGATGGTGGTAATCAGCAGCAAAGAAGGGAAGACGGCGAAATCCAGCGGCTGCGACGTGTACATAGTAACCAGGAGCATCATGAGGCTTATAGTTATGTTCATCGAGAACAACATGTCCAACACGATGGGCGGAAGCGGCACGACCATCATGCCGATTACCATGACTACCGCGGCGGCCGCCAGAGAATCACCGTGTCTCACAACAGATCACCTTCACTGGTGGATCGCCCTCGACCTGAGCCGATAAACGAACGCCAACACCTCGGCGACGGCCTGGTACAGTTCCGGGGGAATCACCCCGCCTATGTCCACCATCTTGTACAGGGCCTGGGCAAGGGGTTGGTTCCTCACCACCGCCACCCCGTGTTTTTCCGCCTCCCGTTTGATCCTCTGGGCCAGCAGATCCAGCCCCTTTGCGACGACCACGGGGGCGGCCATCTTGTGCACCTCGTACTTGAGAGCGACCGCGTAGTGGGTCGGGTTCGTCACGACCACATCGGCCTTCCTGACCTCGTGGATCATCCGCCTCATGGCCAGG
>JANLGA010000086.1 GCA_024653225.1 Bacillota bacterium | reverse complement strand
GAATCGCCCCCTCTTGGGAGACCCAAAACTCATCATGCTGGCCCTTTCATTTTTGTATACCATCTCGTGTGCCCAGACACTGTCGAACTCGGGGAAAACAGGCTCCTCCTTACCATGGATACCCCTCCTTCGGGTACTGGCTGGGCCGAGTCTGTTGCTGCCGGTGCTGCCTATCGCAGCCGTCTGCGAGCGTTGCGCCTCGGCACTTCCACGGGCCGATCACTCATCCGCCGGAGATCCCGCTTGACGGAGTTCGCGGCCGTCGAGGGAGTCTCGCAACCATCAAGTGCACGAACACGGTGCAGGGCAAGAACAGGAGCCACGTCGCGATGGCGGATTCGAAGCTGTTTCCGAAAAGTGAGCGGGGAAGGGCGCGGACCGCGGCGGCCGCGAAGGTCGCCGTCACTGCCCAGGCCGCGCACACTCCCGCGCGCCCCCTGACGCCCCGCACGAGACCGCGGGCGAGGCCGGAGCCGACGGCCAGCAGGACCAGGAACGACGTGCGGCCCCAGGGCCGCCACCATGACGAGGCTGCCTGGACCCCGAGCGGCGCCGGACTAGGAAACACGAAGACGCTCAGGTTCTCGTCTGGAAGCGCGTCGAACCGCGCCGCGAAGACACCGTCGCCAAGCGGCGCCAGGCGTGGTCGCGAGGCGACCGCCAGCCCGGGGCCTGTGACGACCTCGATGGTGAGACCGCCGAATCGTTTCCAGTGCCTCGCCGGCCTCAGGAGGTAGTCCACGCGGTGTACCGGCTCAAGAAAGCGGAAGCTGTGGTCGGCGCTCCTGAACTGCTCGTACTCTACCACCATCTGCCCGGTCGCGCCCGCGGCCAGGCCCAGTTCAAACTCGATGAAGTCGGGGCTCGGCTCCGCCCGGCGCACCGGGGGGATGTATGCCTCGCCGCTGAACGGGTCCAGCCAGGTCACGTCCACTTCGATGTCGGAGGGCGCGACAGCCGCGGGCCTGACTGTCCACCTGAAGGGTACATCGCGGCCGCCCCACGACACCCTGACGGGGAACTGCTCGCGTTGAGAATAGGCGCCTCCGGGGAGCGGAAACGCGACTGTCAACGACAGGCTCGGGCCCTCGTTCCGCAGCTTGTACGCGGCATTCACGGTGACCGTCGCGTCGTCGGGCTGCATCTCAATCCGGAGGTGTTCTTCTTCCACGATCACGGGGACATCGCCGGCCGGCACCGGCGATCCCCCGGCCCCATGCAGGATCGCGGTGGTGGGCAGTCCGTTCGCCAGAGCGGGTGACCCGGTGACCAAGAGACAGGCCGCGATTGCCGCAACGAAAATGAAAGTGAGGGCCGACGGACGGCGAGTTCTGGAACGGCCGGTCAGCTCGTCCTCGGGGATTCCCCGGCCCTCGTGGCTCCCGACGGGACGGGCCATCGCAGTCCCTCCTCGACCGACGACTCCGGGCGGATGATTCCCAATACTATCCTACTACCCCGGGCACAGAAAAGAAACCCGTGGCGGTGCCGAGTTGACCACGTCAATCCGAAGGGACTGGAGTGGCGGTTGAAGAATGACACCCTGCTGCCAGACGATTCCATAGAGGAGGGCATACGTGCAGAAGCGTTCTGTCAAGCCTCAGCGGGGGTTCTTCCCGCAACCGGCGTACCTGGTCGGCTGTTTCGGACAGGACGGCAGGGCGAACTTCGCGCTCAATACGTGGATCACCGTGTGCTCGACCGAGCCCCCGGGGCTCGTGCTCACCGCAGGGGACGCGCACCTGAAGAAGACCGCCGGCCGCATTCTCGAAACGGGCGTCTTTTCGGCCAACCTGGTGACTGAGTCCATCCTGGAAGCCGCGGACTACTGCGGCGTCGTCTCGGGGCACGCCGTTGACAAGGTCGAAACCACTGGACTCTCGTGGGGCAAGGGTGCCGTGCTCGATGTCCCTGTCCTGGACGACTCTCCCTGGGTGTATGAATGCATGGTGATCCAGTCGGTCAGGAGTGGCGACGGGACGCTGTTCCTCTCCAAGGTCGAAAGCATGCAGCTCGACGAGGGCATATCGGACCCGTCCCTCGGAAAGGTGGACATCCGGCGCGTTGCCCCGGTGATCTACGCCCATTTCGCATACTACTCTCTGGGACCCAGGATCTTTTCGGTGGGCGAATCCCTCGGGAAATTCGGCGCAGTCACGGCGCAGTGAACGGCTTGCGCGACGGCGACCGGCCACAATGCTCGGTGCTCCCCCGTCCCACCCACCCCGCCGGGCTTTGCCGGTGAACTCCTCTCGCGCTTGTTTCCCGGTAACATTGTAGTTATGTTGCGAATAAAATGCAGACACGAGGCTCGCGCGTGAGGAGGTGAAAGGATGGGACTGCCGTGCTTCCCCAGGATCCCGCCGCCCCCGCCGAAGAAGGTGCTTCTTGGGCTGTTGCTCCAGACCATCGTATTTGAGGAGCAGGCGCTCGCGGCGTTGATCAATGCCGAGGCGGAGAAAGTGCAGAAGCTAGTCGAAACAGGCATTGCTGGCCCGATGTCGGCGGACGAGGTATCAGAAATCAATCGATCCGTGGCGGAAGTCATCAGATTCGCTGGAGAAAAGCAGGACCGGCTTCTTCGAAAGCTGCAAACGATTCTCGCAGCTGTACCGGCGCACCTGGACAAGGCGGAGGAGGAGCACGACGATTAGTGGTTTCCTCGGCCGTTGGCTGGGCAGACGCAGGCAGGTGTGACCGCGCAAGCCTGGGCGGTAACACCCGCCTTGCATTCTTGGGGGGATGCACATGGAACTCGTGGGTCCGGCCGTGGCACAGATGGTCTGTGCCATCGCGGCGCGTGAGCTGGGAGCAGCGAGCTTACTCAATTCGGTTTCTGACAAGATAGATAGGCTCACCTTGGACGAGAAGAACGCCGTCCGGGGGCTGTCCGAACTCAGGCTCATGGCGGTGGAGTTGCTGAGGGCACTGAACGAGCTCGAGAGAAGCCAATCCCCGATCCTCTCGAAGCTCCTGGAAATCCTCGACTTGACAGGGAAGGATGCGCTACCGCCGGCTCCCGGCGGGTGACGATTGGGCCGATGTTGGAATGGTGCCACGACGGGGTGTGGAACAGCGCAACCCGGTGGGTCGTCAGAGATCCCGGCGACCGCGCAGAACGGGCGCCGACCGGAGGGAGCGAGATCGAGATGAACATATTCAAGAACACGGTCCTTGTCTCGGTGGTCATAGCCTCTCTCGCACTTGTGCTGTGCACCGTCATCGTGTCGAGACCGCTGGACGAGTTCGTCAGTGCAAAGAAGAGCATCGCGGTGACGGGGTCCGCGAAGAAGCAGATCAGGTCGGACCTGGCTGTCTGGAGGGGGAGTTTCTCCCGTCAGGAGGACGAGCTGGCGGTCGCGTACAAGGCGATCAAGGAAGATCTCGCCAAGGTCAGGGCTTATCTCATCCAGAAGGGAATAGATGAGAAGGACATCGTGTTTAACCCCGTGTCCACGGAGGTCATGTACATCCATGACCCCGAGACCCTGAGAAAGCTCGGGAAAACGCAGCAGATCTCCGGCTACAGGATGTACCAGTCGGTGGAAGTGACCTCGCGAGACGTGGACAAGATCACCGACCTGTCCCGCGAAGCGCCGGAACTCATAGACCAGGGGGTAGTCTTCCAGTCGTACCCGCCACAATATGTCTACACCAAGCTGAACGACCTCAAGGTGGATATGCTGGCGGAGGCCGCGAAGGACGCAACGGCGAGGGCCACGAAGATAGCGGCGGCGAGCGGGGCAAGGGTCGGGTTCTTGCGTTCCGCCAAGATGGGGGTGTTCCAGATCACCCCGCTGAACTCCACGGAAGTCTCCGACTACGGGATAAACGACGTGTCGAGCGTCGAGAAGGAAATCACCGCCGTGGTCAACGCCGAGTTCTCGCTGCAGTAGGCGGCGCGCGGCGCCGGTCGGCTGGATCGCCGGAATCGGGGAGGGCGTCGGCGTCACTCCCCGTTACTTGAGGGCGGCCTCGATGAGCGCGCGGGGATCCGCGATCACGCCGAACTCGTAGGCGTGGCCGTCGCGACTGACCCGGGTCGTCCTGCCCGTCTTGACGGCCAATTCCCAGAATGACTCGGGGGTGATGTCGGGCCTTACCTGGCACACCAAGGCGTACAGCCCGGCCACGTAGGGCACTGCCCAGCTGAGCCCCCCGACCCTGTAGAAGATGTAGTCACCGGGGCCGGAAGGGCTGGCCACCGTCCGGGAATCCATTGGGACCATGAGGATCGGGGTCCCCCGGTCGGGCGCGGTACTGAACAGCGCCGCCGTCTTGCCCTCGAAAAAGTCGCCCGCCCAGTATCTCCCGGGACCCCAGGACGACCAATCGCCCGGGTCCGCGAGCGGGTCCCTACCCATGCCGAGCAAGAAGAAGCCGTATGTTTCGGGCATGGAACACGACGCCACGAACACCCCGGCCTTCCTGGCTTTCTCGACGGAGGCCGCCACGTCCTCCCAGCCCTTCCTGTCCTTCCGCCATGCCAGGGAGATGGAGATGACCCTGATCTTGCCGGTGCGCGGCAACGTCGCGTTGATCTCCAGCACCCGGTCGATCGCCCTGGCGAGGTACGACAGGTTCCAGTCTATCGTGCCCGCCGTGATCCCGTCGTAGTGGCTCTCGCCTATGTAGTAGAGGTCCGCACCCGGCGCCACCCCCGCCGTCTTTCCGACCGCAATGGTGGCGACGGCGGGCCCGTGCATGCTCGCGACGTGGTCGAGGCAGTGGATCTCTTCGTAACACCTGATTCGATCTTTGTATTCTTCGTGCTCGACGAGAATTGCCTGGTCCAGGATGGCAATGCCCACGCCCTTGCCGGTAATGCCTTTCCGATGCAGTTCTTCGAGGCCGAGGCCGGGTCTCCGGCCGAGTTCCATCACCTTGACGGGGTCGAACGGGACCGGGAGCACCGACGGCCACTTGGTACGGGTGTCGAAGCTCGAGTTGAGAAGGTCGTCCAGCCTGTCGCGCAGGTCCAGGTGTGACAGGTCGTACCCCCACAGGTCCACGAAGGGCTGGTTTCGGTCGTCGGGATTGAAGGCCGGCATCTCCTCCAGCTTGCCGCGCTTGTCGGAGCCCAGGTTGTTCATCGGGGGCCGCCTCACTATGGTCGGCTCGCCCCCGCCCTCCCCGGGCGATCTTTGCTCGGCGGTGCAGCCGGCCAGGCACAGACCCAGCACCGAGAACAACAGAGACAAGGCGACGAAGCGCCTCTGCGGCAGGTGCACTGCCCGTTCCCCCTCTCACGAATTCATCGGTTCCGGGACGAAAAGAGGGCGGTGGCGGTCACAGCCTGTAGTGTGCGAACAGGATCGCCGCGGCGTTGAAGAGCGCGTGGGCCGCCATTGACCCGGCGACCGAGCGGGAACGCCACGCGACGAGGCCGAACAGGAGGCCGCCGACGGGGACGACGATCCAGAACGAGATAGGCACTCTCGGGAAGTAGTAGAGGTGGGCAAGCCAAAAGAGCCCGGCCTGGACAAGGAATATCCGTGAATCGCGCCACCCCGCCTTCCTCAAGCAGCCCCACAGGAATCCGCGAAACACGGGTTCCTCGAGGGTGGCGGCGCTCGTGAACTGTGAGACCAAGTCACACGCCAGGACCGAAGTCCAGGCCCTGCCTCTCAGCGATGTGAACCGCGAGGGTTCCTGTAGTCTCATCAGGGTTCCCAGGGCGACGCCGAGTATGGCGCTCGCGAGCACTCCGGCGACAAGCCAGGCGACCTCGCCGGCGCGCTTCGGCCGCATGCGCGGACGGGACAACAGCAGCGACACCCCGAGAACCGCCCCAATGAGGACGTGGGCGATCGGGACCGGCTGTGTCGCTGACAGGAGGTGCCCCGCCGGGGTGAAGGGTAACACCACGAGCACGATGGGCCACGCGGCGAGCACCAGGACTGAAGCGAGGTCCATGTTGTGTTCGTGCAACCTGTCTCGCTCCATCCAGACCAACAGCGCGGTAATGAGATGGGTGCCGTCCACCCAGGCCCGCCCCACCCAGCGGGGGACGGGGCGGAAGAGCAGCGGGGTAACCACCAGCAGTGGAATACGCAAGAAGAGCAGCGCGCCGACGAGTGCGAATCCCGGCGCCAGCTCGGACCCGATTCTCAGTCTCATGCCGACCCCCCATGCCTATCATTAACAGGGTGCCCATAATGTGTCAAGATCCACGCTATTCGGGCAATGGGCAAACCCCCTCCTCGGCAAGTCGCACGGTCGTTCGCGGCCGCCGGGAGGA
>JANLGA010000085.1 GCA_024653225.1 Bacillota bacterium | reverse complement strand
GCTCACAGCATAGAAAAGCCGGGGGGATTCACCTACTATCTCTTGACACAGCCCGTCTTTACTTGAGACTTGCGTAAATCGCCAAAAACTGATAGAAAGAAACTGGTAATATCCATACGCTTCACGAGAACCTCCCCTTCCTGGTCTGTTCGGTCAAAACAAACTCTTCGAGGGGAGGTTCCCTTTTACCTACTCAATACCCATATCCTCCCTAGTACACCTCATCATGGGAGTTAACGTAAGCCGCCGCTTACCATTACTTAGGTTGCTGCACCTGCCTTACGCTCGCAAATCAAAACTGGGGATCACTCAGACCTCTGGCGTACGGCCTCGTATATCGCCAGCGCCGCAGCCACCCCGGCGTTGAGGGAACCGACTTTCCCCACGATGGGAATCCCGACGAGAAAGTCGCATGTCTCGCGAACGAGGCGGCCCAGGCCCGTGCCTTCTCCTCCGACGACGAGCACCAACGGACGACTCAGGTCCGCTTTCCAGAGTGGTCCGCCCGACACATCGAGACCGGCGACCCACAATCCCTTCTCCTTGAGGGAGCGCAGTTCGGAGACCATGTTGGAAACACGCGCCACGCGCAGGTGCTCCACGGCGCCCGCCGATGACCTGGCGACCGCTGGAGTCAGGCCCACCGACCGTCTCCGGGGCAATATGATGCCGTGGGCCCCCGCGGCTTCCGCGGTACGCACTATGGAGCCGAGGTTCATCGGGTCTTGGATCCGGTCGAGCGCGATGACCAGGGGGATCTCACCCTTCGCTCGGGCCCCGGCCAGGATGTCGTCAACGTCCGAGCATTTGAGGGGAGCGACGAGTGCGGCCACGCCCTGGTGTCTCAATGACCCGTGAGCTGCCGCAAGCCTGTCGAGTTCCGCCCCGTCCACCTCCTCGACGCCCACGCCTCGCGAACGGGCCTCCCGCAAGAGCCGTGACAGCTCCGGCCCGCGGGAGCCCCTGGCGACCAGGACTTGCTTTACGCGAGTGCCGGCCCTCAGGGCCTCCGCCACGGGGTTTCGTCCTAGGATAAGCTCACGATCAACTCTATGATCCCGCACCATCGCCCATTCCTGGACTGCCTTTCGGCGCGGACCGCCGGTCGGGGGTCGGCCCCTCCGCCGTTCGGGATTTCCGGTACATCCCGCACGACAGGCGGCCCTCCCTGCACCTCCCCTCGCTCACGCACGGCGGTCCCGCGTTCTCGAAGATCGAGGGGGCCACGGCCCTCACGAGCTCCAGCATCTTCCAGGCAAGCGACCTGATCTCTTCCTGCGCCCTGGAACAACACCTGAGCTCGAAGAAGTTCAAGAGGCTCCTCGCATTGAACGTGCACATGAGCTGCGTCGTACACGCGTTGGGGAGCACGTACCTGGCGTCTTCCCCGGGCACACCGAGCTTCACGAGCGCGTCATAACAGTTTCGCATGCTGCGCATCGCTTCCTCGAAAAGGCGCAGTGCTTCCGGGTTCGCCGCCACTGTGGCAGGGGTGACGTAGTCGAACCGGCTCTCGCTCACGTATCTCTGGGACTTCTGCGAATAGGAGGCTATCCTGTGTCTCACCAGCTGATGCGAGAGTGCCCTGCTCACGCCCGAAATCCCGAATGAGAACGAGGCGTGCTCGAACGGCGAAAGATGCCCCATGTTCCTGAGGTCACGGATCAACGCGGCCGCCCGTTCGCTTGAAAGCCCCTCCGCCAGCTCCGGGATGCCCGCGTCGGTATGGCACAGCCTTGCAGCCATCGCGACGGCCTTCTCCGGCTCGGGAGTGTGCCCGAGCAACATCACGCGCACCGGTCAGTCCCGCCTTTCCCTCTTCCACCTCGGCCCCAGGGGTGTGTCCTCTATCACGAATCCGGCGTCACCGAGGCGCTGCCTCAACGCGTCGGCTGTTTGCCAGTCCCTTCTCCTCCTCGCGTCCTCTCTCAGGTCTAGTATTATCTTCAACAGGGCTTCGACCTCACCGGCGTCCCCGGGTGCCTCCACATGGTCCCTGAGAATGCCGAGGATCCCGCCGAGCTCTTCCAGGGTGCGAAGCGCGCCGGTAACGATCCCGAGGGCTCGCGCATCCGTCTTCGTCGCCGTTCCTACCAGGGCGTTCGTGTCCCGCGCCAGGTCGAACAAAGCAGCTATGGCCAGGCCGGTGTTGAAGTCGTCATCCATCGCCTCCTCGAATTTCCTCCGTGCAGCCGCGGACATTTCGCTGTCCAGCGCGGCTGCCGAGGTGTCCCGGAGAAACGCGACGGCGTTCGTCCTCGCGCCTTCCAATCTGCGCCAACCGCGCTCGGCTGATTCGAGGGACTCGTCCGAGAACTCGACGAGCGTCCTGTAGTGGGCCGAAAGCATCGCCAGCCTGACCACTTCGGGGGGAAACCTCCGGAGCACCTCCGGGATCGGTACGACGTTCCCGAGGGACTTGGACATCTTCTCGCTCCTGAGGGTCAGCATCTCGTGGTGCACCCAGTACCGGACGAAGGGTTCTTGCCCGGTGTATGCCTCGGATTGAGCCACCTCGTTCTCGTGGTGCGGGAACACCAGCTCCGTCCCGCCGCCATGAAAGTCGAAACCTTGACCCAGGTACCGCAGCGACATCGCCGAGCACTCGATGTGCCAGCCCGGTCTTCCCGGCCCCCACGGGCTGTCCCACGCCGGCTCTCCCTGCTTGGCCGCTTTCCAGAGCGCGAAATCGGCGGGATCGCGCTTGTTCTCGCCAGGCTCCACTCTCGAGCCCGCGACCAGCTCGTCCACGGATCGGTGCGACAGCTTGCCGTAACCGCGGAAGCTCCGCACGTCGAAGTAAACGTCACCCGCCGCCTCGTAGGCGTGCCCTTTCTCGATGAGGCCGGCGACTATCTTGATAATGTCGTCAATGTGGTCGGTGGCTCGCGGATATAGGTCGGCTCTCCTCACTTTCAGATCGTCCATGGACTCGAGGTAGTCGCGGCTGTACTTCTCCGCGAGCTCCCTGAAGTGCAATCCTTCGCGAGCGGAAGCGGCTATGATCTTGTCGTCTATGTCGGTGAAGTTCTGGACCAGGTAAACGGAGTATCCCCGGTATTCAAGGTATCTGCGCACGACGTCCCAGAAGACGCTCGGGCGCGCGTGGCCCAGGTGGCTGCGGCTGTACGGGGTTATCCCGCAGACGTAGATGTACGCCTTGCCGGGCTCCCTCGTGACCACGTCTTCCTTTCGGCGGGACATGGTGTTGTATACCCTCAGAGGCAACCTGCGACGCCCCCAGTCCTTTGGAGCATGACGGCCGCCCAGGCGCATATGCCCTCTCCGCGACCCACGAACCCCATGCCCTCCGAGGTAGTGGCTTTGACGCCCACGTCGTCGGCTGAAGTCCGAATCGCCGAGGCAAGGCTCCGCTTTATCTGGGCCACGTGTCCCCCCAACATGGGTTTCTCGGCGACCACGACGGCATCGGCGTTCACGACACGGAAGCCGCGCGCCGCCGCGATCCCGACGACCCGTTCCAGCAATTTGGTGCTGCGCGCTCCCTCATAACCGGGATCGGTCGTGGGAAAATGAAAGCCGATGTCCTTCTCTCCCAGTGCGCCAAGTATCGCGTCCATGACTGCATGACAGAGTACATCGGCATCGGAGTGCCCTTGGAGGGAGAACTCGCAAGGAATGGTGACTCCGCCCAGCACCAGCCCGTCGCCGGGCACGAGCCTGTGGACGTCGTAGCCTATACCCACTCTCGACTCTCCCATCACGCGCGCTCCCTCTCGCCTCCTCGCCAGGACGCTTTCCACCAGTCGAAAATCCCCGTGGGTGGTGATCTTGATGTTCTGCTCTTCCCCGTCCACCAGCACCACACCGACCCCTACCGCCTCGACGAGCGCCGCATCGTCTGTGGCGCGCAGGTTCACCTCGGCCGCGCGTTCGTGCGCGGCTAGCAGCAGAGTCCTGCGAAATGCCTGCGGTGTCTGGATCCTCCATATGCCGCGCCGGTCAACGGTGCGCGCGACGAGGCGGTCGTCGGAGCTCTGCTTGATGGTCTCGCTGAGGGGAAGGCCCGGTACCGCGGCGCCCGTACTCCGGGCGCCTTCCAGCACGCGCTCGACGAGCTCCGGGCTGACGAGCGGGCGGACGCCGTCGTGCACCAGAACCCATTCCGCGTCATTCGGGACCCTGGCGAGCCCCCTGTACACCGACTCCTGCCTGTCCGCTCCCCCGGCGACGACACAGAGCACCCTCGAACATCCCGCTCGCGGGATAACCTCCCGCTCGCATTTCTCGAGGTCTTCCCCGGGCACCACGAGGACCATGCCCTCGACAAGGGGACTGGCCTCCAGTGCCCTCAGGGTGTGGGCCACCACCGGCAGACCGCACACCTCCGCGAATTGTTTCTTGGGGTTGCCGAATCGCTCAGACCGTCCGGCTGCCACGACCACGGCCACGGCACCGGTCGGTGCTGCGCCGGCATTTCGGCCCGTTTCACGCATGTGAATATTGTAACACCCGCGATCCCGCGGATTCAAGGATTGCGGCTTCACCCTCACACATGGGGGTACCCCGGCGTATTATGACTACAACCGGGTGCGCCCCCGTCGGGCGCTCGGGTTCACACGGGGGTAGATATACATGCTGCAACACGGGTTGGTCCGTCCCCGACACGATCTGGCGGAGATCCAGCGAGCGATCGAGGGGGAAGCCTCGGCCATTCAGGACTACAGCAAGCTGCTCTGTATGGCTCCGTCGGACGAAGATCGGGAGAATCTCCGGGCAATCATCGCGGACGAAACCAAGCATTTCCTGTCCTTCAGGGCCCTCTACTGGCGGTTGACGGGAGTCTGCCCGCCGCCGGTGGTCGCAAGGCCCCCGGCCTTCGCCGGCTATGCCGAGGGGTTGCGCGAATCCTTCTACGACGAGCTCCACGACGCGCGGTTTTACAGGAGCATCATGCTTTCGACCTGCGACCCCGGGGTGGCTTGCGTGTTCTACGAGGCGTCCACGGACGAAATGATGCACGCGACCCGCTTCAGCCGGCTCCTGTGCCTCGTCGAGGAGGCGGAAAACACGGAACGGCGTCACTGAACCGCGCGCTCGAGGGGATACTTCGGTCTTGCGAATATCATGCGGCCCGCGGCGGTCTGCAGTACACTGGTGACCATGACGCCGATCGTCTCGCCGATGTGTCTCTTTCCCCCGTCTATGACGATCATCGTCCCGTCGTCCAGGTATGCGACCCCTTGGCCGGCTTCTTTCCCGTCCTTTATGACGTGCACCGTCATTTCTTCGCCCGGCAGCACGATGGGCTTCACGGAATTCGCGAGCTCGTTGATGTTGAGCACCCTGACCCCCTGGAGCTCGGCGACCTTGTTCAAATTGAAGTCATTTGTGATGATGCGACCGCCCAGGAGCCTGGCCAACTTCACGAGCTTCGAGTCCACTTCGGCGAAGCCGCCCACGTCCTTCTCGTATATCTGGACCTGCACGTCCAGTTCTTTCTGGATTCTGTTGAGCACTTCGAGACCCCGTCTGCCCCTGTTACGCTTGAGTACGTCCGAGGAATCGGCTATGTGCCGCAGTTCTTCGAGCACGAAACCCGGGATGACGATCGGCCCCTCCACGAAGCCGGTCTTGCAGATATCCGCTATCCGCCCGTCTATGATGACGCTCGTATCCAGTATCTTGGGCTGCACGGGAGAGGAAGCGGCTCCCCTCTCGGATCTCCCGCCCAGCCGGAAGAAACCGAGGAGCCCGGCCAGATCGTCTTTCTTCTTCATGAGCACGGCGGCACCGAGGTAGCCCAGAAGCAGCATGACTCCGGCCGATAGATAGGTCCCTAGAAATGGTATCCGCAACAATGCAGGACTGAGAAGGTTCGCGATTATCAGCCCCACGACGAGGCCGAGGGCCCCCGAAACGATGTCGGGCAGGGGAGCCCTGTGAAGCCTCCCCTCGGCCCAGGAGACCAGCTGCCAGCCGGCGGCCGCCATGCGCGGGCCGACCAGGGCCCCGAGGAGCGCCCCGAGAGCAGTACCGAATACCATGATTCCGAAGAGTCGGTTTCCCCCAAGTTCCAGGTTCCCAAGTCTGGCGAGGGGTTTTACACTATAGAACCCGCCGACGGCTCCCAGGGCAAGACCCGCAAAGAACGCGATCTTGCGGACTGCCTGGTTCAATTCTTATCTACCTCCCCTGCACCTGCGAGGGATACGCAATGCCGCTTTATACCCAAACCATTATAGGACAAGGCCATACCCCTTTCAAGCTGGCTTGCGGGCAGCAACCGTGCGTCTGGACGGTCGCGTGCCCGCAAACCTGGAAAGAAACGGCACTTGCAACGGCCCGGATCCTACGCCAGTACTTCGTCAAGAATGACGTTGGCCGCTTTTTCCTCTATGCCCTTCGCCAGCACGAGCTCGCTTATGAGTATTTGCCTCGCGCTGTCCAGCATCTTCCGCTCGCCGGTGGAAAGACCCTTTTCCCTGTCCCTCAACACGAGGTTCCTGACAACCTCGGCGACCTCGTATATGTTGCCGCTCTTGATCTTCTCCAGGTTCGCCCTGTACCTTCGGTTCCAGTTCGTGGACATCTTCGTCCTGGAAGACCTGAGTACCTCGAACACCTTATCCACTTCGGTCTCGCCTATGACCTGA
>JANLGA010000084.1 GCA_024653225.1 Bacillota bacterium | reverse complement strand
TGAGGTAGTCCCTCGGCTGGAGCAGGACCCAGACGGGAAGCACCGAGGCCAGGTACACGTATACCAGGAGGATGTAGATCCACGTCGTCTCCCCCAGCTTGTACGGGAACAGGACGCCGAGGTACACGCAGATGAATAGCAGGATCACCCCGACCAGCGTCGCCGGACCGAGCCGCACGGAATAGCGGTAGACGGACAGGCCGAATGTCACCGCGAGCACCATGAACAGGGTCGAGGTGGTGGCTACGGCCGGCACGGCGACGAATGTCTGCATGACGAGGATCGTGAATACTGCCACGACAAGTACGAGAGCGAGCCAGCTGAACAGCAAGAAAAGCGTCTGTCCGCGCCTGCCTACATTCTTGAGGACGACCTGTCCTATGCTCTTTCCCTCGTGACGCACCGACGCCATCAGGCTGGCGAAGTCGTGGACGCCGCCGACGAAAATCGAGCCGAATATGATCCACAGCGCCACCGGAACCCACCCGAATACGGCGGCCGATATCGGCCCGACTATGGGTCCCGCGCCCGCTATCGAGGCGAAGTGGTGACCGAGCAGGACGGGCGTCTTCGTCGGGACGTAGTCCACGTCATCCTTCATCGTGTGCGCGGGGGTCGGAAGGTCGGGATTGCATTTCATTACCTTGTGCTCGAGATAGGAACCATAGTACTTATAGGCGATGCCGAAAAGAACGACTCCGAACAACACGAGCCACGTTACTGACAAACACCATCCCTCCTTGAATCCGAGAATGCGGCTGGCCCAAGGGACACTCTACGCTACCCCGCTCCCACCTCCCATCCCGGGCACCTGTGCGCGGCCTCGTACCCGCGGGAAGCCGGTGCCGCGTACACTCTCTCCCCCGCGAGGTCCACGGCGATCATCCCCACGTGACACCATCCGCGGAGCCCGTACCAAAACGACCTCGTGTATCGGAACGACCGCACGGAGTCGGCCGCGCCCTCCCCCATTCCGCCGCAACACACGAGCACGCCGTTGAACACGGTGGACATGACCTCCCCGGACGGTCTCACCAGCTCGGCCGACGCAGCCCGGAGGTAGTCGCCGAACCCGGATATGTCGGCCGGACATGTTGCGGCGGGGGCCAATGCCACCAGGGCAATGGTGTTGGTCTCGAACCCATACAGGGGCATGTTCCTCGTGAGGAAGTACCTCTCGTGCTTGACACGCGACTTGGCGAGGATCTCGACGCGCCTCCCCGCGACCTCGACATCCCTCTCGACGTCGTACAGGCGCTGGTAGCGCCCGGCGAGCATATCCAAGTACCCTGTTGCGTCCAAGCAAATACCCCCCGACACTACCACAACAATAGATCCGTGGCCGGGTGTGCCGGAATAGAATTTCGCCGGACGGTCGCACCGGGGAACTGAACAGTCGAAGGCGGCCCGCGATCGGTAAACGACGGCGCCGGGGGATCGGCCGCCGGGGGACGTTGACCTTTCTCCAAGCACGTGTTATAAATGTGGATGTATTGCCAGAACCGACCGACCGGTCAGTTCTGATGGCCCATCGTTCCGACGTCGGCCCTGGAGTAGTCGTCCGAGGGAGGTTGTCCTGTGAGGCGTCTTAAGTCGGTCCTGCCCTGGGTCGTGGTACTCGCAACGCTGGTGACCCTGACAGTGATCAGGGTGAGCCAGAAGTACAACGCGGCAAGAGCGCCCGCTAACACCGGGGTGGTCCCGCAGAGCGTGGTCGCGGAGATAGTGACGAGGTCGGCGGTCAGGGAGAGAATAGACGTCGGGGGAGTCATCGCGCCCTCCTCCGAGGTCGTGGTGACCAGCAAGGTCCCGGGCAGGGTCACGAGGGTCCTGGCATCGGTGGGCAAGACCGTTCGCGCCGGGGACCCACTATTCGAGATAGACAGCGCGGAGTTCGCTTCGCTGAGGGCCGCCCTGGCCCAGGCGGAGATCAACCTCCGGGATGCGGAAACGAGCTTCCGCCGCCTCGACGGCCTCTATAAGCAGCAGGCAATTTCCCGGCAGCAATGGGAGTCGGCCCTGAACAGGCTGAACCTCGCGAAGGCGCAGTACCAGGCGGCAAGCGAGAGCCTCGCCCAAGCCGGCGGAGCAGCCGGGGGCCCGAACGGGGAACGAATGGTCCTGTCGGCCCCCCAGGCCGGGACAGTGGCCTCCAGGACGGTGGACGCGGGCAATCTCATCGCGCCGGGGACCCCGCTCATGACCATAGTGGACATCCGGACCGTCCTCGCGAAGGTGGGGGTGCCCGAGAGGGCGGTCAACAAGGTTGCAGTGGGTTCCGTCGTTGATGTCACGGTGGAATCGGTGCGGGTCACTCGCAAGGGTAGGGTCGAGAGCGTCGGACCCGCCCCGGACCCCAGGACGAAGGCCTACCCGGTAGACATCGTCATAGACAACCCGAGCGAAGACTTGAAGCCCGGCATGTTCGCGCGCATCGGCCTTACGCTGGGCGTGAATGAGAATGCCGTCGTCATTCCGAGGCAAGCGGTAGTCGAGAGGTTGGGCAACCAGGTGGTCTACGTGGTCAGGCCCGGGGATCCGGCCGTCGTCGAGGAGCGCGTGGTGATCCTGGGCCTGGTTGAAGGAGACCTGGCGGAGGTACTCGGCGGGGTGACCGAAGGGGAACAGGTGGTGGTGCTCGGTCAGCACCTCCTGTCGAACGGGGCCCCCGTGATGGTGGTGCCCGGCACGAGCGGTGAACCCGGCAGGGGCGGTGGGACGCGATGAGGTGGCTCGCGCGGACCTGCGCCGAACGCCCCGTCGCCACGACCATGTTGATACTGGTACTCGTGGTGTTCGGGCTATTCTCCTACCAGAGGCTGTCCGTTGACCTGATGCCCGACATGAATCTCCCCGTCGTGGCGGTGATGACCGCCTACAGGGGTGCGGGCCCGGCCGAGATCGAGAGCCTGGTGAGCATCCCGATCGAGGAGGCCGTGTCAACCATCGCCGGGGTAAACAGAGTGCAATCGGTCAGCCAAGAGGGCGCCTCCACAGTCGTGGCGGAATTCGAATACGGCACCGACATGGAGTACGCTTCGCTCCAGGTGAGGGAGAAGGTCGAACAGAGCAGGGTCCAGCTGCCCGACGAGGCCGGCACCCCCATGATATTCAGGTTCGACCCCGGGATGATGCCGGTGCTTTTCGTGGGTGTGGGGGGGCCGTCCGACACGGTGAGCTTGAGGAAGACCGCGGAGGACGCGATCAAGCCCGCCCTGGAGAGAATATCGGGCGTGGCAGCGGTGGACGTGGTCGGCGGGGACGAGGAAGAAATCCGCGTGACCCTGGACCAGGAGATGTTGGCCCACCACGGCATCACGTTCGATGACGTCGCGAAGGCGTTGTCGGCGGAGAACGTCAACATCCCGGGCGGCAGCGCCGAGGCCGGCAAGTACGTGTACGTGGTCAGGACGGTAGGGCAATTCCAATCGGTTGACCAGATCGGGGACATAGTAGTGGGTTCGGCCAGGGGGGCCGCGGTCCACCTCAGGGATGTCGCGCGGGTCGAGCGCACCATTGAGGAGAGCAATTCCCTGTCGAGGCTGAACGGCAAGCCGAGCGTGGGCATCCAGGTCCGGAAGCAGAGCGGCGCGAGTACCGTCGAGGTCTCGAGGCTCGTTCGGCGGGAACTTGACAGGCTTGCAACGACGCTGCCGGTCGGCGTCGAGGTGAGGACGTTCTTCGACCAGGCGAAGTACACGCAGCACGCGATACAAACCGTGTACAACACGGCGTACCAGGGGTCAATCCTCGCCGTCGCGGTGCTGTACCTGTTCTTGCAGAGTCTCAGGCACACGCTGGTCATAGGCGTCTCCATACCGGTATCGGTGATAGCCACCTTTCTCATGATGTACGCGGCCGGGCTGACCGTCAACATGATGTCCCTCGGGGGGCTCGCGCTGGGCGTCGGCATGATGGTGGACAACTCCATCGTCGTGCTCGAGAACATATACAGGTGGGCGGGCGAAGGCAAGGATCCGCGGACCGCGGTCGTCGAGGGAACAGTCGAGGTGGGGGGCGCCATCTTCGGTTCGACAGTCACCAACGTAGCCGTGTTTCTCCCCATCCTGTTCGTCTCGGGGATCACCGGGCAGATATTCAGGCAACTCGCCCTCACCGTGACGTTCTCGTTGACGGCGTCGCTCGTCGTCGCGCTGACGGTGGTGCCGATGGTATGCTACAGGATACTCCTCGTGACGGGCGGCAGGATCGGCGAACCGACGGCGGGACCGTTCCGCCGCATCCTTGCCGGGCTGCGGTACTGGACCGATCGCAGGATACCGGACGTCTACGGTGCCGTGCTCCGGTGGGCGCTCGCCCACAGGGGAACCGTGATCGCCCTTGCGGCGCTCTCAGTCCTCCTTACCGTCGCAGTCTTCCCCTTCGTCGGTCGCGAGTTCCTCCCGACCAGCGACGAGGGTCTTTTCACAGTGTCAGTCGAGATGCCCGCGGGCACGAAGCTCGCGGAGACCGACCGCCTCGTCTCTTCGCTCGAGGCCGAGCTTTCCGCACTGCCGGAAGTGGACGCCGTGTTCGCGAGCGTGGGGCAGGGCCGGGACACGGGTGGAACCGGCACACACGTCGGCAGCCTGAGCGTCCAGCTGGTTCCCAAGGCGGAGAGGTCCCGCTCGACCGCCGAGGTCATGGAGGTGGTGCGTCAACAAGCGCAGGCGCTTCCTGGGGCCCGCACGAGAGTGCAGCAGACGGGACTCTTCTCCATGGGCCAGGGAGCGCCGGTCGTGCTAGCCTTCAAGGGGAAGGACATCGCCGTCCTGGAACAGCTCGCGGAGCGCGCGGCGCGGGTGATCGCCTCGGTGCCGGGGACGAGGGATGTGCGCACTTCCGTGGAGGCGCGGCTACCTGAAGCACAGGTGTTGATTGACAGGGACAGGGCCGCCCGGTTTGGGCTGACGACGTACCAGGTCGCGGGCGCGGTCAGGTCCGCGCTCATGGGGCAGGCCGCCACGTACTATCGGGTGGGCGGGGACGAGATCTCCATCCGACTCCGGCTGCCGGAGGCCCAGCGCAAGAACTTGGAGGACCTCAGCCATCTCAGGATTCCCGCTCCGACCGGCGATGCGGTCACCCTCGGGGAAATCGGCACCATAGTGACGAGCGTGGGGCCGACCGTGATCAGCAGGGACAACCAGTCGCGCGTGGTAAGCGTGTCGTCGTCCATCGCCGGCCGAGACCTCGCGTCCGTCATGGCCGACATAAGCGCCCGGATGAGGGACATGGGCGCCCTGCCGCCGGGCTATTCCTGGGAGTTCTCCGGGCAAGCCCAGGGAATGTCGGAATCGTTCACCGACCTGGGGATGGCATTGTCCCTGGCCGTCGTGGTGATATACATGTTGCTCGCCGCCCAGTTCGAAAGCGTCTTGCAGCCTCTCGTCATCATGCTGACGGTGCCTCTATCGGCCCTGGGAGCCATATGGGGGCTGTTCCTGACGAATCGGACGATCACCATCATCTCCTACACCGGTTTCATCATGCTGGTGGGCATCGTGGTGAACAACGCCATCGTACTGATCGAATACGTCAACATCCTCAGACGGCGCGACGGGATGTCCAAGCGCGACGCTCTGCTCAAGGCGGGCCCGAACAGGTTGAGACCCATACTCATGACGAGCCTGACGACCATTCTCGGGTTGGTGCCATTGTGCCTCGGTCTCGGGGAGGGGGCAGAGACGGAGGCGCCGCTGGCGACCGTCCTGGCCGGCGGCCTCAGCACATCCACGATGCTGACCCTGGTCCTGATTCCGGTTGCGTACGACATCGTGGAGACGGCATCCGATTGGATAGCGGATAGGATCTACAGGAAGACCGCGGAGGCACCTAAGCCGGTCGCCGACCGGGCGGGGAGGTAGGTTACGATGATTCGTTCCCAGGTCGTGAAGAGGGCGTTCGCCGGGCACGCGTGGTCGATCAACGGGCTGCGGGGAATCGCCGGGCTGTGCGCGGCGCTTCTGGTCGTCTCCTGCGCCGCAACCACGGTGACGGCCGCGCCGGGAGGGGATGCGGAGCTCACCTTGGAAGCGGCGTATCAGCAGGCGCTGGCCTCCAGCACGCTGGTGGCCGCGGCCAAGCTCTCCCTGAGGCGGGCGGAGCTCTTTGCCGATCAGACCGAGGAAACCGCCCGGGATATCGAGCTGAGTTACGTCGGCAACTGGGACCTCGTGCTGTTGAAACGCTATTATCCGGAGAGTGCGGCCTCCTCGCTGGAGTCCGCAAGGCTCGCTCTCGATAGCACCGAGAAGTACTTGAGGCTGAGCGTGTCGGAGGCCTACTACAACGTCCTGAAAGCGGAGGCGACGCTCCGGGCGCAGCAGGCCGGCATGAGGCGGGCGGAGGAACAGCTCGCGACCGCCTCCGCGATGTTCGACGCCGGCATGGTCCCCAGGACGGACGTGCTGGCGGCGGAGGTGGGCGTGTCGAGTGCGAGGGCTGCGGAGGCCGCGGCGTCGAGGGCGCTCCGAATGGCCGTCATGGCCCTTAACCAGGTGCTTCACCGCGACCTGGACACGGAGGTCCGGTTGTCGGCGAATCCCGAGCTCAGGGAACCGGAGACGCTGGACCTATCCCGTGTCGTGGACGAGGCTGTCGCGCGGCGTCTCGACGTCAAACAGGCCTCGGCGAGCCTGACGGCTTCCGAGGCCTGTTTGA
>JANLGA010000083.1 GCA_024653225.1 Bacillota bacterium | reverse complement strand
TTGACCTGACGGCCAAGCCCCGCCGGCTGTCCGGAATACCCTCACTCACCGCGTTGCATGTCCTGGAGAAGTGACCTGACTGTCTCGCTGACCAGTCTCCCGTCGGCCCTGCCGCGGAGCTTCGGCATCACCGCTCCCATCACCCGCCCCAGGTCCCCCGGTCCGACCGCCCCGACCTGTGCAATGGCCTCTCCGACGACCGCTCTCACCTCTTCGGCGGTCATCTGGGCCGGCATGTACTCCATCAGTACCGATATCTCGTCCTCGAGCGCCTTCGCCGCCTCATGCCGCCCCAACCTGCGGTACTCCTCCACGGCGTCCCGCCGCTGCCGTATCTCCCTGGAAAGCACCTGGATCGCGCCCGCGTCGTCGAGCTCCTTACCCTGGTCTATCTCGGCGTTTCGGATGGCGCCGCGGGCGAGGCGGATGACGGACAGCCTCGCGCGACCCGCCTCGCGAGCCTTCATGGCTTTCTTCATGTCTTCGTTTAGTCTGTCCTTGATGCTCATCTGTTCCTCAGGATACCCGCCTCGGGGGCGTGCCTCTCCTCATCGGCCTTTCCGCCTTCTCGCCGCTTCGGACTTCTTCTTCCGCTTTACGCTCGGCTTGACGTAGTGCTCCCGCTTTCTCACTTCGGCGAGAACGCCGGCCCTCTGGCACTGCCTCTTGAACCTGCGAAGGGCGGCGTCCAGCGTCTCGTTCTTGCCCACTTTGACCTCTGCCACAGTATCCCTCCCTCCAGCACACGGATTGCGAGCCGCGTTACCCGGGCGGCCAGGTCATTTGGCGGCCGCCCAGCACGTGGAGGTGGAGGTGGGGTATGGTCTGTCCGCCGTGCCGTCGGCAATTCACGACCAACCTGAAACCCCTCTCGACTATCCCCTGTCGCCGGGCGACTGTCGTCGCCACCGATACCGCGTGTCCCACTATCTCTTCGTGTTCGTCCCCGACTTCGGCCAGCGAAGGTATGTGTTCCAGGGGAACGACCAGGAAGTGCACGGGCGCCTGGGGGTTGGAGTCCTGGAACGCCACGACGCGATCGTCCCGGTACAGGACTTCCGCCGGGGCTTCCCCCGCTACGATCCTGCAAAAAGGGCAGGCATTCACGGGCGGTCACCTCCCCCGGGGCCTCGGCCGGCACTAGCTATCGTTGATACGGGGCGAATTTATTCGACATGCCGGATGGCAATTCCTTTTCACGGGTGGTAGGTGGTCAGGCGCCTCGACTTCTCCGCGTGCCTCTCGATCGCGAGCTCGATGAGGCGGGAAATGAGTTCCGTGTACGGAATCCCCGCCGCCTCCATCATCTTCGGGTACATGCTCACCGAAGTGAAGCCCGGGATCGTGTTTATCTCGTTGAGCCACACGTTCAGGCTCTCCCGCTCGACGAAGAAGTCCACCCTCGCCATGCCCGAGGCATCAACGCACTTGAATGCCTTCACCGCTATGCTCCTGACCCGCTCCGATACTTCGGCCGGGAGATCGGCGGGCACGATGAGTTGCGTGTTAGGGTCGAGATACTTGGCCACGTAGTCGTAGAACTCCCTGGCCGGCACCACTTCCCCCGGCGGGGACGCTATCGGGTCGTCGTTCCCGAGGACCGCGCATTCGATCTCCCTCGCGCCGGTCACCGCTTCCTCCACGATTACCTTCCTGTCGTAAAGGCACGCTTCCCTGAGCGCGGGCTCGAGTCCGTGCTCGTCCGCGACTTTGGTCACTCCCACGCTCGAGCCCAGGTTGGCCGGCTTGACGAACAGGGGCAGCCTCAGCGACGAGGTGAGCCGGGCCACGACTTCCACCGGCCCGGCCTCGATATCCCTCCGGGATACCACCTCGAACCGGGGCACCGGCAACCCCCTCTCGCGAAAGAGCCTCTTCATCACGTCCTTGTCCATTCCGACGGAGGAGGCAAGTACCCCGCTGCCCACGTAAGGGATGTCCGCCAGCTCGAGGAGGCCCTGCACTGTCCCGTCCTCGCCGTATGTCCCGTGCAGCACGGGGAACACCACGTCCAGCCCGCCGACCTCGATCCTCCGCGCAGACTCGTCCGTCGCGACAAGGGCGCGCCGTGACGGCTCCGGGACTATGGCCACGGGCGTGCCGGAGCCCTCGTCAATCCCGGTCTCCAGCATCTTGAGCGCGTCGTCGGCGAGCAGCCATTTCCCCGTCTTGGTTATACCTATCGGGACTACTTCGTACTTACTCCTGTCCATGTACCTGAACACGGAGGCGGCCGACATGACCGACACGGCGTGTTCCCCCGACCGACCCCCGAATACCAGGCCTACTCGCAGCCTCTGAGTCATTCCAGACCGACCTTTCCGTCGAATGATTGCCCGCGCGATTCCCGCGGGTCCTCCAGGACACCGTCCACTCCTTCTCGGTCGGCTCCGGTGATCCTCACGTTGACGAGCTCGCCGGCCAGTTCGTGCGGCCCCTCGAACCTCGCACGCACGTAGTTCCCCGTGAGGCCCTCGAGCCGGCCCCTTCCGGACCCGCGCCCGCACCGTTCCTCGACGAGCACGACCTGCGCGGAACCCACTAGCGAGTTGTGAAACGCCAGGGAGAGCTCTTCGCCTATTCTTATGAGCGCACGCGTCCTACGTTCCTTGATCGAACGCGGGACCCGATCCGGCAGGCGCTCCGCCGCAGTCCCCGGCCGCGTCGAGAACGGAAACACGTGAATCCTACTGAATCCCGCGCGTCGGACTACCTCGCACGTCTCGTCGAACTCCTCCTCGGATTCCCCCGGGAACCCCACGATCACGTCCGTAGTCAGGCCCAGGCCGGGAATCTCCTCCTTGAGCCACGCCGCGATCTCCAGGAACCGGGCGGCCGTGTATCCCCTGTTCATCAGCGCGAGTATGCGGTCCGACCCGCTCTGCATCGGGACATGCAGGTGCGGACACACCTTCGGACGCTTTACCGCCCGGACCAGTTCCTCGGTCACCTCCGGCGGCTCCACGGAGCTGAGTCTTATTCGCTCTACGCCCGGGATGTCGTGGACCGCTCCGATCACTGCGGCGAGGTCGGGGCCGCCACCCGGGAAGTCCTTCCCGTACCGGCCCATGTTGATGCCGGTCAGTACCACTTCCTTGAACCCGGCCCTCGCGGCCGCCGCTGCTTCGGCGACGATCGAAGCGAGCGGGCGACTCCTGGCGGGCCCCCTCGCGATGGGCACAATGCAGTACGAACACGAATTCTCGCACCCGTCCTGTATCTTGAGGAACGCGCGGGTGCGACCCCGGAACAGTGCCCCCGGCTCGACGGCCGAGTCGCTGCACAACCACCTGCAGTCCACGTGCTGCACGCGGGTCCCCGACTCGAGGTACTCTTCAACGTAGTCGGGAATATCCGCCATGCGAAGCGCTCCCGCCACCACGTCCACGCCCGGGAGCGCCGAGACCTCGTCGGGGGCGACCTGCGGGTAGCAGCCGGCGACGGCCACCACCGCCGACGGGTTCAAGCGCTTGGCTCTCCTGGCGGCCTGTCTCGACTTCGCCTCGCTGCGCTCGGTCACCGCGCACGTGTTTATGACGTACACGTCGGCAACGGAACCGAACTCGACGACGTCGTATCCTCGCTTCCTGAACGCGCCGGCCATGACGGCCGTATCGTACTGGTTCGTCTTGCACCCGAGGGTGAAGAACGCAACGCGCCGTTTCATATCGGCCCCCCGTCTCATTATCGGCTCTTCTTCCCCACGGAGATTCATGTACCTGTGAAGTATTCTATCGGAGTCCGCGGACGCCGTGAACCGTGTCATGCGCACCGTGTGGTACAATTGTGCGCGGGGGTGTGAGTCGCTTGGGGACGGTGGCGATAGTCCGGTGCGGGTCTTACTCGCCGGCCGAGGTGGAACGCGCGGTGCGGACCTGCGCCGAACTGGGTGATTTCAGACCCCGCCCGGGCACGAAGGTGCTCGTCAAGCCCAACATGCTCGTGCCCGCCGACCCGCGGTCCGCGATCACGACCCACCCCGAGTTCGTCCGCGCCGTTATACACTTGCTCAAGGACTGCGGGGCGGAAGTCACCGTCGGGGATTCCCCCGGGTTCCTGGGCTGCAGGCAGGTCGCCCGATTGACCGGCATAGCGGATGTGTGCCGGCGGGCGGGGGCCCGCCTGGCCTCCTTCAACGATCCGGCTGCACTTCGTGACGCCTACGGCGCAGTGTGCACGAGATTCGAGGTCGCCCGCGAGGTCCTCGAAGCGGACCTCGTGGTGAGTCTCCCGAAGCTGAAAACCCACGGGCTCATGAGACTCACCTGCGCGGTGAAGAACATGCTCGGGTGCGTCCCGGGTCTCGGCAAGCAGCGCCTTCACGCCCTTTTCCAGGACCCCGAGCGCTTTGGGGCCATGCTCGTGGACCTGTGCCGGGCCGTCCGGCCGGCGATGACGTTCGTGGACGCCGTCACCGCCATGGAAGGGAACGGCCCGAGGAACGGCCGACCGCGCTTCGTCGGTCTCGTACTTGGCTCCACCGACCCTTACGCGCTCGACGTCGTGGCTTCCGACCTGGTGGGCATCAACCCGGCCTCCGTTCCCACGGTCGCGGCCGCTCACCGAGCCGGGCTCGGCCCGCTCTCGCCGGCTGAGACGCCGAGGGTCGGGGTTGACCCCTCGGAGGTGCGCGTCGCCGACTTCAGGCAGGCGCCGCTGCGCCGCATGGAGAGGGGTCCATCTCCGCTGAGATCGCTCATCAGGGACTACCTGATACCGCGCCCGGAGATCTCCGCCGAGAAGTGCCGGGCCTGCCTCGTGTGCGGCAGGGTATGCCCCGCGGGTGCCATAGGCGCGCGGGGAGACCGGGTCCGCGTGGATTATTCGGCGTGCATAAGGTGCTACTGCTGCGACGAAGTGTGCCCGCACGGGGCGATACAGTTGAAGGTGCCCCTATATCGAATGTTTCGTTGATTCAACCCAAGTCCCCGGCTCCGTGGAGGATCAGGGCGACCGCGACTATCCCGGCCGTTTCGGTCCTGAGCACCCGGGAACCCAGTGACACGGCGACCGCGCCGCGCGATTCCATGAGTCGCACCTCGGCCTCGGTGAGACCGCCCTCGGGCCCGACGAGAACCGAAGCAGCGGCGCACGGCGGAGATCCGGGCAGCGCGTCCTTCAGCCTCCGGGCCGACGCCGGGGGAGGTCCTCCTTCCCACAATACCAGGAACGGCGAATTCCTGTCCGGGGCGCATTCGTCGAGGGAGAGTGGGGGATAGATCCCTGGTACGACGAGTCTGCCGGATTGGGCGGCGGCTTCCCTGGCTATGCGCCGCCACCTCTCGACGCGGGAATCGCGCTTCCGGCCCTCGGGCCGGCATATCGTCCTCTGCGTGACCAGGGGCACGATCGCGTGCACCCCCAGCTCGGTGCATTTCTGCACCACGACATCCATCTTGTCGGACTTGGGGATCGCCTGGTAGAGCGTGACCTTGCACCGGGGCTCACTGTGCTCGTGCAGCTCCCTGGTCAGAGACGCTTCGACGCAGGGCCCGGGTATGACCGCCGACACTTCGGCCTCCCAGGAGACCCCCGACCCATCGGCCGCGATGAACCGGTCTCCGCGGGACATCCTGAGGACCCGCGCCATGTGGAACGCGTCCCGCCCCTCGATCCTCAGCCTCGAACCCTGAATTGACCGGGGGTCAACGAAGACTCTGCACAACGTCATGCCCGCACCTCGGGTCTACATCCCGAACGCGTCCCTCATCCTGCCGAAGAAGCCCTTGCCGCCGGCGCGGTTCTCGGCCTGCAGCTTGGAGAACTGGATTAAGAGCTCCTTCTCCCTATCGGTCAACCTGGTCGGCACGCTGATAGTCACGTGGACGTGCAGGTCGCCCCGTCCCGGACCCCTGAGTCTCGGCATGCCCTTGCCCCTCAGCCTGAACACCGCGCCCGGCTGGGTCCCCTCGGGGATGCGGAGTACGGCCTTGCCATCCAGGGTGGGCACCTCTATCTCGTCGCCGAGCGCAGCCTGCACGAATGCCAGAGTGGCCTCGCAGTGAAGGTCGTCGTCCCGCCTCTCGAATATGGGGTGCGGTTTGACGGTGATGTTCACGAACAGGTCGCCGCGCGGGCCGCCCCGTTCCCCGGGTTCGCCCTCACCCGCGAGCCGAAGCCGGAGCCCGGTGTCCACCCCCGCCGGCACCTTGACGGTGACTGTCCGTCTCCTGCGTACCCTCCCGCGCCCCCTGCATTCCTCGCATGGGCTCTCGACCATCTGGCCCGTTCCCCTGCAATGGTCGCACGTGCGCGAGGTCATGATTCGGCCGAGCAGGGTCTCCTGGACGGACTGGACCTGGCCGGTCCCCCCGCACACCCTGCAGGTGACGGGGCGGGTCCCCGGCCTTGCGCCCGTCCCGCCGCAGGTCCTGCACGGCTCCCAGCCGACGATCTCGACGTCTTTGTCCGCGCCCGATGCCGCTTCCTCCAGCGTGACCTGCAGGTCGTACTGGAGATCGGCCCCCCGGGATGGACCGCGCCGCTGCGCCGCGTGCGACCCCGTCCCGAAGAACATGTCGAATATGTCACCGATCCCGCCGAAGCCGCCTCCGCCGAAAGGCGACCCGAACGGTCCGAAGTCGAAGTCGCCCGGGGCTCCCGCTGCGCCCGAGCCCGGCCGCGCATGGCCGAACCGGTCGTACGCGGCGCGCTTCTCCGGGTCGCTGAGCACTTCGTACGCCTCGTTTATCTCCTTGAACTTGTCCTGCGCGGTGGGGTCGTTGGGGTTGGCATCGGGATGGTACTTCTTCGCGAGTTGCCTGTACGCTTTCTTGATGTCTTCCTGCGACGCATCCCGGGAGACCCCAAGGACCTCATA
>JANLGA010000082.1 GCA_024653225.1 Bacillota bacterium | reverse complement strand
GCTCGCGCGGGTGAACCCGCGCGAGCTCGTCGTAGCCCAGCCCGAGTTCTTCCATTGTACCTGGACGAAAGTTCTCGAGTAGCACGTCGCACTTCTTGACCATCTGGAGAAATAAGTCTTTGCCCAAGGGGTTCTTCAGGTTGAGCGTCATGCTTCTCTTGTTCCTGTTCAGGCTCATGAAGTAGACGCTCTCTTTGCCGACGAACGGGCCGAATTCTCGCGAGTCGTCACCCCTGCCGGGTATCTCGACCTTCATCACGTCGGCGCCCAGGTCGGCCAGCACCATGGAACAGTACGGTCCGGCCAGGACCCTGCTCAGGTCGAGAACCCTGGTCCCCGATAGAGGCCCCGTTGACACTGTCGTACACCCCTCTCTTCTCGAAGTGTCGAGGCAAAATAATGCCCCAGAGCGCATAGCTTCTGAGGCTTCACACAGTCACAATATCACAGGCGCCCCGGATCACGGAGAATCACACAATCACAGGGTAACCGTTTGTAGGCGTCTATTCTTCACGAAAGTCGCAATTCCTGCAACACGGATCGATTCCAGGATGGTCAATCCATTGAACCCATCTTCAGGACATGCATCACGCCGAGCCCGGCGCGGCGGTGGTTGGTGAGTACGTGAAAGGCGGAATGACCGAAAATGGCCACCACGATCCAGATCCCTTGTCTCACGACCGCGATTTTCATTGACATGCTCCCGCTCATCGGAGCGTCCATCAGGAGCCCTCTCTCCGCTTCTATGACCGCGTGAAGCAGGGCGTGGGTGTCGGTGGAACACTTCCGGATGACTCCCTGGCTCAGGCTGGCTCCGACTACCTGGGGGGCGATCTTGGACCTCAAGACATCGCTCATGCCGCCGATCTCGGTGACGGCGAACTTCAGGTCTCCCACTTGCGACAGGACGCTCTTTGCCGCCTCCTCCTCTTCCCTCGTCCTCGTCAGGGCGAGCAACATGGCCGCCCTCTCGGCGTCAATGCCGTTGGAGACGTCGAAAGTCACTTTCAGGGTGCAGGGGGGTGCCTCGGCCCGGTACGCGACTCCTTGTCCGTACATTTCCACCACTCCCGCTTCCACTTGGCGACGGAGCCGCCGTTGGTTCTTGTACGGTACTTCAAGCCCCTCCCCGGCGTATCCTGCCACGAGCGGTCACGAGCGGCGGCGACCGCCCTCACTCGCCGGGGGCATCCGGCTCGACGTGGACCACGCATTCTATCGAGATCGCGTTGCGCACGGCGTACTTCACGGCGCCGGCTATCCGGTGGGAGTCGCGGACGCTCAGCTCCGGGTCCACCTGTATGTGGACGGATGCGATCTTGACCCCGCCGTAGTCGTGCACGTTGAGCCCGTGAATGCTCCTGACGCCGTGCACCGACTCGGCGGCCCGGGTGATCAGGGCGATGAGCCGGGGATCGGCCCCCTCGCCGACGAGGACGCTCGTGGACGACCACGCGAGCTTGGCGCCGGTATAGACGATCAGGGCCGACACGACGAGGCCGAGAACGGCGTCAACGGCCGGGTATCCCGCCGACGCTGAAGCGATCGAGACGGACACCAGCACTGCGGCTATGGCATCCGACCTGTGGTGCCACGCGTCCGCCTCCAGCGCGGGTGAGTCTATCACCTTCCCGAGATACGAGGAGAACCTGGCCATCCACTCCTTGACCAGTCCGACCGCGATGAGGATGCCGACCACGACGAGGTTGCCCCTCACGTTCGCCCCATGCACAATCCTGTCGAGGGACTTCCCGAGGAATTCGAACCCGACGACCACCAGCAACACCGCTATCGCGAGCGCCGCCACCGTCTCGATCCTGCCGTGCCCGTAGGGATGACGTTCATCCGGGGGTCGGGAGGCCGCCCTGAACCCCAGCAGCACGACTCCCGACGTCACGACGTCCGAAGCCGTGTGGATGGACTGGGCGGTCAGCGCGATGCTGTTCAGGGTGACCCCGAGAAAGAAATTGAGGACGGCTATGACAATGTTGCCGGCTATGCTGACCCATGCCTCCAGGCAGCCGTAGGCAGTCCTGTCGGCCGGGTCCGAGGTGCGATCACCGTTCTTGATGAACAAGTCGAGCAACAGAGCCGTAATCGACCGCATTGATCATCCTCCGTTGGAACGCAAAACGCCCGCGAGACCCCGTGGTCCCGCGGGCGTCAATCCCGCTGCTTTCCGCCCGGCCCCACCGCTCCTCCGCAGGAGCGATCGCCTGCTCCGATTGTTACGCCGATCGGTTTCCGGATCGCACCCTATTATAACCCGGGACGATCGAAGTGTCCAGTGAGGGACCGCCCCCGATTCGCCGCCGCGGTGCAGCCGCCGTCATCCCAGGCGCTCCCTGAGGACCCTGTTGACCAGGCCCGGGCTCGCCCTCCCGCCGGTGGCCTTCATGACCTGTCCGACGAGGTAGCCGAGGGCTTGAGCCTTGCCCGACTTGTAGTCCCCGACGACCTTCGGGTTTTCCTCGATGACGCGGGCGACGACCGCGGCTATCTCCGACTCGTCGGATATCTGTCCCAGCCCTTCTCGGCGCACGATCTGCGAGGGCATCTCGCCCGTCTCGCACATCCTGTCGAAAATCGCCTTCGCTATCTTCCCGCTGATCGAACCCCCCTCTATCAGCCTGAGCAGCTCGACTACGTGCGACGGGGTCACTCGGGCTTCCTCGATCTCGATATTGTTGGCATTCAGGAACCTGGTCAGCTCGCCCATGACCCAGTTGGACACGGTCTTCGGGCGCCCCTCTCCCCGCCCGTAGAGCCCGACGCATCTCTCGTAGAACTCGGCAAGCGAGGGCGATGCCGTCAACACCCCGGCGTCATATTCGGGCAGTCCGTAATCCGAGACGAACCTCCGCTTCCGCGCCTCGGGCAACTCCGGGAGCTTGAGTCTGACTGACTCGACCCACTCCCTGTCAAGATGCAGGGGCACGAGGTCGGGTTCCGGGAAATAGCGGTAGTCGTGGGCCTCTTCCTTGCCCCGGAGCGCCACCGTCACCTCTCTCTGCTCGTCCCAGTGTCTCGTCTCCTGGAGGACCTCACCGCCGGCGCGAATCACCTCGATCTGCCTGCGAATCTCGTATTGCAGCCCCCTGACCACGGACCTGAAGGAGCCGATGTTCTTCAGCTCGGTCCTCGTTCCGAACGCGGCCGAGCCCGTGGGCCTGACCGACACGTTGGCGTCCACCCGAAGCGAGCCCTCCTGCATCCTGCAGTCGGACACGCCCGCATATTGCAGGATGCTCTTGAGCACCTGCAGGTATTCCTTCGCTTCCTCCGGGGACGAGATGTCCGGCTCGGAGACTATCTCGATCAACGGTACCCCGCACCGGTTGAAGTCCACCAGCGACCGCGCGGCGGTCTCAATGGAACCCTCGTGCATGAGCTTGCCCGCATCTTCTTCGAGGTGGAGTCGCTTGATGCCTATCCTCTTCCGAGAGGCACCCGCTCCCACCTCGATCCAACCGCCCGTGGCCAGCGGGTGGTCGTACTGTGATATCTGGTACGCCTTGGGGAGGTCGGGGTAGAAGTAGTTCTTGCGGTGAAACCTGCTTGACGGGCGGATATCGCAGTTCAGTGCGAGCGCCGCCATCACCGCCAGCTCGACGGCCCCCTCGTTGAGTACGGGCAATACTCCGGGCAAGCCGAGGCACACCGGGCAAACCTGGGTGTTCGGTTCGGCTCCGAATTTCGTCGGGCACGGGCAGAATATCTTGCTCTTCGTCTTCAGCTCGACGTGAACCTCGAGTCCTATTACGGGCTCGAATTCCGCGGCCGTCGCCGAATCCATCGCCATCACCCCTCGGAAACCATCCGCGGCCGCAGGCGGGAGGTGCCCGCCGCCTGCTCGTACGCGTGGGCGACCATCAGGAGGAAGTCCTCTTCGAACGGTCTCCCTATCATCTGTAAACCGACCGGCAGCCCGTCGTGAAGTCCGCAGGGCACCGATATCGCGGGAACACCGGCAAGGTTGACCGGTACCGAAAATACGTCCGAGAGGTACATCTTCACGGGATCCCCGGTCTTCGACCCGATGGGGAACGCCACCGTGGGAGACGTCGGACCGACAAGCACGTCGTACTTCTCGAACGCGATATCGAAGTCGCGCTTGACCAGGGTCCTGACTTTGAGCGCCTTCAGGTAGTACGCGTCGTAGTAGCCGCTGCTCAACGCGTAGGTTCCCAACATGATCCTTCTCTTCACCTCGGGTCCGAAACCGCGCCTCCGCGTCCTCTCGTACATCTGGTGGACCTCGGCGGCGTCCTCTCTCAACCCGTACCTCACCCCGTCGTACCTGGCGAGATTGGAAGACGCCTCGGCCGGCGCGATCAGGTAATACGCCGACAGGGCGTACTCCGTGTGCGGCAGGGCGCACTCCTCGACGACGGCCCCGAGGTCTTCAAGCACCCCAAGGGCATCGCGGACGCAGGACCTCACCCCGGGTTCGGCTCCCTCGCCCATGTACTCCCTCGGGACGCCAACCCTTATCCCGCGAATGTCGGCGCCGAGCCTGGCCGAGTAATCCCGACTCGGCAGCGGGGCGGAGGTCGAGTCCATCTCGTCGTGCCCCGCGATCACGTTCATGACGGCGGCGCAGTCGGCGACGTCCCGCGTGAGCGGGCCGATCTGGTCGAGCGAAGAAGCGAAGGCGACGAGCCCGTAACGCGAAACAGCACCGTAGGTCGGCTTGAGCCCCACGATGCCGCACAAAGCGGCCGGCTGCCTCACCGATCCCCCCGTGTCGGAGCCCAGCGCGAAAGGCACGAGACCCGCGGCCACCGCGGCGGCCGATCCGCCGCTCGACCCTCCCGGAACGGTCTCGAGGTTCCACGGATTCCTCGTCTCGAAGAAGGCCGAGTTCTCGCACGAGGACCCCATCGCGAACTCGTCCATGTTGGTCTTCCCGAGAAGCACGAGGCCCGCCTCATACATCCTGCGCACCACCGTCGCGTCGTAGGGCGGCACGAATGACTCCAGTATCCGCGAGGCGCAGGTCGTGGGGATCCCCCTCGTGCAGATGTTGTCCTTCACGGCGAAAGGCACCCCGAAGAGCCCCCCGGCGCGCCGCGCGCTGACCTCGCCGGCAAGCCTCCGGTCCAGCGCCACCGCCGCGGCCACGGCCCTCTCGGGTACCGTTCGAATGAACGATCTCAAGGACCCGTCGAGCCGGCCGATCCTCTCGAGAAAGTACAAGGCGACCTCCTCGACCGAGACCTCGCGCGCCCCGATCGAGGCGGCGATCTCCAGCGCAGTCATCTCGTGCAACCGGGCCAACGGCGGCACCCCCTCACGACTCCCTGATCTTCGGCACCCTGAAGAATCCCGACACGGCGTCGGGCGCGTTGGAGAGCGCCTCCTCGCGGGACAACCCCGGTCGCGTCTCGTCCGCCCTCAGCACGTTCTTCAGATCGAGGACGTGAGAAGTGGGCGGGACGTCCTTCGTGTCGAGCCTCTGCAGCTTCTGAATGTGCTCGAGGATACGGGAGAGCTGTCTCGTGTATTCTTCGATCTCATCTTCGCCCAGTTCGAGCCTGGCGAGCCTTGCCACGTGCAGTACCTCGTCCCTCGAGATGGCCATCTTCCCACCCCCGTCACGCTTGAGGCTTCTTTCCCGCCATGGCGAGGAATTCCTCTTCCGTCAGTATCTTCGTCCCGATCTCCAGCGCCTTTTGGTATTTCGAGCCCGGGTCGGCCCCGAGAACGAGGTAGTCGGTGGCCTTGCTCACTCCACTCATGACCCGGCCGCCCAGTTCCGCTATGAGACTTTCCGCATCGGATCGGCTCATGCTTCCGAGCGTTCCCGTCAGGACGAAACGCTTCCCCTCGAGGGGAGTCGGTCCCCGCCTGCGAGGCTCGCTGCTCATCCTGACACCCGCGCCCGCGAGCTTCTTCAACACCTCCGTCGTCTGGGGTTGCCGGAAGAACTGGACGACGCTCGCCGCTATTTTCCCGCCGACGTCCGGAATGGACAACAGCTCTTCTTCGGTGGCCGACGCGAGCGCCTCCATGCTCCCGAATCTCTCCGCCAACAGGCCGGCCACTTTCTGCCCGACGTGGCGGATTCCCAGCGCGAATACCAGCCTGTCCAGCGGGTTGTCCTTCGTCTTGCGTATGGCTTCGACCAGGTTCGACGCCGATTTCTCGCCCATCCTCTCGAGCTTGAGAAGGTCTTCCCTCTTCAGGTAATAGAGGTCGGCGACGTCCTTGACAAGTCCGCTGTCGAGGAGTTGCGATATCAGTGAGGGTCCGAGCCCCTCGATGTTCATCGCGTCCCTGGAGGCGAAGTGTATGATTCCCTCCCTCAGCCTCGCCGGGCACGATATGCCGGTGCATCGTGACGCCGCTTCTCCTTCGAACCTGGCGACGTCCGCGCCGCACTCCGGGCATTTCCCGGGCATGACGAACTCCTTTTCATCGCCCCTCCGCCTGTCTTTCAGGACGGAGACGATCTCCGGGATCACCTCGCCGGCCTTCTGTACGACCACGTAGTCGCCGATCCGCACGTCCTTGGCCCTGATGATGTCCTCGTTGTGGAGGGTCGCCCGACCCACGGTGGAACCCGCCAACCTCACCGGTTCGAGGATGGCAGTGGGTGTGAGGACCCCGGTCCGTCCGACCTGGACCGAGATGCCGATCACTCTAGTCACCGCCTGTTCCGGCGGGTACTTGTACGCGAGCGCCCATCTCGGGCTGTGGGAGGTGGCCCCCAGCGAAGCCCGCTGCCCCAGGTCGTTCACCTTGATGACCATGCCGTCCACCTCGTAGGGCAGGTCCCCCCGCTTCACCGCCCACTCCTCCAGGTACGCTATCACGGAGTCCGCGGACGCGAACACCCGGTGTTGCGGGACCCTGAACCCCATCTCCTCCAGCACTCGCAATCCCTCTACGTGAGTCCTCGGGCCCGTCCGCCCCTGGCGATCGGCGTCTTCCCAGTGCGTCACCTCGTACACGAAGGCCGCGAGCCTCCTCGACGCCGTGATGCGCGGGTCCAGCTGGCGCAGGGAGCCGGCTGCCGCGTTGCGGGGGTTCGCGAACAGCGGCTCGCCCTGTTCCTCCCGCTCCCTGTTGAGCGCCTCGAACGCCCGTTTCG
>JANLGA010000081.1 GCA_024653225.1 Bacillota bacterium | reverse complement strand
GAACAGGAAGGCGCCCGCCGGATACGACACACCGGACAGGGAAATGAGCAGGCCCACCGCCCTGGGCACGTCCACGCCCAGGCGCTGCTCGAACTCGTGGACGCGAACGGGCGCGCCCGCGACGCGGGCGCGACGGGCGGTCCCGTCGGTCGAGCCGTTGACCACGACGTGCACCGAGCCGGCGCCGGCGAGCAGGGCGTTGGAGATGGCCAGGCCGATTGATGCCTCCTCGTTGCAGGCGGGGATCACGGCGGCGAGGCCGGGCGTGCCGGAACCCCGGGGTTCGCACTGTTGCATCGTGTCTCCCGCGGGACATGCACCTTCATTCCGTCCCCGACATCTTATGAAACGGGGGGTCGGGCGGGTGCCGGGGCGGCCGGGGCGCTTCAGTGACGAACGCAGGGGGGACGGCATATATATTACTGTAGAGGTTCACTGTAGACATAATGATCGGGCCGGAAAGGAGGGGAAACATGGTAGGTTGCCAGGTAGTCACCGAACTCCTGAGGCTTGAAGAGGTCATCGGCGAGAAGAGGACGCAGATCAACATCAGCACGGAAGCCACCATACCCGAGACCAAGCCGCAGGCGGTACAGGTAATCGATCACGTCGTCGAGGAAGAAATAACGAAGACCGAGATAATCCTCAACAAGGTCATAGTCGAAGGGGTACTGCACCTCAAGATCGTCTACGAAGGATTCGTGCCGGAGCAGACCGTGCACGTGTTCCACGCCGACGTGCCGTTCAGCACCTTTGCCGAGGTACAGGGCGCCGAGGAAGACATGACCGTTGACGTGCACCTGGACGTGGAGAGCATCTCGTTCGAGGTGCTCACGCCCCCCAGCAGGCGGGTACAGGTGCGCGCGGTGCTCCGACTGAGGGCCAAGGTACTGAGATTCACCAAGCTCAAGGTCGTCACCGACGTGACCGGTGTCCCGGGTATCCAGATTACGAAGCAGACGTTCAGGGCGGAAGACATCGTCGGCGAGGAAGAGAGCCAGATCGTCACGCGCGCGGATATAGTGGTTCCCGAACAGAAACCGAGCGTTGTCCAGGTGATTGACTCCCTCGTCGAGTGCGACGTGACCGAAGTGGACGTCATCGCCAACAAGGCGATCGTCAGGGGGACGATCTCGTCGCGGATCATCTACGAGAGCGACTCACCTTACCAAACGGTGCACGTCGTTCACGGGGAGGCGATGTTCGAACAGTTTGTGGAGATCCCGGGCCTGGAGCCCGACATGACCGTGACCGCCGACTGCAAGGTGGAATTCGCGCAGTTCGACGTCGCGGCCAACGGCAGGACGCTGATCGGCAGGATAGTGTTGAAGGTCAGGGTCAAGGCCACTACCACCCGGACTCTCGAACTCGTCGTTGACATCAAGGGACTGCCGCCCGAGTGCGCTCTGGCCAAGGAGCTGATCCGGATCCAGGAAGTCCTCGCCGAGAGGACCAGGCAGAGCATCGTGCAGGCGGTACTCGATATCCCGGAGGAGAAACCGGACGTAGTCACCGTGATCAAGCACGAGGCCACCATCCAGGTCGAGCGGGTCACGGTCATCAAGAACAAGGTCCTCGTGGAAGGCGTCATACACCTGAAGACAGTGTACGAGGGGCTTGTGCCGGCGCAGACCGTGCACGTCGTGCACCACGAGATCAGGTTCGCCGATTTCGTGCACGTGCCGGGCGCGATGGAAGACATGACGGCGGACATCCAGATAGACGTGGAGCACGTATCGTACGACGTCGGCACGGGCGACCCCATCGCCGTTCAGATAGTGTTGAAGATCCGGGCCAGGATCGTGGTGACGAGGCAGGTCCACGTCGTGGTCAAGGTGACCGTGGTGGAAGCCGTGTGCACCGGCACAGTGCTCGGCGACTGGGTGAACGTCAGGCCGACACCGGGCACCGAGGGGCATCCCATAGCGACCCTATCGAGGGGCACCCAAGTCACCATCATAGGTATGGAGGGACATTGGTTCAAGATCACACTCCCAGACGGGAGAACGGGATTCGTATTCAGCCAGTTGGTCAAGAGCGATTGCATGCCGAAGGGATGAAGAAGTAGAGTCGAGGAAGGACGCAAGAGGGGTATAGCGCACAAGGGGTCGGCTCGCTGCGAATGCATTGAAAGACTCGGGCCGACCGGAGCGCCCGGGGCCGCGGTCAGCGGCCTTCCTTTATTTGCCATGGTTCAGCTAGCAGGCGCAGATGGGAAAGAGCGTCCGGCCCGGCCCCAGATTTACATAAGGGAACTGCAGGTCGGCGACAGAGCCCCGGTGCCGAGGGACTTCATCTTTGAGCTGTTGACAGAAGGTGGCATATGATGTAATGCGTAGGAGTCCAGCCAGGCCCTGGAACGGGCGGGGCCGAATTCCGAAGGGAGGATGAAGATGGGAAGGACCAGGAAAACGGTCGCAGCCTGCGTCCTGGCGGTGCTCGTTGCTTGCTCGACCGCGTTGCCGGCGGCGGCCGCCACCGTCCGGATCGTAAGCGGCGGTTCGTGCACGATCCGGTCGGACGGGACCATCGTGAACAACGGCATCCGGTGTTTCACGCAGACCTACCGCGATGCCCGAACCGGAAGGCTCATCTACAGGCTAAGGATCACCATCCCCGGCGGCTACAGGATTCCGTCACCCACCCCCGTTCCCAAACCTGAGCCCCCGCCGCCGCCCCCCGCGGAGCCGGAACCGGAACCTCATCCCCCGCACCAACCCGAGCAGGGACCCGGCGCGCTCAGCGCCGAAGAGAGGCAGATGTTCGACCTGTTGAACGATGCCCGGGTGCAGGCGGGCCTCCGACCACTGCAGCTGGACATGAGGCTGGTCGAACAGGCGAGGCTGAAGAGCCTGGACATGAGCAGGCTCGGGTATTTCGGGCACCAGTCACCCACGTACGGGTCTCCGTTCGACCAGATGAAGAAGGCCGGAATCGCTTACCGTGCGGCGGGCGAGAATCTAGCCGGGGCGCCCACCGTGCAGATGGCCCACTCGGGTCTCATGAACAGCCCCGGGCACAGGGCCAACATCTTGAACCCCGTCTTCACCCACGTCGGGATCGGCGTCGCCTCGAGCAACGTGTACGGGCTCCTGTTTACCCAGATGTTCATCGCCGCCCCGTGACACTCGAATCCGAATCGCCCGGCTCCACCTAGGGTCGGTGCGAAGCAATGTCACCCTGAGAAGGACTCACCTGGAGTCCTTCTCAGGGTGTCTGCGACCCGCACATACCAAGCCGCTGGATTTCTGCGAGAGGGTTGGTCGTTGTCGTCCGGCCCCGGCCGCGATACGCTAGTAGACGGGAGGAGTTGGGCCGCACACCCTTGCACTTCCGGCTGAGCCCTCGCCACGTGGGAGGTGCGTGTCATTGTATTTCCGCTTGGAAAGGACTGCGGACGCCGCGCTTTATCGGCAGGTGGCGGAGAAAATCGAGTCACTGATAGTGAGCGGGGCGATCTCCCGTGGAACGAGGCTGCCCACGACGAGGAGTCTGGCGAAGGCCTTGGGGGTCAGCAGGGCCACCGTGATCCAGGCGTACGACCTGCTCCGAGCGAGCGGACTCACCGACGCCTCGCGCGGAAGGGGGACTTTCGTTTCCTACACTCGCAGGGACGCGGAGGACGTCGGCCGGGGGGATCCTCGCGACCGGGTCGCGGAAAGAGCGCTCTCGAAGGCCGCGAGGTCCGTTGCGGACGTCCCCGCGCGGGCCGTCAACCTGGATGTCGGCGATCGTATCAAGCTCCACACGCTCAACCCCCACATTGACGGCATTTCGCTCGAACGCTTCGTGGAGTGTCTCGGGGAGACGGCCGGCTCGGGTACTGCACTCTGGGAGTACGGGGCGACGGAGGGATACCTCCCCCTGCGGGAGTTCATCTCCGACCGGCTGGTAGAGAGAGACTTGGGCGCCCCGCCGGGCAGGGTGATCCTTGTCGCCGGTGCGCTCCACGGCCTGAGCATTGTGGCCGAGACTCTCATTGATGAGGGTGACGTGGTGGCGGTCGAAGAGCCGTGCTACCAGCCGGTTGTCAGATGCTTCCTGCGGCGCGGCGCCGCGGTCGTCCCGGTACCCGTCACGGCCGAGGGGCTTGACCTGGACGCCCTCCGGAGGGTCATTTCGAGGCGCCGGCCCAAGCTCGTCGTGGTCACCCCCACGCACCAGAATCCGACGGGCGCGATAATGCCGATCGAGCGGCGCAGGGAGCTGGCTGAACTCGCGGCCCGAACGCGGACCATCATCGTGGAAGATGGTTTCACGGACGAGCTGTCCCACTCGGGGCACTTGCTCCCGCCTGTCGCGGCCTTCGACAAAGGCGGCCGGGCCATCTACATTAGCGGGTTCTCCAAGACGTTCCTTCCGGCCGTGCGGATTGGGTGGGTATACTCGCCGAAGTGGCTGACGGAGCACCTGTCGAGGACTCTCGAGTGCAGCCAGATTTACACGAGCCCCGTGATCCAGGCGGCCATGTATCGGTTCTGCGAGAGGGGATACTTCGACCACCACCTCCGCAGGATCCGCGCGACCTACGAGGAAAAGTGCCAAGCGATGCATGCGTCGCTTCGAGAGCACTTGCCCGCCTGTTCCATTGCGGGCAGCGGGGGAGGGCTGTCGCTGTGGGTGACGCTCGGAGTCAGGCTCGACCACAGCGCGCCCCTGAGGGCGCGCGACAGGGGCGTGCTGTACGGTCCCGGCCCGAGCTTCTACCGCGGACCGGGGGGATTCGATAAGATGAGGCTGAGCTTCTCAGCGGAAAGCCCCGAGAGAATAGTGCGGGGCATTCGCCTGCTCGGCGAGTTGGTGAGGGAGGTTTCGACTTGACTGCGGGCAGTGGGTCGGACGCGCAGACTCGAAGGGCTGTGGTCATAAACGCGAGCTCCCGGCGGGACGGTCTGACGTCCAGGATGGCCCGGCTGGCGGGAGAGCGCCTCAGCGCTCGCGGCTACCGCGTGACGCCGTTCTGGCTCGGCGGCATGGCGGTTTCGCACTGCAGGGGATGCTACAGGTGCGAAGCGTTGGGCCGGTGCGACCAGGCGGACGACTTCGCCGTGGTGAGAGAGGAGCTGGACCTGGCCGACGCCGTCGTGTTCGGAACGCCCGTATACATGGGCGACGTGTCGGGCCTGGCCAAGGTGTTCATCGACCGGTGCCGTCAGTTCATCTCCGTCTCGCCCGGAGGTGAGACCACGGCCCGCCTGACCAGGCCGTCCGGCGCCCTGGTGTTCATCACGCATTTCCAGTGCCGGCCCGCCACAACCGCCCGCATCCTGGAATACCTTTCCGGCGTATTCTCGGGGCTCGGCGTTTCCCACGTCAGAAGCTTCGCGGTGGGCGGAAACGGCATGAACACCGACCCCGAGAGCATACCGGTGCCCAAAGAATTCTTCCGGCTCGTGGACGAGATGGCGCCACTCCCGCAGATTGCAGGCGAATCCCCGGATGCGGCGCCGTCGAGCGAGTTGACTTGGGCTACTCCCGAATGTATACTGGATTGTGCAGTGTGGGCGAATAGCTCAGCGGGAGAGCACCTGCCTTACACGCAGGGGGCCACAGGTTCAAACCCTGTTTCGCCCACCATTTTCTTTCGGCGTGCGTCGCTTGCCAGCAGCCCTCCTTTGTTGTATACTAGGGGTCGCTCGGGGTTGGACGGATGCGGCGCGGGTGAGGCTGCAGCCGGGCCGTCCGGAGTCCGGAGGCCGAGCGAGGTTCAACGCGAGGTTCGAGGCAAGGTATTTGGAGGCGTGGTGTAGCCGGTCAAACATACATGCCTGTCACGCATGAGATCGCGGGTTCGAATCCCGTCGCCTCCGCCAGTTTTCGATCCCCGTCCTCAGTCGAGGGCGGGGATTCCTTGATCTCCCGACCGGCGTGTGCTAACATAGCTTTCGCAGGGCGAACGGGTCTCGCACGGGGACCACGACCCGGCGGAAGTCGCATTACAGGCAAGTAGTGCCGCGGTAGCTCAGTAGGTAGAGCAGCGGACTGAAAATCCGCGTGTCGCCAGTTCGATTCTGGCCTGCGGCACCATGATATTGACACCCCCGCTGAAGCGGGGGTTTTCTCTTCCCTTGACTCTCCGTACGGAACAGTGGTAATGTGGTAATGTGGTAGTGACCTAGAGCACTAGTGCACCACCGCGGTCGGCGGACCGACTGACGGGCCGGAAGGAGACGGGGCATGCCGGAGCGAGCGCGCAGTGTGGTGAGGGGGTGGGGCGATGCGCCTCGACTTTGACCTCGCGAAACCCATATATGCGCAGATAGTAGACGAGGTCAAGCGCGCCGTGGCGCGGGGCGAATTGATACCGGGTGACAGGATCCCGTCGCAGCGGGAGATGGCGCAGGCCCTCAAGGTGAATCCGAACACCGTCCAGAGGGCGTATCAGGAAATGGAGAGGTGCGGCCTGGTGGAAACGTCGAGGGGAGAAGGGACTTTCGTGAGAAACGACCGGGGCCTGGTGACGAAGATCCGGCGGGAGATGGCCGACGAAACCCTGCGCGTCTTCATTGCAGACATGCGCGCCTTGGGCCTCAGCGCCGCGGAGGTGCGGGCGATGGTCGAGGAGGCCCTGGAAAGAGGCTGCCACTCTGCCCGCCCGGGAAGCGACGGCCCCGCCGGGGGTGTGAACGATGGGAGTGCCTAGTACGGTGGTCGAGGCATCGGGTCTCACCAAGTGGTACTCGAGGGTCAGGGCGCTCGACGGGGTCAACCTCGAGGTCAAGAGTGGCGCGATCCTCGGCGTCCTCGGTCCAAACGGCAGCGGGAAATCCACCCTCCTGAAGATCATCGGTGGACTCATCAGGCCCAGCGCCGGGCGGATCACCGTCGTCGGGTCCAAACCGTCGTCGCGCACAAAGGCGCTGACCGCGTACATGCCGGAATCCGACCACTTGTATCCCTGGATGACGGTGGAGCAGACGCTGAGGTTCGTGTCCTCGTTCTACCGCGACTGGGATAATGCGAGGGCGCGAGAACTGATGGGGGCGATGGAGCTTCCCGCGAGCGCCGGGGTGGCCTCCCTGTCCAAGGGAGGGCGCGCCAGGCTCAGGCTGCTGCTTTGCCTCGCGCGACGGGCCCCGTTGGTGCTGCTGGACGAGCCGCTGTCCGGCATAGACATCACGTCCAGGAGCAGGATCATCCGGGCCATCGTCTCGGAGTACCGCGCGGGCGAGCAGGCCATCGTACTGTCCACTCACCAGGTGGCGGAGTCGGAGTCCATATTCGACGACGTGCTGTTTCTGAAGGAGGGGCGAGTGGCACTCTGCGGCGCGGCGGAGAACCTGCGCGCCGATCACGGGTGC
>JANLGA010000080.1:3676-7320 GCA_024653225.1 Bacillota bacterium | reverse complement strand
ATGAGCCCGGAAGTGGAACCGCAGCCGAAGCGGGTGGAGCACAGCGAACCGTTAGTGAACGTCCAGGAACTGGGCACCACCGAAGTGCCCAGGATGAAGAGCGACGTCCACTGCCTAACGATAGTGGGGCAAGTGGAGGGCCACATAATCCTTCCCGCGCAGAACAAGACCACGAAGTACGAGCACGTGATACCCCAGCTCGTCGCCGTCGAGCAAAACCCCGACATCAAGGGCCTGCTGGTAGTCCTGAACACTGTCGGCGGTGACGTCGAAGCCGGCCTGGCGATAGCCGAGATGTTGGCGAGCCTCTCGAAGCCCACCGTGTCTCTTGTGTTGGGCGGAGGGCACAGCATTGGCGTGCCCATCGCGGTAAGCACCCACTATTCATTCATTGCCGAGACCGCCACCATGACGATCCACCCGATCCGCCTGACCGGCCTCGTCATCGGCGTGCCTCAGACCTACGAGTACCTCGACAAGATGCAGGACAGGGTGGTCAAGTTCGTCGTCGCGAACTCGAGGGTGACCGAGGAGAAGTACCGCGAGCTCATGTTCAGGACCGGGGAGCTCGCGCGGGACATAGGCACGGTGCTGGTCGGACGCGACGCGGTGAACGTGGGCCTGATTGACGAGGTGGGGGGACTGTCGCAGGCGGTGGCGAAGGTGAGGCAGCTCATCCAGGAACGGGAGGGAGGTGGCGTCGGACATTGATCCTGTATACCGTCATGCCGATGGAGGAAGTCATGCAGCACGAGGAGAAGCGTAGTGTCCTGGAAATCCGGGTGAGGGGCAGGCTCATCCAGATCGAGCCGGTTTCTGCGACGGAAGGCAGGATAATCCGCATTATCTCTACCGACCCGCGCGACTTCCTCGACCCGGGAACCCAACCCGGCCGCACGATCAACATTTGGGGATCGCCGTAGTGCGCGTCGGCCGGGGCGGGCGGCCGGGAGCTGATTGTGCGTGTTTCTGTTCACCGCTTGCGGAGTCGCCCTCGGGCTTGTTCTTTTCCTCGCGGGCGTACGCCTCATTCGGCGTGGTCTCGAGGGAGTCACGCGGGTCGGCATGGAGCGGGCGCTCAGGCTTCTCACGGGCCCGACTGCCGGAGGAGTGCTGCTGGGGTCCCTGGTGACCGCCATCATCCAGTCGTCCACGGTTACAACTACGCTTGTCGTCACCCTCGTTGATACCCGCCTGCTCGGGCTAAGGAAGGCCGTAGAGATAATCATGGGAGCCAACATAGGAACAACGGCCACCATCCAGATGCTGGCCGTCAACGTTCACAGGTATGCTCCCCTGGTGGTGGCCGGCGGAGCCGGGGTGTTGTGCTCCTCCAAGAGCGAACCCGGAAGGAACTCGGGGCGGGTCATGATGGGAATCGGGATGCTCTTCTGCGGCCTATGGGTGATAGCTGCCGCGACGTCGCCGCTGGTCGAGACCGCCGCATTTTCCCACGTGGCCGGCGTGCTGGGGCGGAGCCCTCTTCTCGGATTCGCCGGGGGCGCGGTGTTGACCGCCGTGTTGCACTCGTCGAGCGTGACGATCACGGTGGTGGCCACTGCCTGCACTCACGGACGCTTGAGCCTGGTTGACGCGATCCCGGTCATAATGGGGGCGAACGTGGGGACCTGCGCGACGGCGCTGCTCGCGTCGGCCTGGTCGGGGGTACAGGCGAGGCGCGCGGCGCTCGCGCACCTCATCTTCAACGTGGTGACGTCGCTGCTGTTCCTGCCGGTGGCGGAACGATTTGCGTCCGTCGTGTCGCGCACGACCTCCTCCGTCGCGGGGCAGGTGGCCAACGCGCACACGCTCTTCAATGTGTGCGGCACGCTGCTTTTCATGCCGGTCGTCGGCCTGTTCGTGAACTTGCTGAAGCGCCTCGTCCCCGACTCGTGAACGCGGCGGGGCTTGGCGTGCCTTGCGGAAGCCCGGGTGGGAGGCGGTACTGAGTGAACCTGGGAGCATTCGTCCTGCTGGGACTCGTCCAGGGGGTGACTGAGTTCCTGCCCGTATCCAGTTCGGGCCACCTCGTCATCTTCCGACAACTGCTGGGGATGGATTCGCCGGGGCTGGCCGTGGCGCTCGCGGCTCACGCGGGGACCCTGGGCGCCGTCCTGGCGGAGTACGGCCGCGATGCCGTGGCGGTCGCCGGGGCGTTTCTGGCGGGTCTGGCCGCCGCGCCTCGGCGTGGCGACCCGGGTTTCCGAGTGGCGGTGGCCTTGTTGATCGCCTCGGTTCCCGCCGCCGTCGCCGGGTTCTTGGTGGAACGCAGGGTAGAGGCCCTGTTCGAAGACGCCGCGCTCGCGGGGGCGGGCCTCCTCGTGACGGGTGCGGTGCTCTACCTGGCCGGGACCCGTATTCGTCCACCGGCCGCCATGACCCGCGTGGATGGCATGGGCGCCGGCAAGGCGTTGTTCGTGGGTCTGGCGCAGGCGTTGGCGATCGCCCCGGGCGTCTCTCGTTCCGGGCTCACCATAGCGGCGGGGCTCGCCTGCGGTCTTCGCGGCGACGAGGCGGCGCGGTTCTCATTCCTGTTGTCAATCCCTGTCACAATAGGTGCCGTCGCCGTCGGCGTCATGGACACATGGAATGGAGGGGCGCTGTCGGGCGGACCCGTTCTTCCCGCCCTAGTCGTCGCCCTCGTGTCCCTCGTATCGGGAGTCACCGCGATCCGCTACCTGGTGGCGCGACTTCGACGCGGGGGGTTGACTCCGTTCGCGTACTACTGCTGGGCGCTCGGCGCCGTTGTGCTCCTTGTCGCGCGCGGCCTGTAATGGATTACCACCCGAGGAGGAGTTTGTCTCGACCCGGCGAACCCCGTAGGTGAGGTGGAGGCCTTTGCAGTCGTTCCTCAAGAGGCTTCAGGAAGACCTCAAATACGAAGCCGTGGGCCTAATCCTCGTCGGCTCGGCGTTCCTACTGGTGATGTCGTTTCTCGGTGAGGCAAGCGGGGTCTTGAGTGACGCGCTCGTCAGGGCGTGCAGGATGCTGGTCGGTGACCTCGCCCCCGTCGTTCCCCTGTGCCTGGCCGGGCTCGGGGCATTTCTCATCGTACGCCGCAAGATGCCGGCATTCACCCCCAGGCTCGCCGGTGGGATCGTGCTCCTCCTGGATGTCGTGCTATTCCTCCACTCGAGCATGCCCGCGGGAACGGAGTTGCGGAACGGGGCGTGGGGCTTCGGCGGCGGACTCATCGGCGCGTGCCTCGCCGTCCTCCTGCGGCGGGGATTCGGACAGTCCGGCCTGTACGTCGCCGGGACCGTGATCGGCATCGTCGGGCTGAGCCTCCTGGTCCAGGCATCGCCCATGCGCATCGGGTTCTGGCTCGCCCGAACGGCGGGGCGCTGCGCGTCGGCGGTAAGGAAGTCCATGGAGCAGTTCCTCTACGAGACTCCCGGCGGTCCCGAGCAGCAGGAGGGAGAATCCGGCGTCGCGGGTGCACCCGCTGTCGAGGCACGCCCGACGATTGAGGCTCAGACCCCGGCGCGTCCCGAGACAGCCGCCCTGGCCGCGACGGCCGTACCCAGACTTCCCCGAAAATCGCGCAGGGCCGTACCGGCGGAGGGAGCCGAGGGGCCGCGCCCGGGCCAGCTGACCCTGGAGACGCAGGCGCAGTACGAGCTCCCGCCGCTGTCGCTCCTCTC
>JANLGA010000080.1:2327-3668 GCA_024653225.1 Bacillota bacterium | reverse complement strand
AGAGGGACGCCGAGGATAAGGGGAAAATCCTGGAGGATACGCTCGCGAGCTTCGGCGTGCAGGCGAAGGTCGTCCAGATCAGCCGGGGACCGGCTGTCACCCGGTTCGAACTGCAGCCCGCTCCGGGCGTGAAAGTGGCCAGCATCACGAGCCTCGCCAATGACATCGCCTTGAACCTCGCCGCCGAAGATGTCCGGATAGAGGCGCCGATACCCGGCAAGTCCGCCGTGGGCATCGAGGTGCCGAACAGCGAGGTGACGCTCGTCCACCTGCGGGACATCCTGGACACCAGGGAGTTCAGGGAATCACAATCCAAGTTGACCGTCGCGCTGGGGAAAGACATTGCGGGTAGAGCGATAGTGTCCAGCCTGGAGAAAATGCTACACCTTCTCATAGCCGGGGCGACGGGTTCCGGTAAGAGCGTCTGCATCAACTCGATAATCGCCAGCATCCTGTTCAAAGCCCGGCCGACCGAGGTGAAGTTGTTGCTCATAGACCCGAAGATGGTCGAGCTTAGCGTGTACGACGGGATCCCGCACCTCATCGCTCCCGTCATCACCGACGCGAAGAAGGCCGCCGGGGCGTTGCGCTGGGTCGTCAAGGAGATGGAAGCGAGATACCAGCGCTTCGTGTCCGCGGGGGTGAGGGACATTGCGAAGTACAACCAGGCGGCTTCGGCCCTCGGCAATGAGACGCTCCCATTCGTCGTCGTGGTGATTGACGAACTCGCGGACTTGATGATGGTCGCACCGGTCGAGGTGGAAGATTCCATCTTCCGGCTCGCGCAGATGGCAAGGGCCTCGGGAATTCACCTCGTGGTGGCGACCCAGAGGCCGTCAGTGGACGTGATCACGGGCACGATCAAGGCCAATATCCCCTCGCGCATAGCGTTCGCTGTATCCAGTCAAGTCGACTCGAGGACCATTCTAGACGCGTCCGGGGCGGAGAAACTGGTCGGAAAAGGCGACATGCTCTTCTTCCCCGTGGGGGCGACCAAGGCGATCCGGGCACAGGGTTCCTACATTAACGATAGGGAGCTCGAGAAGCTCGTGGGGTTCGTGGCGTCCCAGGGGACGCCCACGTACGAGACCCCCGTCCTCGAGGAAGAGCCCGAGCAGTCGGGTAGGGACGAGGGAACCGACGAGCTCTTTCCGCAGGCCGTGAAGATAGTCGTGGAGGCCGGCCAGGCATCAGTCTCCCTGCTGCAGCGCAAGCTCCCAATAGGATACGCGCGCGCGGCGAGGCTCATAGACGCCATGGAAGTGCGGGGCTTCGTGGGACCCTACGAGGGGTCCAAGCCCCGCGAAGTACGGCTGAGCTTCCAGGAATACGAGCGCTTGG
>JANLGA010000080.1:810-2317 GCA_024653225.1 Bacillota bacterium | reverse complement strand
AGGGACGGCGCCCTATAACATGCCGAGAGCCCTGAGGGTGGCGGGCCCCGCGATGCCGTCAACATGAAGCGAATGGTCCGACTGGAAGCGTCTCAAGGCTTCCTCCGTGGCGGGACCGAACAGGCCGTCGGGCGGGTGCGACAGGTAGCCCCCGGCGACCAGGCGGGCCTGCAGTTCCCATACTCGGGGCCCGGCGGCACCCGGCCCCAGGATGAAGCCGGAAGTCCCGTATGTTCCGACTATGTCAACGGGGGTGCCTATCGCGACCAGGTCGAAAACCTCCTCTGCATGCTCGTTGTACAGTCGGATGCACCCGTTCGATATCTGCTTACCGATGGACCACGGGGCGTTCGTGCCATGAATTCCGTAATTGCCCCAGGGCACGTTGAGGCCCATCCACCTGGTGCCGAGCACCTCCCAGGAGGGATTGGCAGTCTTTACGGCGATCGCCCAGGACCCGATCGGGGAAGGAGTGCTCGGCTTACCGACGGCGCACGGGTAGGTGGCGTGCGGGCGGGCGTTCACCTGGAGCGACAGGGTCCTGGAGTTGACGTCAATGGTTATATGGGACTGGCCGACGTACTTGGCCAGGTACCTGGGTACGTATGGCATCCTCACTCCCCCTCGTGATACATTCTATGTGGCGCGTCTTAATATTGAGCGGAGGTGCGCGCGTTGGATGGGAGCGTGAATCCCCGGGTCGCCCGCGTCCTGCTGGCCGTCATCGCTACAGTCTTGCTCTCGCCGCGGGCACACGCCTCGTGGAACCAGTACGGCGGCTGCGCTTCGAGGACGCACTTTGCGGGCGACCTCACCGGATTGGCCCTGTACCGGAGGTGGCGGGTTGTGCTCGCCGGCGGCGTGCACTCCCCGGCGGCCATATCCGGCGGAGCGGTATACGTGGGCTGCGACGACGGCGGGCTTTACTCCTTGGACCTGGTGACCGGTGACCAGGACTGGTGCTTCAGACCCGAAAACGGCGCCAGGATCCGATCGGGAGCCGCCGTGGCGGAGGATGTTGTGGTGGCGGCGGCGGCCGACGGGGTCGTATATGGGATTGACAGGGCCACGGGCACGGAAAAGTGGAGGTTTCGCGCCGGGCTCTCCGTCACCTCTTCCGTGGCTCTCTCGGGCGACCGTGCCGTCGTCACCGCCTACGACGGGCGAATCTGCAGCCTGTCACTGCGGGATGGGTCCCTCATTTGGGATTACGTCATACCCGGCGATTTCATTTCGGCGTCGCCGACGGTGGGCGGCGGGGCTGTGTTCGCCGCGGCCCTGGGGACCGCTGAGTCGGGCGGCGCGATCTACGCCCTCGACGAGGCGACCGGCTCGCTCCGATGGAAGACCCAACTGCCGGGATGGTTGGGGAACGCGGCGGCCCTTTGCGGGGAGAACCTCGCAGTAGTCTCGAGCGGGCACAAGACGGGCGGGCTCTATCTCCTCGACGCACGAACGGGCGACATCGTTTGGGGTCCCGTGAGGGGAGAGAATAACTACTGGTCCG
>JANLGA010000080.1:0-800 GCA_024653225.1 Bacillota bacterium | reverse complement strand
CATCCGAAGACACGGTCTACGCCGGTAACACGGGATGGCTTTACGCCGTAGACCTCCAGTCCGGGGCGATCAGGTGGAGATGGAAGGCACCCACGGTCGTCACGAAATCCGGAAAGCGCACATCCCAATTCGACGCACTGGTGAGGACGCCCGCAGTCTCGGAGCGCGTCGCGTACGTGGGCACCTATTTCGAGGTGCCGGGGCCCAATGACATATACGTGGTGTCCGCGCAGACGGGTGAGACCCTCTGGAAGAACGAGATTCCCTGGAGGACTGCCACGGGGATCGCGGCGGGATCCGGGAGCGTGGTGATAGGCGGGATGGACGGAGAGGTCGAAGCCTGGTCTCCTGTCGCACTGACAGTGAACGGGTCGTCCGTCCGTTTTCCGGACGTCACACCGGTAATCGTTGAGGGGCGGACGTGGGTGCCCGCCAGGGTGTTGTTCGAGGCCGCCGGCTACCAGGTGACCTGGGAGGAGTCTTTGCGCAGGGTGACCTGCACGGACGGAAGGTCGGTGCTGGTCATGGAAGTGGACTCCTCGAAGGCGATCCTCGATGGCAAAGAGGTGGACCTCGCCGCCCCCGTCCGACTCATCGGCGGGAGGGTCATGGTGCAGGCGGCGACCGTGGCGGGCGTGCTGGGCGGAAGGGTCGAATGGGATCCGGCGAGGTACTGTGTCGCGGTGAACCTTGGAACAGGCAGGTAGTGTGCGGGGTGGTACGGTGAAGGGCATTGAGATGCTGAGAAGAGAAGCGGCCCGGGCCGTGGACTGCATGTCGGGCGACCTGGCGGAGATCGC
>JANLGA010000007.1:8728-42745 GCA_024653225.1 Bacillota bacterium | reverse complement strand
TGTGGTGTCCGCGCGGCGTTCGCGCGACTACCGAGGCAGGCAGACGCTTCCCGGCCTGCCATCCTCGCGTGGAGGATTTTTCAAGTACCCGGCGAATACAGGCACAGAGTTTCCGCACAAAGGCCGGCGTATCGGCGAATATAGATGGTCGGATGGGAAGAACGACGCTCCGGCCGCCAGCCGGGCGAAGCGCGCGGCGGCGTGCCGTTGTTGACTGTATTAGGTTTGTCTGGTACAATGTAGCATACTGGTAGGTTTTGGGGATCTTCGCAGAGCTCGCCGGCTCCCAGCAATTACCTTGACGAGTGAAATGGACCTGAGCAGGAAAAATGCGCAACATCATCGAATTTGTGGGCATTAAGTTCGTACCTTCCACCGATGCTGCGAACAGGTAAGCGTGGAAAACCAGTCAGAGGTTTGGGAGTTGAAGGGGGGGATTTGACAACCGAGGAGGAATCGTAGAGAGGCACGTTAGTGTAGACCACACTTTCGTAAAGGGGAGGAAGAACGGACAATGATGAAACTCAGGAAGACACTCGTGACCTTGCTCGTGGTCTCCATGATCATCGCAGGGTTTACGGGCGTCGCGGGTGCCGCGTTCAGCGACACCGCCAATCACCCCGCGAAGAACAAGATCGCGAAGCTCGCGGCTCTCGGTGTTCTCGCCGGGTATCCTGACGGGACGTTCAAGCCCGACAACAACATCACCCGTGCGGAGTTCGCCAAGATCGCGTGCATCGTTGCGGGCTTGAAGTCGAGCGGGGACATCCTGAAGAATAGCCCGTCCAAGTTCTCTGACGTCGCGGTGGGCCAGTGGTACACGGGTTGGGTCAACCTCGCGGCGTCGCAGGGATACATGAAGGGCTATCCTGACGGGACGTTCAAGCCGAGCGCGAACATCAGCAACGCCGAGGTTCTCACGGTGCTGTTGAGGATCATCGGGTACAACGATAACCTTCCCGGTGAGTGGCCCATCGAGTACCTGGTCAAGGCCGCCGATCTCGGCGTGAGCGACAACGTGACGTTCGACGCTTCCGAGCCGGCCACCAGGGGCGATGTGGCGTTCTTCGCCGAGCAGTCGCTGGGCCAGGAGACGGTGTACTGGGACAAAGACCAGGAGAAGTTCAAGGACGAGGACCCCGATGCGGTGAACGACCTCTATCACCAGAGCTTCGAGGGCGGCATCAGCAAGAGGAAGCTCGTCACGGAATGGGAGTACGTCGCCGGCAAGTACAAGCTGACCTTGAAGGACGGCACGACGGTCGTCGTTGCGCCTGACGTCACGCTGGTGAACGCCGATCACGTGTCCGGCTTCAGGGGCAAGCTGGTAGACTACATCCTCAACGACGACGACGAGGCGATGTACATCGAGGCCAAGGACTACGGCAACGAGTTCGCCCGTTCCGCCACCAAGATCAGCGACACCAAGTTCAAGATCAACGACAAGATCTTCACTGTGGCATCCGATGCCATTTACGAAGACGAGAACGGCGACATCGGGGATTTCGAGGATCTTGACAATGAGACCTATGAAGTCACCTACGATCGCATCTCGATGACTGTGAACTCCAGCGGTGAGGTCGTCTACGTCAAGTTCACGAAGCTCGCCCAGGAAGCCACGCCTGCGATCGTCGAGGCGGTCAACCTGACGTCGAAGAAGATAACCTACCTCGACAAGGGCCAGCAGAGCGAGACCAACGCGCTCAACACCGCCCTCAAGGACGACACCAAGACGGTAATCTTCCTCAGGAACGGCGCTCCGTGCGAGCTCAAGGACCTGAAGAAGAACGACCTGGTGTGGATATACGACGATGACGACGCGCACGGCGCGGACTACCTGGTCGAGGTCTGGGCGAAGACCGTCGAGGGCGAGCTGACCGAGACCAGCAGCGACTGGACGGCAGAGGGCCGGAAGGACGTCTACATTGACGGGACGAAGTACAGGTCCGGCAGGGCGGTCGGCAGGATCCTGCTCTCCACCGACGCGGGCGACGCCGACAGCTTCGAGGCGATCGACAGTGACGACGACCTGGACGATGTCCGTGGCGAGGAGGTCACCTGCCTGCTCGACGGCTTCGGCTACGTGCGGGCGATCATCTCCGACGTCACCGTCGCGTCGTACACCCGCGCAATCGTCGCGCGCACCTACAGCACCATTACTGACGAGGGCGAGACCGTCACCAAGATAGACGTGTTCAAGTCGGACGGCACCAAGGCCTCGTACGAGGTTGACGAGGACTCCGACGACGACTGCCAGGGCCTCGCGAAGGGCGACTTCGTGAAGTTCAGCCTCCAGTCGAACGGCGCGATTGACGACCTGAAGGTGATCACGGACGTGGCGCAGCTCACGGACGCCGACGACGACACGCACAGGCTCGAGCTCGACGACACCGACTGGTACTATGCCTCCGGCGCGGTCGTGTTCGAGATCAGCGCGACCAGCTCGAGCGACTGGAAGATAGTCCCGTATGCCGACCTCGAGGCGTACGTCGCCGACAGGAACGATGTCGAGGCCCGGTACGAGCTCGACGAGGACAACGGGAAGATCAAGTACCTCGTCGTAGCTGACCCGGACATCACCGGCATCGAGGACTACGCGATGGCCCTCCTGCGCGGGAAGAACGCCGACGGGAAGTTCATCAAGCTGGACGTCAAGGGCACGACGAAGACGTACAACCTGACCGACAGCTGCGACGTGGATGAGTGGCTTGACGTCGCCGACGGCAACATGCTCAGCTTCAAGCTGACGGGCGGCAAGATCAGCGCGTTCGACGTGCTCATCGAGGGCGACCCGGGCGTCACGGTTGGCAAGGAGGTCTACTCGGTTGCCGCGTCCGACGATAGGATCAAGATTGACGGCGTCTGGTACCACGTGGACGACGACACCGTGATCTACGACTACTCGGGCGACGACCTGGTCTACTGCACGCTGTCCGACCTTGTCTCCGGAATGACGGTGGACTTCTACGACAAGGGCGGCGACAAGGTGCTCGAGTGGATCGTCGTGCGGTAACCGGTAACCGCGTAACGAAGTAACGAAAGCGGCGCGGGGGCAGGCCCGAGGGGCTTGCCCCCGATTCTTGTCCGTCGGGGTGGGGTCGTTGAGATCGTTACGGGTCAGCATCGCAGTCGCCGTGGCCGCTGTCCTGGCCGGTGGCGCTCTGCTGGCGGCGCAGTGGTCGGGGACGTGCAGCGCCGCGTGGTCGGACGTGTATGTCGAGGCGGTCAGGGCCAGGGGTTGCCTCGACCGGATCGGCGGCCCGTTGTCGCCCGGCGGGGCCGTGACGCGGGCGCAGTTCGTCCACATCCTCGCCGCGTTCCTGCGGCCGGAGGGCTCGGAGCCTGAAGGCAGGGAGCAGGCGTCTCCTTTCACGGACCTGGGGCGGGACTCCTGGGCCCTGCCGTCAATCCGCAGGGCGTACGAGCTGGGCTGGGTGAAGGGGTGCGGAAACGGGCTCTTCCGACCGGACGTGGCGATCACTCGGGCCGAGGCGGTGGTGGTGCTGGACCGCGCGTTCAGCCCTGCTAGGGAGGATGCACCCGGTGAAGCGGCATCTGTCTGGGAACAGGCCCCCGCCTCCTGCCCGCCGTGGGCCGCCGGGAGCGTGAGAGCGGCGCTGTCGCTCGGTTGGTTGACCGGCGACCCCGATGGTGACCTGAGGCTGACTGACCCGGTGACGCTCGCGGAGGCATGCGCCCTCATCTGGAGGGCGGCCGGCACATGGGGCCTCGCGGGGGACCTTCACGGGGTCGTCAGCCTCGTGGACCCGGCGGAGCGCGCGATCTTCCTGGACACCGCGATCGGGGACATGCGCGTCGTCATCCCTGCCGGTGCTGCCGTGTTCAGGAACGGCGCCCCGAGCGTCGTGGACGACCTGAAGCCGCTCGACGAGGTGTTCGTCGTCAACGGGCGCGGGGGGCGGCGGACCGTCGTGGCGGCGTGGTATGCCGACGACGTGGGTATCGTCGAGACCGCCGACGCCGGATCCGGGGTGTTGAAGTACGTGGACAGGAACGGCGTCGCGAAGGCGGTCCCGGTTCCCGCGAGTGCCACGGTGTACGTCCAGGGGAACCTGTCGGACCTCAACTCTGTCCATGTGGGTGACCGGGTGTACGTGGTCTATTCTTCTGCCTCCGGGTGCGTCCGCATGCTCGGTGTGTTCCGCATGAACGTGAGCGGGAAGGTCATAGAAGTGTATCCGGAGAAGTCGGTCATCGTGGGGCGCGTCACCGGCGGGGGGACCTTGTCATTCAAGGTGGCCGAGGAGAGCGTCCTGTACGCGTCGGGCGTCCTCGCAGGCCTGGAGGGAGTGAAGCGGGGCGACTTCTTCCAGGGCGCCGTGGACGCGGACGGCAACATCTTGTTCATGCAGTTCTTCAGCATCGCGGGGCCGTGAGGGGTGCGGAACACCCGCGCGAAGGGAAGGGCCGTGCGCAGGAACTCGTCGCTTAAGTGCTTGTCGGTTGTCGTGTGCTTGACCCTGGGCGTGCTGTTGCCCGGCGCCCCGGGCGTCGGCGGGCCCGGCTCGGCGCCCGTTGCCGCGGCGACGCAGCGGGGCGGCAGGACGGGTCCCGCCGGGTTCACGCTGGTGCCCATCGAGGCGCACCTCCCGGAAATGGTGTCGCGGGCGGGCCTCGAGACGGGCGCGAGCGACATCTCGCGCGAACAGGGCGTGGACGGCACCGGCGTGGTCGTGGCCGTCGTGGGCTCGGGGATTGACCCCGGTCACCCCGACCTCCAGGTGTCCTCCGCGGGGGGACTGCCCAAGCTGACCGATTGGATGGACTTCACCAGCGAGGGACTCGTCCGCAGCGAACCCGCTCCGTCGTCGGGCGGATGGGTGGACTCGAGATTTGGACGGCTCAGGACCGGCGGCATCAGGAGCCAGAGCGGGACGTTCAGGGTCGGCATGCTCCGGGAGGCGGATCTGCCCCCGGACGGCGCCCTTCGTCAAGACCTCAACGGCAACGGCGCCACGGGCGACACGTTCCCCGTGCTCATCGTGGATCCCGTGCGCAGGGGCGTGTACACCAGGGTGTACGTGGACACGAACCAGGACAGGGACTTCACGGACGAGATCCCGCTGGGGATCTACGGGGAAACCCGGAGTTTTTCCCGTTTCCGGGACGGGAGCGGTGCGGCGCCGGCGGGGGCCGTCCACTTCGTGTGCGCGCGGATTGCCCCGGACGGTTCCGAGGCCCGGCTCGGGTTTGACGGGGCGGGGACGGGCACCTTCCTCGCGGGTCTGATCGCGGCCAGGAGCACCGCGGAGGGCATGAACGGGATCGCCCCCGGTGCGTCGCTGATGTCGCTCAAGGCGTGCGATTCGTCGGGGCGCTGCTCCGTCGAGGCCGTCGTCGAGTCCCTGGCCTACGCGGGGGAAAGAGGCGCGCGTGTCATAGTCGTTGACCTCCACGGGGAGGCCGTGCGGCCGGGGGACGTGGATAGGCTGAAAGAGTCGGTCTATGACGCGGCGGTCCGGTACAGGGCTGTCGTCGTGTTTCCGGCGGGAGACGGGGGGCCCGGTCTCCAGACGAGCAGGGCCCCGGTGGACGGCGCCTCGGGCGTTGCCGTGGGGGGCGCCGTGTACGATGGGGGCCGGGCAAGGGTATGGGCGAGGAGCGCCGTGGGACCCACTCCGGCGGGCGGCGCGGCGCCCGGGATCCTGGCTCCGGTGGCGGGTTCGTCCGCGGTGCCGAGCTGGGTGTCGCGGAGCGGCTACGCCCTTGCCGAAAGCACGAGCGTGTCCGCGGCGTACGTGGGGGGCTGCGCCGCCCTGGTGATCGAGGCCTGCGGGAAAGCGGGGCTGCGACCCGGGCCGGCCGAGATCCTGGGCGCAATGACGGAGGCGGGGACCGAGCTGGAGAGCCGCGCGGCAATAGAACAGGGCGGCGGCCTTGTCAACGCGCGGGGGACGTTCGAGCTCCTGCGCGACGGGTACGATGCCCCGCTCACTACGGTATGCGAGGAGACTGACGGGTATCGCGTCGGCGGCCTGTTCGCGCGGGACGCGATCCCCGGGTCGGTGCGCTTTTTCGTGGACAATTTCTCGGCGAGGCCCGTGAACCTGGTGTTTGAGGGTGCGCCGGACTGGATCGAGGCGAAGGAACGCGTCCTGATGCTGCCCCCCGTGGGGGAGCGGGCCGTCCATTTCGAGTACCGGAGCCCTGGTCCCGGGCTGCACTCGGCAGTTACGCGCGCGCGGGATGCCGAGTCGGGCCGGACGCTGGCCCGACTGGTGCACACGTTCGTGCAGCCGGGTGCGGTCGGCCCGGGCGAGACCCTGGTCCTGGAGCCCGGCGCGGAGTTGAAGGCCGGCGAGTTCTTCCGCCGGTTTTTCCGGGTACTCCCGGGGGCCACGACCGTGAGGCTCAGGGCGGTCAACACGGGCTGGGAAGCCGCGGAGATCCGGGTCATCGGCGAACAGGGGAAAAGGGTCAGGTCCGGTGTCGTCGCGCCCCGCTCGGAGTGGTCCACGGACATCGCGTACCCCGGCACCGGGACATGGGAGATTGTGGTCATGGGGGAGGGCGAGTCGGGGACCGTGATATCGCTCGAGTTGACGGCGCGGGGATTGGCCGTTTCGCCGTGGCCGCCGGAATGGCGGGTGATTGCGGGGGAACGAAACCCCGGCGGTGCGGGCCTGGCTTTCCAGGTGGTGAACCACCGGACGGATTCGTGGCTGAAGGTCGTCCCGAGCGTGGCCCTCCCCGACAGCGGTTCCATGGGGACATTGTCCGTGACTGTTCCTGCCCGGGGAACGTTCAGCAAGGTCTTCACGGTCGGGCGGGACGTCGAGCGGTTGGTCATTCGAGTCTCCGAGCCTTCGTATGGGGGCGCCGACCTGGATGCGTATCTCCACTGGTTCGACCCTTCCGCGGGGTGGACGGAGGTGGCGTCGTCCGCGACGGACGGCACTTCCCCCGAGGTCGTGGACCTGGTAGGGCCTCGCCAGGGGAGCTACGCTCTGTACATCGAGTCGGGCGAACCCGCCGAGTCACAGTGCGAGGTGAGCATCACCGCATACAGGAAGAGCGCCTCCGTCTCATGGGACCGGGAAGGCGCGGTGTTCCTGAAGCAGGGCGACCCCCTCCAAGTGCGGCTGGCGCTGGACCCCGCGAAGAGCGAGGACGAGAACCTCATCGAGGTGCACCTGGTCGAAACCACGACCAACCGGCTGGTGGCGACGCTTCCGCTCGCGCTCGTGCGGGAACCCGGGTTGCCGCTGTCTGTGGGATTGGGGCAGGCGGCCCCCGACGGCGGGAGATACGTTTCCATTACGGTTGACGGCGAACGCTTCGCCGGGAGACGCGCCACCCTCGTGGTGGACGGAATGACGCAATGCACCGGCGACGGGGCGGTGACGCTCAGCAAGCCGATGGGCGGGGAGGTGAAGTTGGAGCTCTACCTGGACGGTACACCCGCTTTCTCGGTGAAATTCCCCGTGGAGGATATCGCCCCGATCCGGTCGAAGATCCCAGGGCGCGTTCCGGATCTCCAACCGGACCCCGAGAAAGAAAGGCTCCGCGGCATTCTGCTGAAGTGGATGGGGCAAGTGAACCCGTAGGAGCGTTCCAAGCGAGGTGTGACCCTTGTTCGGGACGGCACTATGAGAGCGACAGGTACTCCCCCTCACGGTCGAGAGAAGGAGACCCCCGCATCGGAAAGCCGCGCGTTCCGGCCGCGTTCCGGCCGGGTCCCGGCTGCGGTGCTCGCGGCGACGATATTCTCGGCACCGTTCTTCCAGGGACTGTACTTCGAGAAGCAGCGCCTGGCGTCGTGCGTCCTCGTATCGTGTGCCGCGGCCCTGTCCGTCCGGGCGCAGGCGCGCGGGCGGGACTTCGCGGTGTCACGGTTCCCGGGGACACACCTCGGGGTCGCCGCGCTGGCGGTGGCGGTCGCGTACTGGCTCGCGGTGCCCCTGGCGGTGTACCGCAAGGCGGCGGTCGTGGAAGCCCTGGTTGCCACGATGCTGTTCGGGATGACGTGGCTGGTCTACGACTGTTGCGGCGAGGTGGGCGGTTCCGATCTGCTGCTCGGGGCCGTCGCGCTGTCCGGCACGGTGGTCGCGACCCTCGGCCTGACGACCGCGACGAGAGTCCTCCCGTATCCCGGCGCGTGGGTGGGAGGCAGGTTGGCCTCCACGCTGCAGTATGCCAATACAGCGGCCTCCGTGTTGATGGCGGCCTTTTTCGCGTCGTCCACCCTGTGGGTGAAATCGCTGGTGCAGGGCGGGTCACCACCCTCGAACCCCGGCTCCTGGGGCGGGCTGCCGGCGGCTTGGGGGATCCGGCTCGCGTGGAGCGCCAACGCGGGCTTTCTCCTCGCCGCGTTCGTCTTGACCCAATCGAGAGGTGCCTGGCTGGTTCTTCCGGTGGCCGCGGTGTTGTTCGCCTGGGGTCAACCTCGGGGTTTCAGGATCTCCGCCATTGGTTGCGTGGCATCGAGTGTGCTGCTCGGGATCGCGGCGGCGACGAAGTTCTCCGCGGCCCTGAATCCCATGAATGTCGGGTCGGCGTGGCGCTGGGTGTTGCTCGCTCCCCTGTGCGGGGCCGTGGGTCTGAACTGCCTGGTCTCCGCGTGTGACGCCCTCGGGCGGGCGCGTGGGGCGAAGTTATCTGCTGCAGCCGCAGGCGCGCGGTTCACCGGCTTTCCGCGCATGGCACTGGTCGTCGCCGGACTGGGGGCCGCCGTCCTGCTGATTCTCCCCGTCGCTGGGGTCGCCACCGACGTGAAGGCCATCGCCGCGGGACCCTTGAAACGAGTGTCCTCGACCGTGTTGATGGACAGGAACGTTCAGGAGAGGATCATTTGGACCCTGGACGCCGTGAGGATAGGGCTGCGTCGCCCCATAACGGGTGCGGGGGGCGGCGGATGGGCGACGCTGTACCACAAGTACAAGGCGTTTCCCTACTACACGAAACTGGTTCACAACCACCTGGCGCAGGTATTCGTGGACGCCGGCATCGTCGGACTCGCCGCCTACTGTGTGCTGTGGTTGTCGCTGTTAGGCAACATGCGTCGCGCCCTGCGGCTCGCGGACGACCGCCTGCGCGTGTCGGCCTGGGGTGCCGGTTCGGCCGCAATCTGCCTCGGTCTCCACAGCGTCGGCGATTTCAGCCTCAGTCTTCCCGCCGTGGCGGCAATACTGTGGACGCTGATGGGCGTGGTGGGCGGCGCGACCGACCTCGCTGCCGAGACCGGCGACGGTGACGCCGTGAGCGTGCGGTCAGGCCCGGCGCTCTACGAGAGGGCCCGGGAGGTGCTCGCGCGAAGGGGGACGGTCAAGGCCTTCCTGTATGCGTTCGTCCTGTCGGCGCTGGTTGCCTCCACGTGCCTGGCCGGCGCATCGCTGCGGAGCGCCGGGGAGGGGGCGTGGAAGGAGGGCGAGCGGGAGGTCGCTCTCTCCCTCGTTCGGAGGGCCACCCTTTTCGACCCACTCGACGCGTCCGCGCGCCTGACCCTGGGGCTGTACTTCCAGGAAGCGGCGGAGGAGAGACGCGACAAGGACCTCATGAGGGATGCGGTTGTGAACCTCGAGACCGCGGTGAGGCTGAACCCGTACGACTCGGTGACGAGGCTTCACTACGCGGCGGTCCTGCTCAAGACGGGGCAGTCTTCCGCGGCACTGAGGCACACGGCCGTGGCGATATCCAACAACAGGTTCATGCCCGAAGGGTACGAGGTCCTCACCGGCATGTACCTCGAAACCGGAAAGCGCCTGGCGCTGGGCTCGAACGTGGACGAGGCCCGGCAGGCATTCACGAGGGCGCTTGAGGTCATGGACCTCCTCGAAAAGGCGAAGGCATCCATTCCCGAACGCTTCAGGAAGTATTCGCCGCCGGAGGGGATAGCGGTGACGGCCGTGATGCGGCTGTATCGGGCGCAGGCGATGTTCTTCCTCGGACAGGGCGGCCTCATGGCGTCCGAGCTGAAGGAGCCGTTGCGGTCGAAGGTCCGGGAGATCTCGCAGAGGGCCGAGTTGTGGTCGGCCCTGGGGGAGATAGCCGCGGGGAAGGTTGACAGCGATAAGGGTAAGGTCGCGCGGGTCGTGCAGAAAGCACCGGACCTCGAGGAGGAGCTGGAGCTCGTCAGGAAGATATGCGGGGCGATGGGGCTCGGGTACGCGCTCTGACCGGTCGCGCCGGGGAAAGGAATTCCTCCCGCCTCGGGCGAAAGTATGAGCTGAAAGGGGACGTGCGATGCTGACGCGCAGGCAGACGGCGATAATGCTCAGATGTTCGTCCTGCGGGGGCACCAGCCTTTTCCCCATATCCGTGTTCACCCTGGGATCCAGCCGGCGCGAGTTCCGCTGCGCGTGCGGACGGCACATCCTCACGATAAGCCGCAGGGGCCCGGATGTATGGACCCAGCTCGCATGCTTCCTCTGCGAGGGCGTTCACCTGTTCAAGTTCTCGAACAGGGACTTCTGGTCGAGGGAGATAAAGTCCATACTGTGCCCCGACACGGGCGCCGAAATAGGTTACATCGGGCCGCCGTGGAACATCATGCGGCTGGCCGGCACCCGCGACGAACTGCTCCCGAAGGTCGCCTCCCTCTTCCGAGACCCCGCCGCGGGGCTGAGAGCGCTGACCAAGATCCTCGAGCTCGACGACCAGGGAAAGATGAGGTGCGCGACCTGCAATAATCTCCTCGACGTGGAAGTATACTCTGAAGGAGTGGAGATCTGCTGCTCCGCGTGCAGTACGACTCTGGCGATCCTGGTTGGGGACCGGGAGAGTCCCGACGAACGCGGGCGTCGCCGCGGTGCCACGAACGCACGCCTTCCGGCCTCGCTTGACGCGACCGGGCGGCGCGCGCGTTCCCGCGTCGGGGTCGGGGCGCGGGCGGTGGCGAAGGGGAAGAAGACGACCCGCGCGGGCCCGAAGAGAAGGGGCTGAGAGACGGGCGACGCCGAAACAGGGAGGAATCAATTCAATGAGGATCTTTCTAGACACTGCAAACATCGAGGAAATACGCGAGGCGGCATCGTGGGGCGTGGTGGCCGGGGTCACGACGAATCCCTCCCTGGTGGCGAAGGAGAAGACCTCCGACATGAGGGAGGTAGTCCGCAGGATAGCCGGTATCGTCTCGGGCCCCATCAGCGCGGAGGTTCTCAGCCTCGAGGCCGACGCCATGACCGCCGAGGCCCGCGACCTCGCGGCCGTGGCGCCGAACGTGGTCATCAAGATACCGATGGGTGTGGAGGGGCTGAAGGCGGTACACAGGTTGACGGCGGAAGGGGTCAAGACCAACGTGACCTTGGTCTTCTCCGCAAACCAGGCCCTTCTCGCGGCCACCGCCGGGGCGACCTACGTCAGCCCGTTCATCGGCAGGCTCGACGACATCAGCATGGACGGCATGGAAGTCGTCCGCGACATAGTGACGGTGTTCCGGAACTACGGAATCAAGTCGCAGGTGATCGCGGCCAGCATCAGGCACTCCATGCATGTCCTTCAGGCCGCTCTCGCCGGGGCCGACGTGGCGACGATCCCGTTTGCGGTCCTCCAGCAGATGACCAGGCATCCGCTGACGGACGCGGGGATCAAGAAGTTCCTTGAAGACTGGGCGAAGATCGCCGGCGGCCGCTAGGAGACGGGGCGCGGCGGCGTCGGTCGCACCGTAGCGTTTCGTAGGTCTACCTGCTTGACTGCTGAAAACCAGGATGTTACACTATTGTTCGGGTAGTGGCCTACATTATTACATCCTCCTCGGTTTTCTATGCAGGAGGCCTTCGATAAGGTGTCTCGGAGGCCTAGTTTTTTCGGCGTGTGCACGGGTAGCCGCCGGGAGCCATCGGAACTACTCTTGAATGTGCATTTTCCACAGCAATCTCCGTCCGCTCCAATCCCTTGGGAGGACTGCCCTGGAGGAATGTAGTTGAAGGACTGCCCGAACCCGTTCGCGTTTCCGCTCGCGTTCGATCCATGCTTTTCCTTGCTGCATAAGCTCCTATGTGGTTGGAAACAAATCCAAACGAGGTGGTCTGATTGAGCATCGGCGAGCTCGAAGCCCTCACACTTGTTGAACTCCAGAAGATAGCCAGGGAATTGAACGTCACCGGCTATTCCGCACTCAGGAAGAAGGAACTCATCCTGGAAATCCTCAAGGCCAGGACGGAACAGGGAGGCCTGATCTTCGCCGAGGGCATACTGGAGATAATGCCCGAGAACTTCGGGTTTCTCCGGCCCAACTTCTACCTTCCGAGCCGGGAGGACATCTACGTCTCACCTTCGCAGATCAGGAGGTTCGACCTCAGGACCGGGGACCTCATTTCCGGGCAGGTCAGGCCGCCCAAGGACAACGAGCGGTATTTCGGCCTGCTCAGAGTAGAGGCGGTGAACGGGGAGAATCCGGACGTCGCCAAGGAACGCCCCTACTTCGAGGGATTGACGCCGATATTCCCCAACAGGCGACTCGTGCTTGAGACCACCCGCGACGAGATTTCGTCCAGGCTCGTTGACCTCATAGCCCCCATAGGATGCGGTCAACGAGGCCTGATCGTTTCCCCCCCCAAGGCAGGGAAGACGGTGCTCCTCAAAAAGATCGCCAACGCCATCACCACCAACTTCCCCGACGTCCACGTAATAGTGCTCCTCATTGACGAGAGGCCGGAGGAAGTCACGGACATGGAGAGGTCCGTGAGGGGCGAGGTGGTGAGTTCGACTTTCGACGAGATACCGGATAACCACGTCCGCGTTGCCGAGATGGTGCTCGAACGGGCGAAGAGGCTGGTGGAGCACAAGAAGGACGTCGTGATACTGCTCGACAGCATTACGAGGTTGGCCCGCGCATACAACCTGGTGTTGCCCCCCTCGGGACGCACACTGAGCGGCGGGATGGACCCGACGGCTTTCCACAAGCCGAAGCGGTTCTTCGGCGCCGCGAGGAACATAGAAGAGGGCGGCAGCCTGACGGTCATCGCCACCGCCCTGATAGACACAGGCAGCCGCATGGACGACGTGATATACGAGGAATTCAAGGGAACCGGCAACATGGAGCTTCACCTCGACCGCAAGCTGTCCGAACGCCGCATATTCCCCGCCATTGACATAAAGCGGTCGGGCACTCGCAAGGAGGAGCTGCTGTTCAAGCCGGAAGAACTCGAGATAATGTGGATGTTGAGGAAGGTGACCAACGACAGGGAGCCCTCTACGGTACTCGAGATGCTCATTGACAAGCTCTCCAAGACGCGCTCCAACCGGGACTTCCTCAACTCCCTGCAGAAGGAGTTGCGAGGGGGCTGACGGCCGGTGCGGGGGCGTCGTTGAACGCGACGATCCCCTGTGCTATAATCATAGCGTTATCGGCCCTTGAGAGGTGAGAGGGATTGAAGGACAAGATACACCCCAAGTACGAGAAGACGACTGTAACCTGCGCGTGTGGCGCGGTTTACCACGTGGGGTCCACGAAGAAAAACATCCGCGTGGAGATATGCTCGAGGTGCCACCCGTTCTTCACGGGGGTGCAGAAGATAGTGGACACGGGCGGAAGGGTCGAGAGGTTCAAGAGAAGGTACGGCATGAAGTAGCGTGCCGACGACGCGGCAGAGCTCGGGCTCTGCTTTTTTCTTTGGACCGTTGAGTTCCCGTTTAGACGCGGTCGAGCGAGGAGGTAGGGAGGTGGAGGTATGGAGGCGGGCCGCGACGATTCCGGCCCCGTCTTCGGCGGGCAGGCCGTCATAGAGGGCGTGATGATGAGAGGCCCCTCCAAGGTGGGCATCGCAATCCGCAGGCAGGACGGCAGCATTGCGGTCACCTCGCGTGACCGCCTGCAGTACTGCCGGCTCCACCCGGTACTGTCACTTCCCGTGATCCGTGGGGCCGTCTCTCTGGCCGATTCGCTCGTGGTCGGGATCGAGGCCCTCATGTACTCGGCGGAAGAGGGCATGTCGGACGGCGAAAGGCTCGGAAAGGGAGAAGTCACGGTCACCGTCATCTTCTCGGTCGTCGCCGCGATAGGGTTGTTCGTGGTCCTTCCGACGGTGATCGTGTCGTTCGTGAGGAGTCGCTTGGCTTCCGGCCGGTGGGTCGCCAACTTGCTCGAGGGCGCGTTGAGGCTCGCGATAGTGCTCGGCTACCTTTGGACCGTCAGCCGGTTGGGGGACGTCCAGCGGGTCCTGGCTTACCACGGCGCGGAACACAAGGTGATCAACGCCGTTGACAGGGGATTGGAGCCGACCGTGGAATCGGCGCGGGGGATGGACCCGATCCACCCGCGCTGCGGTACCAGCTTCCTGCTGGTGGTAGTCATGACCAGCGTGGTTTTGTTCTCCTTCTTCGGATGGCCGGGCGTCGTCCAGAGGATCCTGATCCGGTTGGCCCTGCTCCCGGTGGTCGCCGGCGTGTCGTACGAGTTCATCAGGGCGAGCGCGAGGTCTTCATCCCCCATCATCGGGATGTTGGCCGGACCGGGCCTCATGCTTCAACGGCTCACGACGCGCGAGCCCGACGATTCCATGCTCGAGGTGGCGTTGAGAGCCCTGGAGGCGGCCCGGTGACGGAAGCGTCGTTCGATTTGGACGGGTGATGTCAGGTGATCGTAGACAAGCTCGAAATGCTGGAGAAGACATATGAAAAGCTGGCCGCGCGGATGGCGGATCCGTCCGTTTTCTCCGACCCCCGGGAATACCAGAAGCTTGCGAGGGAGTACAAGCGCCTGTCGCCGATGATGGAGAAGTACCGGGAGTATAAGGCTATAACCCGGGAACTCGACGAGGCGAGGACGTTGGCGGCGGACGGCGGCGACCCGGACTTCGCCCGGTTCGTGGGGTCCGAGGTCGAGCGGCTCGAAAGCGAGCGCGACCTGGTCGAGAGGGACCTGCGGGTGCTCATGCTCCCGAGAGACCCGAACGACGATCGGGACGTGATCGTGGAGATCCGGGCGGGAACGGGCGGCGAAGAAGCCGCCCTGTTCGCCGCCGACCTGTACAGGATGTACGCCCGCTACGCCGAGCGCCAGGGCTGGAAGGTGGAGTTCGTGAGCAGCAATCCCACCGACATTGGCGGATTCAAGGAGGTCATATTCACCGTAGACGGCGAAGGCGCATACAGCAGGCTGAAGTACGAGAGCGGCGTTCACCGGGTGCAACGGGTCCCGGTCACCGAGTCGGGCGGCAGGATTCATACGTCCACCGCCACCGTGGCGGTGTTGCCCGAGGCCGAGGAAGTGGACGTGGAAATAGACCCCGGGGATATTCGCGTGGACACATTCTGCTCGAGCGGTCACGGGGGCCAGAGCGTCAATACGACGTACTCCGCCGTCCGGATAACGCACCTGCCGACGGGCTTGGTGGTGAGCTGCCAGGACGAAAAGTCGCAGCTCAAGAACAGGGAACGCGCAATGAGGGTACTCCGCGCGCGGCTCCTCGACATGGCCAGACGGGCGCAGAAGGAGGAGCTCGCGGAGACCCGCCGGTCCCAGGTGGGGACCGGAGAGAGGAGCGAGAAGATCAGGACGTACAATTTTCCCCAGTCCCGGGTGACGGACCACAGGATCGGCCTGACCATCCACAACCTGGAGGCCGTCATGGACGGGGACATAGGCGGGATAATAGACGCCCTCGCCGCGGACGAGCAGGCAAGGCTGCTCGCCGAATTGGGGTGAGGACGGTGCCGGTGGGCGGAACCGACGTGCCGACGCTGGCCGAGGGAACGTGGGGGCTCAGGGAGGCGTTGCGATGGGGAGCAAAGCGCCTGGCGGATGCCGGCGTGGCGCGCGGCGAGGGGGCCGCGAGAGAAGCGGCGATCCTGCTGTCGCACTGCCTGGGCATTCCGACGTGCCGAATGTACGCCCGGTTGGACCTCGTGGAACCGGAGGCGTCGGCGAGATACGCGCAGGCCATCGCTCGCAGGTGCTCGCGGGAGCCCATCCAGTACATCACGGGCGTCCAGGAGTTCATGTCGCTCGCGTTCGCGGTTGACCAGCGCGTGTTGATACCCAGGCCCGACACGGAAACCCTCGTGGAAGTCGTTCTCGAGCACCTGGCCCGGCGCGCTCCGGTTCGCGGGTCGTTCGCGGACGTCGGCACGGGGAGCGGCGCAGTCGCCGTGAGTATAGCCAAGTACGGGGATTGCGGTGGCTTCGCCCTCGATTCGAGCCGAGGCGCGATCGAGGTCGCGACGGAGAACGCGCGCAGGCACGGGGTGGCCGACAGGCTGGTGTTCCTGGTGGGAGACCTGCTTTCCCCACTCGAAGGACTCGGCCTGGGCGGGACGCTCGAATGCGTCGTATCCAACCCGCCGTATGTGACCCCGGACGAATACGAATCGCTGGACCCGCAGGTCAGGGATTACGAACCGCGGGAGGCATTGGTTTGTCCCGACACGGAGGGACTGTACGGGCGACTGGCGGACCAGGCGGCGGGGCTGTTGCGGCCCGGCGGGCTGCTGGCCGTCGAGGTGGGGTACGGCGCTGCCGAGCTCGTGGCGGACGTGTTCTCGGCAGACGGGCACTACTGCGACGTCGGCACGAGGAAGGACCTCGGCGGGGTTGACCGAGTCGTCTATTGTGAGAGGAAGCGGGAAGGGGGTGGGTGAAGTGGTCACGAGGGTATTCACCGTTGACCCCCTGGTCCCGCGGGGAGACTTGCTCCGAGCAGCCGCCGAGATCTTGAGGAACGGCGGTCTCGTCGCTTTTCCCACCGAAACGGTGTATGGTCTCGGGGCGGATGCCACGAGCGCGGCGGCCGTCTCGAGGATCTTCGAGGCGAAGGGCAGGCCGCAGGACAATCCGCTGATCGTCCACGTACACTCGTACGACGCGGTTCCTCCGCTGGTCGCCGAACTCCCCGCGCGGGCGGAGGTCCTGATGTACCGGTTCTGGCCCGGCCCGCTTACCCTGGTGCTCAAAAAATCGCGCCTGGTGACGGAGAATGTGAGCCCCGGGCTCGCCACGGTGGGGATAAGGATGCCCGATCACGCCGTCGCCCTGAACCTGATAAGGCTTTCGGGGGTGCCGGTCGCCGCGCCCAGCGCGAACGCGTCGGGCCGACCCAGCCCCACCTCCGCGTCGCACGTGCTGAGCGACCTCGGCGGCAAGATCGAGGCCGTGGTTGACGGGGGTCCGTGCGGGATCGGGGTCGAGTCCACCGTGTTGGACCTGACGGTTGAACCCCCGGCCATTCTGCGGCCCGGTGGGACCACGCGGGAGGCCGTCGAGGAAGTGCTGGGGGACGTGGTGCTCGATGCCACGGTGGTCAATGCCGGCGGACCGAAGTCCCCGGGCACCAAGTACAGGCACTATGCCCCGTCGGCCCGCGTTTTCCTCGTGGACCCCGGCCGCGTTCCAGCCGGCGGATTGCTGCGCAAGTTCGCGGCGGAGTTCGCCGCGCGCGGACACAGGGTGGGCGTGCTCGCGAGCAGCGAGGTGCTCGCGGAGGGAGGAACGTCGCGGAAGCCGACGGGTGAATGGGACGACCAGGGAACGGCCTGGCTCGACGCGGGGAGCGAGCGCGACCTGGATGAGGTGGCGGCCCGCCTATTCGATAACCTGCGGCGCTTCGACGACCTCGGCGCGGACGTGGTGTTGGCGCAGGTGTTTCCCGAGACCGGCATGGGGCTCGCGATAATGAACAGATTGCTCAAGGCAGCCGAGGGGAGAGTGTTGAGGAGTGGCTCTTAAGGTCCTGCTCGTATGCAGCGGCAACACCTGCCGGAGCAGCATGGCGGAGGCGCTGCTCAAGCGGTTGGCCTCCTCGCCGGGGGCTCCCGAGGTGGAAGTGAAGTCGGCCGGAGTCGCGGCCGCCGACGGCTTGCCGGCAAGCCCCCACGCCGTGTCCGTGATGAGGGAGAGGGGAATCAATCTCGCCGACCACAGGTCGCGGAGGCTCAGCGCGGACCTCGTGGAATGGGCCGACATAGTCCTGACGATGACCGAATCCCAGAAGTCGCGCGTCGCTTCGGTGTTCGGGGGCGGGTCCAAGGTATTCACGCTCAACGAATACGCGTTTCCCGGCGCCGGGCGCGCTGAAATAGAGGATCCGTGGGGGCGGCCCGTGGAGACATACGATCGCGTAGCGCGCGACATAGAGACCGCGCTTGCGGCCGCGCTGGAGCGGATGCGCCGCGAAGCCGCGAAGGAGGGCGGTTAGTTTACTTTCTTCAACGATAAGTTGTATAATGAGACAAGACGGGGCCTCCCTTTCCGGAGAGGGTAGGCCCCGAACTGTGGGCGCTGCAAGCGATCCGATCCCGGGGGTGTGCCCTTGAAGATAGCCATCGCCAGCGATCACGCGGGATACCAGATGAAGGAGTTCTTGAAGCCGTTCATCCGGGACCTGGGCCACGAGGTGCACGACTTCGGCGCCCACTCCGAGGATCCCGTGGACTACCCGGACACGGGCAGGGAGGTTGCCGTCCGCGTCGCATCGGGGGAATTCGACCGCGGCATCGTCGTGTGCGCCACCGGGATAGGGATGAGCATAGTCGCCAACAAGATCCCCGGGATCAGGGCCGCTCTCTGCACTGACGTGGTGTGCGCCCGGCTGACGCGCGAGCACAACGACACCAACGTGCTCGCCATCGGCGCGCGCGTTACGGGCAGTGAAATAGCCAAGGAGATAGTGAAGACGTGGCTGGCCGCGGAATTCGCGGGCGGCCGGCACGCCCGGAGGGTCCAGAAGATAGCGGACATCGAAAGGGAGTATTGCTCACGCCGGCAGTAAACGAGCGGAACGGACTCGGCCGGTCATCGGGGGGAATTCGGACTTGGATCTCGCTCTCATAAGGTCACAGGTCAGGGCGGCGGTAGAGGGACTGCTAGGTGTGGCGAGGCTCAAGCCGGGGCAGATACTCGTGGTGGGGTGCAGCACGAGCGAGATTCTCGGCAAGCGCATCGGCTCGGCCGGCAGCGTCGAGGTCGCAGAGGCGGTGCTGGACGAACTTCTCCGAATCCTGAAGCCGCTGGGCATTTACCTTGCCGCGCAGTGCTGCGAGCATCTCAACAGGGTGCTGGTGGTGGAGGAGGCGTGTGCGGAGAAGTACGGGCTGGACCTCGTGACCGTGCTGCCGGTGCCCCAAGCGGGGGGCCCCTTTGCCGGCACCGCGATGCGGGTGTTCGAAAACCCCGTAGTGGTGGAGTCCGTGAAGGCACACGCCGGCATTGACATCGGCTATACGTTGATAGGCATGCACCTGAGGCCGGTGGCCGTGCCCGTGAGGCTTCCCACCAAGAAAGTCGGCGAAGCCGGCGTCGTCATGGCGAGAACGCGGCCCAAGCTCGTCGGGGGAGAGCGGGCCGTATACAAGAAAGACGCGATAGAGACGGAGTTCGGGAAAGGGGTGGACCGGTAATGGATACCGGAACTCACGGTGTTCACCTCCTTCAGCATCCGCTCATTCAGCACAAACTCACTCTCATCAGGGATAACCGCACCGGCGTGAAGGAATTCAGGGAGCTGACCGAGGAGATGTCGCTCCTCATGGCCTACGAAGTGACGAGGGACCTACCCCTGCATGCCGTGGAGGTGATCACCCCGGTGGCGCCCGCGCGCTCCTGGGTGATCGAAGGCAAGAAGCTCGCGGTGGTCGCGATCCTGCGTGCCGGCCTGGGCATGGTCCCCGGGATAACCAGGCTGATCCCCGGCGCCAAGGTCGGCCACGTGGGAATATATCGCGACCCAGAGACGTTGGAGCCGATGCTCTATTACTGCAAGTTGCCGGCCGACATCCACGAGCGAGACGTCGTGCTCGTGGACCCGATGCTCGCCACGGGCGGATCGGTGGCCCGGGCCCTCGACATCCTGAAGGAGAAGGGCGCGAGGACCATCAAGACGATGTGCCTCATAGCGGCCCCCGAGGGGATCGCGCTCGTCAGGAGGAAACACCCGGACGCCGAGATATACGCCGCGGCGGTGGATGAACGGCTGAACGACCACGGGTACATTGTGCCGGGCCTGGGCGACGCCGGGGACCGCCTATTCGGCACGAAGTAAGGGGGGCTGCCCTTGACCCGACCCTCGTGGGACGAGTATTTCATGGAAGTGGCGGAGGTCGTCGCCAAGCGATCGACTTGCCGGAGAAGGCAGGTAGGAGCCATACTGGTCAAGGACAAGAGGATCCTCGCCACGGGCTACAACGGCGCGCCGACGGGACTTCTGCACTGCGAGGAAGTCGGCTGTTTACGTGAGAGGATGGCCGTCCCCCCGGGGGAGCGTCACGAGATATGCAGGGCGCTGCATGCCGAGCAGAACGCCATCGCACAGGCGGCCCGCCACGGCATCAGCGTCAAGGACTCAATCCTCTACACCACCGCCGAGCCCTGCATAATGTGCGCGAAGATGATAATCAACGCCGGGATCGTCAAGGTAGTCTACCGGGACCGGTACCCCGATGACCTGGCACGGCAGATACTCACGGAGGGGCACATAAAGGTGGAGGAGTTCCGGAGGGGTATGGATGGCTGACCTGCCCGTCAAAACCAAGACCATTGCCTTACCGCGGCCCAATAACCTGAGGCCGACGCTGGAGTCGACCGCGTTGAAGCTAATGGAGGAGGCCGGCGAGCTCGCCGCTGCCATTATCAGGTTCCGCGGCCTTGACCAGCCGAAGCGGGACCTGGATCACCAGTCGGCGCACGTGCTGCTGAGGGAGCTGCTGGACGTGGCTCAGACTGCCGTCACGATGATGTTCGTGTTGGAGGAGCACTACGACGTGGACGTGGAGCGCGCCCTCGGGGAGCACGTGGACAAGCTCATCAGGAAGGGCTATCTCGTGATATGACGCCGGCGCTCGGCGCCGGGACGCCGCGGAAGATTGACGCTCTTCCTGGGTCAAGCCTATAATAGATGGGGTTCACCGGGTAGGGGGTTTCGCCCGTGGCCAGGTACGTTGAGGCTCTGCTGGTGTCCGGACTCGTGAGCCTGGTTCTCACTCCAGTGGTCCGGGTCGTGGCGCTGAAGGTCGGCGCCCGGGTCGTGCCCGGCGCGCGAAGCGTGCATACGGTGCCGGTTCCGCACCTGGGGGGACTGGCGATTTATGCCGCGTTCCTGTGCTCGGTGATAGTAGCCCTCGGGCGCCCAGGGGCCGAGGTCCGGGGCTGTCTCGTCGGGGGCGGCCTCGCGCTGATCCTCGGAATGATTGACGACTTCCGCCCCTTGCGGGCATCGTTGAAGCTGGCCGGACAGGTCGCGGTAGCGGTCGTGCTGGTACTCTTCGGTGTGAGGATAGAATTCTTGACGAACCCGGTGGGGGGCCTGATCCTGCTGGGTGGATTGTCGGCCCCGCTCACGGTCTTCTGGATCGTCGCCCTGATGAACGTGGTCAACCTCATAGACGGCCTCGACGGCCTGGCCGCGGGGACCGTGGCGATCTCCTCGATGACGCTGATGTTCGTGGCCGCTCAGCGGGCGCAAACGGCGGTGGCGATCGTCGCGGGGGCCATCGCGGGCGGTTCGCTGGGTTTTCTCCCTTACAACTTCAACCCCGCCAGGATATTCATGGGCGACGCGGGGGCCATGTTCCTCGGCAGCGCCTTGGCTGTCGTCTCGGTGGAGGGCGCGCTGAAGAGCGCGACTGCGATAGCCCTCGTTCCGGTGATTGCCCTGGGCCTGCCCATTTTCGACACGGCGTTCGCGATAGTGCGCCGGATCATGAACGGGCAGCCCGTGGCGAAAGCTGACAGGGGACACATCCACCACAGGCTGCTGGAGACGGGGCTGAGCCAGAGACAGGCGGTCGTGTTGCTGTACATGGCGAGCGGCCTCCTCGGGCTGACCGCCATACTCTCCTCCGCCCTCGAGTTCAGGAGCGCGATATCCATCACGCTGCTCGTGTTGTTCGGGATGCTGGTCGGGGCCAGGATGCTCGGTGTACTGGACCTGCGGCAACGCGGGCGGGTTACGAAGGCGCGCTAGCCGGGCGGTGGATGCGTTGTTGAGACCCAGGGTAATGGTAGTGTTCGGGACGAGGCCGGAAGCCATAAAGATGGCTCCTGTAGTCAGGCGGCTGGAATCGCTCCGCGATGCGCTCGAGACCGTCGTGACGGTCACCGGCCAGCATCGCGAGATGCTCGACAGCGTGCTGAACCACTTCGGGATCGCGCCGAAATACGATCTGAAAGTAATGAAACCGAGCCAGGACCTGACCGGGACCATGGCGCGGACCCTTGCGCGCCTGGGCCGGGTCGTCTCATTTGAAAAGCCGGATATGGTGTTGGTTCACGGTGACACGCTCACGACCCTCGCGGGGGCGCTGTCGGCCTATTTCGGTGGATGCAGGCTGGGCCACGTCGAGGCCGGGCTCAGAACGTGGGACAAGGCGGCGCCGTTTCCAGAGGAAATGATGAGGACGCTGACCGACCACCTCAGTGACCTGCTTTTCCCGCCCACCGAGTGGGCGCGGGACAACCTCCTGCGCGAGGGGCTCGGGCGCGGGCGCACGGTGGTCACCGGCAACACGGCAATTGACGCGTTGCTCATGACCGTCGCGGGGCTCCACGAATTCTCGGACTCGTTCCTGGAGTCGTTGGTGAGGCGGAGGTTCATCCTTGTCGAGGTGCACCGCCGCGAGAACTTCGGCGAACCGCTCCGCAGGATATGCCGGGCCTTGCGGACGATCGCCGAGTCGAGGCGCGACATCGAATTGGTCGTTTCCGTTCATCCGAACCCGAACGTGAAAAGGGTGGTGGAGAAGGTCCTCGGGGGTGTCCCGCGCGTACACCTATTCGCCCCGTTCGAGTACGTGGACTGGGCGCACCTGATGAAGCGCTCCCACCTGATAGTCACGGACTCCGGCGGGCTGCAGGAGGAGGCGCCCTCCCTCGGCAAGCCGGTGCTCCTGGCGAGGGAGAAGACCGAGAGGCCGGAGGCATTGAGGGCGGGGACCGTCAGGCTGGTGGGCAGCGATCCCGCCGCCATAGTGGATTCCGTTAACGAGCTCCTGGATGACCCGTCGAGCTACGAGCGGATGTCCCGGGCGTCGAACCCGTACGGGGATGGAAGGGCGGCCGAACGCGTGGTGGGAGCCCTGCTGCATTACCTGGGACTTTCCGACGAGATGCCCGCAGAGTTTGCATTCTTTGGGGATGGTGGTCGGTTTGAGCATGGAGGTACTTGACAGGATCCGCCGGGCGGAACGGGACGCCGAGGATAGGATCCGCCGCGCGAGAGAGCGCGCCGCCGCCGTCGTTTCCGAGGCCGGCGAGGAAGCGGAGAGAGTGATCGAGCGGCACAGGGAAGCGGCGGAGAAGGAAGCAGCGAAGGTCGCTGAGTCCATCCTGGAGTCGGCCAGGCAGGAAGCGGACGCGATCAGGAACCGAGCCGAGGCGGCCGCTCGGGAGTGCTCGGCCGCCGCGGCCGCCAGGATGGACCGCGCCGTTGACCTCATCGTGGAAAGGGTCGTGAGGGCCGATGGCGGTAGCTAGGATGAAGAAGGTGACCATCGTCGGTCACCGCTCCGTCTTGAACGAGGTGGTGTCCGCGCTCCAGGACATGGGGTGTGTGCAGGTCACCGACCTCAGAGAGAGCCTCACTCCCGAGGACGCGGCATCGCTCGGCGGCCGCAGGGGCCGCCTGCTGCCGGCGGCGGAGGCGGACGAGGCTGCCGACGGCGCGGATGCGAGACTGTCCCGCGTGGCTCACTGCATCGCCTACATCGAGCGGTTCGAGACCGCCCGGAAAGGACTCATAGAAAGCTTCATCGGGCAGAAAACGAGGGTACCGGCTTCGCGGCTCCGGGAGATCCTGGAGGGGTTCGACGAGGTGCCCCTGTACGAGTCGTGCGTGGCGGACGAGCATGCCGCGACCCAGGCGAGGGCGGACAGGGCGAGGCTGGAGAGCCAGGTGGCGGCCCTCAGGGGGTGGGCCGCACTGGACCTGCCGCTGCGAGAGCTCGGCGAGCGCGCCGGGGTGTGCGCCATAGCGGCCTCTTGCAGCGTCACAGAGTATTCACTGCTCGAAGAAGACCTCCGAGGTGCACCCGTTCACCTTCAGCAGGTGGGCGAATCCGCGGGGACCGCGCGTTTCGTCGCCTTCTGTTTTTCCGGCGACCGGGACGTCGCCGAGGCGTTCGCCCGTCACGGCGTCTCGAGGGTTTCGTTCGGCGACTTGGAAGGGACTCCTGCCTCCATCCTGGCGGATGCCGAGAGCCGGCTGCGCGAAATCGAGGTCCTTGAGAAGCAAATCACCGAGCGCGGGATCGGGTTGCTGAAGCACAAGCTGGACCTCCTGGTGTTGCACGACTACCTGTCCGGGATCAGGTCCAGGGAGCAGGTCAAGGAGAAGTTCGCGGAGACGGGCGCCGCCTTTGCCGTCCAGGGCTGGGTCAAGGCGAACAGGGTGAAGGACGTGGAGGCTCGGCTCGGCTCGGTCTCGGAAGCCGTCGAGGTAATTGCCGAAGACCCGGGCCCCGACGACGACGTCCCCGTCGCGCTGGAGAACCACCCGCTGATCCAACCGTTCGAGGTCGTGACCAACATTTACGGGTGGCCGAAATACGGCGAGCAGGATCCGACGCCGCTACTGGCCCCCTTCTTCTTCGTGTTCTTCGGACTTGCGCTCACGGACGCGGCTTACGGGATAGTGCTGGCGTTGGCATTCTGGTACTTGATGAGGAAGTACAGGGTGCCCAAGGACGGGCGCAAGTTCTTCGTCCTGATGATATACGGTGGGATTTCCACGACCATCTTCGGGGCCATGGCGGGGGGCTGGTTCGGCAACCTCATAGAGTTCGCCCCGAAGGGCATGGTGTTCCTGAGGAGGTTCCGCGAGGCCTTCTTCGTGTTCGATCCCATGATCGAGCCGTTGAAATTCATGATCGTATCGCTCGCCCTGGGAGTCGTCCAGGTCTGGTTCGGGATCCTGGTCAAGATGGTCTCCGGCATCAGGGCCGGCTCGGCGAGGGACGCCCTGTGCGACCAACTGCCCTGGCTCATCCTCATACCCTCGCTCGTGATGATGGCCGTTTCATCGGCGGGGATCTTCGCTTCACTCTATACGCTGTTCAGCAGGCTGGCCGCGGCCGCGGCGCTGGCGGTGGTGGTGACCCAGGGCCGGAACACGAAGAGCATCCTCGCAAAGCCGTTCGTGGGGCTGTACGCGCTGTACGGCGGGGTCGGATACTTCAGCGACGTGCTGTCTTACACCAGGTTGCTTGCACTGGGGCTCGCCACGGGGGTCATCGGCAACGTGATCAACCAGATCGGCGATCTCGCGAAGATGATACCGATACTCGGCTACCTAATCGGAGCCGTCATCCTGGTAGGGGGGCACGCCTTCAACCTGGTCATCAACGTGCTGGGCGCGTTCATCCACTCCGGGCGCCTTCAGTTCGTTGAGTTCTTCACCAAGTTCTTCGAGGGAGGGGGGAGGGGATTCACTCCGTTCAAGAGGGAATCCAAGTACGTTATCATCGAATAGCCTGGTCGGGTAGCGATTCGCCGCCCCGACGGCTCACAAGATCCTGAGGAGGTTCAAGGGGAACATGAACATCAGCTCAATGGCGATCGGCCTCGTAATGGTGTCAATAAGCGTGGTCGGAGTCACGGCCACAATACTCCTGAAGTTGACCACCGGGGGGCTCGCCCTCGCCATACTGGGTGCGGCGTCGGCGGTGTTCCTGGCGGGTATCGGGTCGAGCATAGGCGTGGGGATCGCGGGCGAGGCCTCCGCGGGCGTCATAACCGAGGACCCCGAGAAATTCGGCCGGCTCTTGCTCCTTCAAGCCCTCCCGGGAACCCAGGGAATCTACGGATTCCTGGCCGGCTTCATCGTCATGTTCAAGCTCGGGTTCTTCAGCGGGACCGTGCCGGCGCTCACGGTCGAGCAGGGCTGGCAGTTCTTCTTCGCCTGTATGCCCGTCGCCACGAGCTGCATGGTGTCGGCGCTGTACCAGGGCCGCGCCTCAGTTGCTTCCATCGGCATTGTGGCCAAACACCCGGAGGAGTCCGGCAAGGCCTTGATAGTCCCGGCCATGGTCGAGACCTACGCGGTACTGGGACTGCTTGCCAGCATCCTTCTGATCATGTTCGGAATCAAGATCTGATTGGGAGTGTCCTTGATGGGACTTGACGCAATCATAGGCAAGATAGAGGCGGACTCCGCGGCGGAGGCGGCTCGCATCGAGGCCGATGCCGCCGAGGAGGCGCAGGCGATTCTCCGGCGGGCGGAGGAGAGAGGACGGGCCCTGGCGGCGGAAATCGTTCGCAGGGCCCAGGCCGCCGCCGAGGAACAGGCGAGGCGCCTGATCACGCTCGCGGGGCTGGACGCCAGGAGGCGGGATCTCGAGATCAGGCAGGAACTGGTCGCAAGCGCTTTCGAACGGGCGGCGGAGAGACTGCGCGACATTCAGGACGGCGAATACCTGCCCCTCATTCGAAAGATGCTCCTCCAGGCCGCGAAGACGGGCGACGAAGAGGTGATCCTGTCTCCGAGAGACAAGGCAAGGCTGACGGGATCATTCATCGCGGCCATAAACGAGGACCTGGCGGCCTCCGGGAGGAAGGGCAACCTCAGGATATCCGAGGAGACGAGGCCGATGCTTGGCGGCTTCATACTGGTCGAGGGCAAGATCGAGTCGAACAACACTTTCGACGTCGCGCTCAGGCTCAGGCGCGAGGACCTCGAGCCCGAGGTGGCCGCGGTGCTGTTCGGGGAATAGGGCGTCTTGCAGGGGTGATTTGATTGCCCGCGATAGCGCTCCAAGTGAAGGACGAAACCGAGTACGCTTACTCCGTGGCGAGGGTCCGGGTGCTCGAAACGCGCCTCCTGGACAGGGCCGTGCTCGATCGACTGGTGGATTCGGCGACGCCCGAGGAGGCGCTGCGCATCCTGTCGGAGACGGAGTACGCCGAGGCCCTGAGGACGATTTCGGAGCCGGCGGGGTTCGAGGCCGTGCTCTCCGCCGAGCTGGGCAGGGTGTACGACTACGTGCGCAGGTTCTGTCCCGACCCCGCGCTCCTCGACCTGGCGGGGTTGCGGCTCGACCTTCACAACGTGAAAGTCCTGCTGAAGGAGAAATACCTCGGTGGTTCCGCGGTCCCGGCCGCTTTCACGAAGGGCGGTGCACTGGACCCGGAGATCGGGAGGCGCGCGATCTCGCAGGGGGACTTGCGGGAGCTCCCGCCCGACTATGCCGAGATAATAGTGCGGGCCGAGGAAGCCGTCGAGAAGACCGGCGATCCGCAGTCAATTGACCTGGTGGTGGACGCCGGGATGTTCGCGCTCGGCCTGGAGATCGCGAGGGCGAGCGGTTTCGAGTTCCTGGAGCAGGTGTGGACTGCTCTCATAGACGTCACGAACATAAGGAGCCTCGTGAGGATAAATCGCATGGGCAGGAGCAAGGAGTTCCTGGAGCGGTGCCTCATCGAGGGCGGCCTGTTGCCCACCTCCGTCCTGTTCGGCCTGCATGGAGCACCGCCCGGGGCGGTAGTGGACGCCCTGGGGTCCACCAGGTACGCAGGGCTGGCTGGAGATGGTCTCAAGGAAGGTTCCCGGCTCGATCTCCTCGCGGACAACTTCGTAATCGGGTTTCTCCGAAAGGCCAAGCACAAGCCCTTCGGCCCGGAACCGGTCATAGCCTACGTCCTGGCCAAGGAGATGGAGATCCGAAACCTGCGGATCATCCTCACCGGGAAAGTGAACGGGTTGCCCGCCGCGACCATTCGCGAAAGGCTGCGTGATACCTATGTCTAGGGTGGCGGTGATTGGCAACCGCGATGCGGTGCTCGGTTTCAAGACCCTCGGCGTGAGTGTCTTCCCGGTTTCCACCGCGGAGCAAGCGGAGAAGGCCCTGGAGGAGGCGTCGAGACTCGAATTCTCCGTCGTGTTCGTCACGGAGCCCTACGCGTCGAGGCTCGAGCCGCTCATCAAGAGCATCAAGTCCAGGCCTTCCCCGGTAATAACCGTGATACCGGACAACAGGGGGAACTCCGGGCTCGGGATGAGACGGATAAAATCCCAGGTGGAAAAGGCCATCGGGGTTGACATCTTATTCAAGGAAGAGGGAAGCAACCGATGACGGAAGGAAGGATCGTTAAGATATCCGGGCCCCTGGTCGTCGCCGAAGGAATGGCCGGCGCGAAGATGTACGACGTGGTGAGGGTCGGCCATAAGAGGCTGATCGGCGAGATAATCGAGCTCCGCGGCGATCGGGCGTCCATCCAGGTATACGAGGAGACCTCCGGACTCGGGCCCGGCGAGCCGGTCACGAGTACAGGGCAACCTCTCAGCGTGGAGCTGGGCCCCGGCCTGATACGTTCGATATTCGACGGAATCCAGCGACCGCTCGACGCGATCATGACCATGTCCGGAGACTATGTCGCCAGGGGAATCGAAATCCCCGGCCTCGATCATTCCAAGAAATGGCGGTTCGTCCCCAAGGCGAAAGTCGGCGACCGGGTGGTCGCCGGGGATGTGCTAGGCACGGTACAGGAAAGCGAGATCGTCGAACATCGAGTAATGGTACCGCCGGGGGTGCCGGCCGGCGTCCTGAAGGAGATCGCTCCGGCGGAGGCCACCGTTGACGACGTGATCGCGAAGATCGAGTGCGACGGGCGTCTCGTAGAGGTTACCATGCTGCAGAGGTGGCCCGTCCGCCTGGCCCGGCCGTACCGCGAGAAACTCGCCCCGGTCGCCCCAATGGTCACCGGTCAGCGCGTGATAGACACGTTCTTCCCCATAGCGAAGGGGGGGACGGCCTGTATCCCGGGTCCCTTCGGCAGCGGAAAGACGGTCATCCAGCACCAGCTGTCTAAGTGGTCGGACGCGGAGATCATCGTGTTCATCGGGTGCGGAGAACGGGGCAACGAGATGACGGACGTGTTGATCGAGTTTCCGGAACTCACCGACCCCACCACGGGCAAGCCGCTGATGGAGAGGACGGTTCTCGTCGCGAACACGTCGAACATGCCGGTCGCCGCGCGCGAAGCGTCAATCTATACGGGGATCACGATAGCGGAGTACTACCGGGACATGGGCTATACCGTGGCGCTGATGGCGGATTCCACCTCCCGGTGGGCCGAGGCGCTGCGAGAGATATCAGGTCGCCTGGAGGAGATGCCCGGGGAGGAGGGCTACCCGGCCTACCTCGGGTCCCGCGCCTCGGAGTTCTATGAGAGGGCCGGGCGCGTCATCTGCCTGGGCGGCGACGGGAGGGAAGGGTCCCTCTCCGCGGTGGGCGCGGTGTCCCCGCCGGGTGGGGACCTGTCGGAGCCGGTGACGCAGGCGACCCTGAGGATCGTCAAGGTGTTCTGGGGGCTCGACGACAGGCTCGCCGCCAGGAAGCACTTCCCGGCCATCAACTGGCTCATCAGCTACTCGCTGTACGCCGAGCGCCTTGCCGATTACCTTAAGGAGAACATCGGGCGCGATTTCCCGGACCTGAGGGAAGAGGCCATGAGTATCTTGCAGCAGGAGGCCGAACTCCTCGAGATCGTGAGGCTGGTCGGGATTGACGCCCTCTCTCCCAAGCAGCGCATGACGCTCGAGACGGCGAAGTCCCTGCGCGAGGACTTCCTGTACCAGAGCGCCTTCCACGAGATAGACACGTACTGCTCCATGAAGAAGCAGTACCGGCTGCTGAGGGTAATCCTCCTGTTCCACCATACCGCCGACAAGGCCCTCGAAGCGGGAGCGCCGCTCGACGCGATACTGGAGCTGCCCGTCAGGCAGGCGATAGCGAGGGCCAGGTTCATCCCCGAGGACAGGCTGGACGACTTCGGCGACATCGAGGCCCGCATCAAGGCCGAGATGCCAAGGTAGGAGGCTGAGCCGATGCTCAAGGAGTACAGGACCATTTCGAATATCTCCGGACCGTTGATGTTCGTGGAGGACGTCGAGAACATCCATTACGACGAACTGGTCGAGGTGGAATTGCCCGACGGCCGCGTTCGACGGGGGAAGGTTCTCGAAGCGTACGCGGGTCGTGCGCTGGTCCAGCTGTTCGAGGGGACGGCGGGACTGGATGTGACCGGGAGCAAGGTGCGTTTCCTCGGCCGCGTGATCGAATTGCCCGTGTCGCCCGACATGCTCGGACGGGTGTTCGACGGGTTCGGCCGGCCCAAGGACAACGGCCCCAGGATCATCCCGGAGAAGCGCCTCGACATAAACGGAAACCCGCTCAACCCGTACGCCCGCGCTTACCCATCCGAATTCATCCAGACGGGCATTTCCGCGATAGACTGCCTGAACCCCATCGTGCGCGGGCAGAAGCTGCCCATATTCTCCGGGGCGGGATTGCCCCACCCGCGGATGGCCGCGCAGATCGCACGGCAGGCGAAGGTTCGCGGGTCGGGAGAGAAATTCGCGGTCGTCTTCGCCGCGATGGGCATCACGTTCGAGGAAGCCGACTACTTCATCAGCGACTTCCGCAGGACGGGCGCGATTGACAGGGCCGTCATGTTCGTCAACCTGGCGAACGACCCGGTCATCGAGAGGCTGGCGACCCCGAGGATGGCGTTGACTTGCGCCGAGTACCTGGCATTCGAGAAGGACATGCACGTGCTCGTGATCATGACGGACATCACGAACTATTGCGAGGCCCTGCGAGAGGTGTCCGCCGCCAGGAAGGAAGTGCCGGGGCGGAGGGGCTATCCCGGGTACATGTACACCGACCTCGCGACGATATACGAGAGAGCCGGCAGGATCAAGGGGAAGAAGGGCTCGATAACGCAAATGGCGATCTTGACCATGCCCGAAGATGACAAGACCCATCCGATTCCCGACCTCACGGGCTACATTACGGAGGGCCAGATAATCCTGAGTCGCGAGCTGCACAAGAAGGGCATCTATCCGCCGGTGAACGTCTCCCTGTCACTGTCGAGGCTCAAGGACAAGGGCATCGGACCCGGGAAGACCCGGGAGGACCACGCCGGGGTGCTCAACCAGCTGTCCGACGCATACGACCGCGGCAAGGAGGCGCGAGAGTTGGCCGTGGTGCTGGGCGAAGCGGCGCTCACCCCGTCCGACAAGAGGTTCCTGAAGTTCGCCGACGAGTTCGAATCGAGATTCGTCAAGCAGGGCGAGGACGAGGACAGGCCCATCGAGAAGACGCTCGACATCGGGTGGGAGCTCCTCACACTCATACCGAGGACTGAGTTGAAGCGGGTCAGCGACGAAATGGTCGCGAAGTACATGCCCTCCGGGGCGAAGGCGGGGAGCACGGCCGCCGGGAGTGACTCGTGATGATAGGGGCGACCGTCAACGCCACCAGGCAGGAGCTCCAGAAACTGAAGAACCGCCTGAAGATGGCGAGGAGGGGCCACAAGCTCCTCAAGGACAAGCGAGACGAGCTGATGAAGGAATTCCTGGGGCTCATCCGCAGGGACAAAGACCTGAGGGAGACCGTCGAACGCAAACTGTCCTCGGCCTACAGGGCGTTCCTTGTCTCCAAGGCGGTGCTCTCGGAGGCAATACTCGAGGAATCGTTCATGATTCCCACCAGGACCGTCAGGGTCGAGACGGGCGCCAGGTCCATCATGAATGTTCCGGTTCCGGAGTTTCGGGTCTCGACCGAGGGCAACTGGATGAGCTACGGGCTGGCCGGCACCTCTGAAGACCTCGACGAGGCTGTGGCCCATTATGCGGACGTGTTGCCGCCGATGATAGAGCTCGCGGGCATAGAGAGGGCGGTCGAGCTGCTCTCGGAGGAAATAGAGAAAACCCGGCGTCGAGTCAACGCCCTCGAATACGTGCTCATCCCCGAGCTCGAGGAATCCGTCAAGAGCATCGCGATGAGACTGAGCGAGATGGAGCGGTCCAACGCTTCGAGGCTCATGAAGATCAAGGACATCGTGAGGGCGCACTGAACCGCCCTGCGGGCGCGCGGGTTTGCGGACCGGCCGCAAACCCGTTTCATTGTGGGTGATCCGTGAATACGCGGATAGCCCCCGAAGATAATAAGCCCGGACGATTCTATTATCCAGTGTGAGAGAATTCCATGGACAAGGCGTTTGACAGGTTGCTCGTGAGGGGCGGCAACACGCTCAGGGGCGTCGTGCGGATGGAAGGGGCGAAGAACGCCGCCCTTCCCGTCCTCGCCGCATGCCTCCTCGCCGACGGGGAATCCCGCATTTTGGGCGTGCCGGAGCTCGACGATGTCGGGACCATGTGCAGCGTCTTGCGTAGGCTGGGCGGTGCGGTGTCGAGAACGGCCGCTGACGAGGTGGTCGTCCGGTTCGACGGGATCAGGACCAGCGAGGCCCCGCAGGACCTCGTGAGGAAGATGAGGGCCTCAGTGCTTGTGATGGGTCCCCTGCTCGCCCGCACCGGTCTTGCGAGGGCCTGCCTGCCCGGCGGATGCGCGATCGGCGCCCGACCGATTGACCTGCATTTGAAGGGATTCGCGCTGATGGGCGCCGCGGTGACCTGTGATAGGGGATTCGTCGAGGTGTCGGCGCCGAGACTGAAGGGCACCAGGATATACCTCGACTACCCCAGCGTCGGGGCGACCGAGAATCTCATGATGGCCGCCAGTCTCGCCGAGGGGTTCACGTGCATAGACAATGCCGCGGAGGAACCCGAGGTCGTTGACTTGGCGAACTTCTTGTGTTGCATGGGCGCGAGGGTGACCGGCGCGGGCACCAAGATGATAAGGATAGAAGGATGCGACAGCCTGCGACCCACGACCTACTCCATCATCCCCGACCGGATCGAGGCCGGGACGTTCATGACCGCCGCGGCCATCGCGGGGGGCGACGTCCTCGTCCAGAACGTAGTAGTCGAGCACGTCAAGCCGATCATCGCGAAACTCCTCGACGCCGGGTGCGAGGTGAGCGAGGATCCGGAAGGCTCCATACGGGTGGTCGGCCCCGACCGGCCCCGGGCCACCGACGTCAGGACCCTGCCGTACCCGGGCTTCCCGACCGACATGCAGCCGCAGATGATGGCGCTCCTCAGCGTCGCCGGCGGCGTGAGCATGGTCACGGAGACAGTGTTCGAGAACAGGTTCATGCATGTGGACGAGTTCAAGAGAATGGGGGCGAACATTCACGTGGACGGGCGGACCGCCGTGGTGCGCGGCGTGGACCACCTGACGGGGGCGGTCGTGAGAGCGACCGACCTGCGGGCGGGCGCGGCGCTGCTGATCGCGGGGCTCCGCTCGCACGGAACCACCGAGATCCTCGGCGTGCAGCACCTTGACCGGGGGTACAGCGACTTTGCCGGGAAAATGAGGTCCATCGGCGCGGAGGTGGTAAGGGCGCGCGAGGCCGCCACCGAGGCATTCTTGGAGTCCGCGGCCACCCGGCGGCTCGATCTGTGACATCCCCCCGACCCCCGTCATAGCCCTCGACCCCTCCTAATAGACTTCATGTGTGACCTCGTCCTCGCCCGGCACCGGGCCGCACTCTCTCTTCCGGAGGCGTTGCCGATTGAAGCGCGCCGCCCTGTGGGTACTCATCGTCGAGCTCGTAGTCATGCTCCTCGTTCCCGCTCTGATCGTGAGGGGGCTCGACCTGACCCCGCGGGCGAGGCCCCCGGGGGAGATCCGCCTTTCAGGTCCGCTGAACGTCAGGGTACTCGTGCACTCAAGGGAGCAGGTCGAAGACATCCCATTAGAGAGGTACGTGGTAGGCGTCGTGGCCGCGGAGATGCCGGCGGAGTTCGCGCCGGAGGCGCTGAAGGCACAGGCCGTCGCAGCCAGGACGTACGTGGCGAAGAGGATGAGGTCCTTCGGCGGCGCGGGTTCTCCCGAACATCCCGAAGCGGACATCTGCACCGATGCGGCCCATGGGCAGGCGTGGATGACGGAGGACGAAATGAGGCGGACCTGGGGTCCGCTGAACTTCGGCCGCTACCTCTCCAAGATAGAGCAGGCGGTCGAATCCACCGCGGGCCTGATCATGACCTTCGACGGGTTGCCGGTGGACCCGGTGTATCACTCCACATCGGGGGGGCCTACCGAAGACGCGCAGGACGTGTGGGGTAACCCCGTGCCGTACCTGAGGAGCGTACCCTGCGATTTCTGTAGACACTCGCCCTACTACTCCCACGTCATCGAAATGCCGTTGGCGGAAATGGGCACCCGCCTCGGTGACCGCGACGTTCCCGTATTCTTGCAGAGCGGCAAGGGACGCGTGGAGGT
>JANLGA010000007.1:8197-8718 GCA_024653225.1 Bacillota bacterium | reverse complement strand
CTCAGGACGCTGCCTGCAATCCTCATGCTTCTCACCCTGCGCGTGGAGGTCACGGCGCTGTCTTCCACGGGCAGGGTGAGAAGCATGAGGATTGCAGGCAGCGTCCTGAGCGGCCAGGAGATAAGGGCGGTGCTCGGCCTTCCCTCCACCAGGTTCACCTGCGAGGTTCGGGGGACCGTGGTGAGATTCGTAGTGCACGGGAAAGGGCACGGGGTTGGAATGTGCCAGTATGGCGCGGATGGAATGGCGCGGGGAGGCCGTTCCTACGAGGAGATACTCAGGTATTACTACCCGGGCGTGCACATCAAGCGCATGTTCGAGGAGTGACGCGGCGGGCCACTCCGATGTATAGGGCAGGAAAAAATGGTGAGAATATGCCACGGGGTGATCGTATTGGACCGCACAAGACGGAACCTCGTGGATCCCGCGGAGCTGTTCGCCAGGTACCCGGCGCTGAAGGCCGCGCTGATTACCCTCCTGGCGGTGGCGGCGCTCGGGTCCTTTGCATGGGCCCTAAGAAC
>JANLGA010000007.1:0-8187 GCA_024653225.1 Bacillota bacterium | reverse complement strand
GGAAGGGACCCGCCGGGTGGGGATTCCCGCGCCCGCGAGACCCGCGGAGACCGACGCGACCCGGGTTCCCGGAGCGCCGACGTCCAAGCCCCCTGCAGTGAGCGGTGGCGGTGACGGGCAGGCCCGGACGGGGGGAGAACCCGGGAGACCAGCCGCGACCGGCGTCAGGGGCGTGGCTGCCGAGCCTCCGGCGACACCGACCCAGTCGCAGAAGCAGCAGCCCGCGCAGAAGCAGCAGCCCGCGCAAAGACAGCAACCGGTGCAGAAGCAACCGGTCTCCATGGTCTGGCCGTACCAGGGCGGCATCTTGAAGCCGTTCGGATGGGCGTACTCCAAGACCCTCGCAGACTGGAGGTTCCACCAGGGAATTGACATCGCCGGAAATGAAGGCGACGAGGTCGTGGCGGCCATGGCGGGCAGGGTCGAGTCGGTGGACGATTCCTTCATCTACGGCGTACGCGTGGTATTGGAACACCAATCCGGCCTCAAGACTGTCTACGTCGGGTGCAAGGAGGTACTGGTGAGAGCGGGCGACAGCGTCCGCGCTTCACAGCCGATCGGGTCAATCGGCTCCGGCGCGTTCGAGTGCCTCGACCCTGACCATCTGCACTTCGAGGTCCTGACAGGCCAGGGGCACGTTGACCCGGTTCGGTTTCTCCCCTGAGGGGGCGAACGGAGTCGCCTGTTCCGCGCGTGCCGCCACAGCGAAGCCTGCGGCGGCTTCATTTTCGCCGGCGAGCTATCTTTTGGCCAGGGGGTCATATACATGTACTGCGCGTCACCTCTGAACCTCTGCCGGGAGGAGGCCCCCAGTATGAACGACCTCATACGGAAGAGAGTGCTGGACGTCAGCGCCCACATATGTCGCACGAGAGCCACGGTACGCGAGGCCGCGAAGGCGTTCGGCGTTTCCAAGAGCACCGTGCACAAAGATGTGACCGAGAGGCTGCCCAGGCTCAACGCCCAGCTTGCCCGGGACGTCAAGGAGGTCCTCGAGTTCAATAAGGCGGAACGCCACATAAGGGGCGGGGAAGCGACCCGGAAGAAGTATCGCCAGGCCTGGCAGGCCTGAGCACCAAAGGTGATCTGCCACCGGACGTAGAACGATCAAACGGCTTCGCCCCCTTTCGTTGAGGATGAGGGGGACAGGCCCGGTCGTGGGGAGGGGTGCACTTGTTCAGCTGGGGGCAGGACGTTGCCGTTGACCTGGGCACCGCCAGTGTGCTGGTCTACGTCAAGGGTAGAGGGGTAGTCCTGAGGGAACCGTCGGTCGTGGCCATTGAACAGGATACCCGCAGGATCCTCGCCATAGGTGACGCGGCACGGCAGATGATCGGCCGCACTCCCGGGTCAATAGTCGCCGTACGCCCCCTCAGGAACGGGGTCATCGCCGACTACGACGTGACTGAAGCGATGCTCAAGTATTTCCTCGAGCGGGTCTGCGGCAAATGGAACCTGTTCAGGCCGCGCGTGATGGTATGCATTCCCTCCGGCGTCACCTCCGTGGAGAAGCGGGCCGTAAGGGAGGCGGCGATCCAGGCCGGGGCCAAGGGGGTCTCGCTGATCGAGGAACCGCTGGCGGCGGCGCTGGGCGCGGGATTGGACATCAGGGGGCCGGCGGGTCACATGGTGGTTGACATCGGCGGGGGCACCACGGGAATAGCCGTGTTGTCTCTCGGCGGCATAGTGATAGGGGAATCAATCAGGGTCGCAGGAGACAGGTTCGACGAGGCCATAGTCAAGTACATAAAGAGAGAGCACAACCTCGCCATAGGCGAGCGCACCGCCGAGGAAGTGAAGATGAAGGTCGGATGCGCTTTCCCTGGGGCCAGGGACGTGAGCCTGGAGGTCCGCGGTAGGGACCTCGTGGACGGCTTGCCGAAGACCATCGAGGTCACCTCCGCGGAGACGTGCGAGGCGCTGGCCGAGCCCGTGGCGGAGATCGTTGACAGGGTCAAGTCGGTGCTGGAGAGGACTCCCCCGGAGCTTGCCGGGGACATTGTGGACAGGGGGATAGTGCTTACCGGCGGGGGCTCGCTGCTGTTCGGGATGGACAAGACCCTGAGTTACCACGCGGGCGTCCCGGTTCACCTCGCCGACGACCCGGTGTCGAGCGTAGTCGTCGGGGCCGGGAAGGCGCTGATGGAATATCCCATGGTCCACGAGGACCACGTGCCGGTGTTGAAGAGAATAATGTAGGAAATCCCAGGCGAGGAAGCAGGATCTTGGGAAAATTCGTCGAATAGCAGACATCACCTGAATAGCCTGTTGTTACGGGCATCGAAAGGGCAAACCCGCCGAAAGGCGGGGACGCAAAGCCGACGGGTCTAAAGCCCTGGAAACCCAGGGCAATGACGGCTGGGCCGCCGAAAGTCCGCTTTGTTTTTGGGGTGACCTCCCGGCTTTCGGTCGGCGGCGGCCGGGGGTCGTGATTTTCTGTATACTCCCGCCGGGGAGAAAGCGCCGAGAAGAGAGGAGGTGGATCATTGATCAGGGGCATTTACATTTCAGCGTCGGGAATGCTTCTCGAGCAGACCAAGCTCGACATCACGGCGAACAACATAGCGGGCGCCCAGGCCCCGGGTTTCAAGAAAGATGTGCCGGTAACGGACTCGTTTCCCCAAATGCTGATATATCGGACCGGCCAGCCTGCCGGTCAGCCGGTACTCCTGGGGACCTCGCCACCCGGTCAGGTCGGTACGATGTCCGGCGGCGCGACGGTTTCGGCCAGCATTCCGGACATGGCGAGAGGTTCCGGGAAGGAAACGGGAAACCCGCTCGACGTCGCCGTTGACGGAGAGGGATTCCTCGTGATCGGGACGGCCGCCGGAGAGCGGTACACGAGGAACGGCAACTTGACGCTGGATGCGGAGGGCAGGCTGGTGACGATGGACGGCGACCCGGTCATGGGGCAATCGGGCGAAATCGTGCTCGGTGAAGGGAAGGCGGCGAGGATAGAGGCCGACGGCACGGTTTACGAGGGTATGCAAGCAGTGGATAAGCTGCGCGTGGTGTCGTTCGCCAATCCCGCCGGCATGATAAGGTATTCGACCACCCTGTTCGGCGAGTCCGACGAGTCGGGGCCGGCCGAGGAGATGGAGGACGCGAGGGTGGCGCCGGGTTGGCTGGAGATGTCGAATGTCAACCCCGTCACGGAAATGGTCAACATGATTTCTGTGATGAGGGCGTACGAGGCGAATCAGAAGATGTTGCAGTCCCAGGACCAGACGCTGGAGAAGGCGGTTCTCGAAGTGGGCAGAATCTAGGGCGATCGTCGGCACGGTCCACCGGGCCGACATGACTTGAGGCCGGACCGCTGTTGCGGAGGCCTCCGTACCCGCCGAACGACCGAGGCGGGACACTGAAAGGGGGCTATTGTCTTGATCAGGGCACTTTGGACTGCGGCTTCCGGGATGGAAGCCCAGCAGCTCAACGTGGACACGATCGCGAACAACCTGGCCAACGTCAACACCTCCGGTTTCCGAAAGGCCAGGGTGGCTTTCCAGGACCTGTTCTACGAGACGCTGCGCGCGGGTGGCGCGGCGCCGGTGGGTCCTCTGCAGGTCGGGCACGGGGTGAGACCGTCCGCGGGGCAGAGGTCGTTTGCGCAGGGTGCGACGGAGCCGACCGGCAACCCGTTGGACCTCGCCATAGAGGGCGAGGGGTTCTTCGTCGTTTCGGTGGGCGACATCACCGCATACACGCGCGACGGGAATTTCCGGGTCAACGCCGAGGGGATAATCGTGACTGCCGACGGCTACGTGGTCCAGGACGAGGGCGGCGGCGAGCTTCAGCTGCCGGAGAACGCCAGGGACATCTCGATTGACGCGGACGGTGTGGTGACCGCCCGGTCCGGGACCGACGGGAGCGTGCAGGTCGTGGGTCAGCTGAAGCTGGCGAAGTTCGTGAACCCCGGCGGTCTCGAGGCGATGGGCCACAACCTGTTCCAGCAGACCGAGGCCTCCGGGGAAGCGGAAGAAGACGTGCCCGCCGCGGAAGGATTCGGCAGAATATGCCAGGGTTTTCTCGAGCGTTCCAACGTCTCGGTAGTGGAGGAAATGGTCAACCTCATAGTCGCACAGCGCGCCTACGAGCTGAACAGCAAGGCCATTCAGAGCGCCGACGAGATGCTGGGGCTGGCGAATAACCTCAGGCGCTAGGGGAGTGACCTGGAATGACGGGGGGAGTCGGGCGTACGACGGATGCCACCGCCGCGACCGCCGCCGCGCCTGATGCTTCGAGAGAGCGTCAGAGGCTTCAAGCAGCGTGCCGTGAGTTCGAATCGTTCTTCATAAAGGAGATCCTGAAAGGACTCAAGTCAACTGTCCTACAGGGGAGCGGGGAGCCGGGCATCGCGCTTGCCGGGTCGGAGATTCAGGCCGGACTCGCGGACGACCAGTTCGCCGACTGGCTGTCTCAGTCGGGGGGTCTCGGCCTGGGCAGGATGCTCTTCGAAAGCCTCGTCAAGCAGTTGAAAGAGGAGCCGGCCGCGGCGACTCCGCGACCGGCGACTCCGCGACACGGCGCTCCGCGACCGGTTGACAGGGCAGGAAGTTAATGCTAGCATGTAAGCCGAAAACCGAAAGGATCCTCTTATCGAGAGCAGGACGAGGGACCGGCCCGATGACTCCTCGGCAACCAGCCGACGGCGGGTGCCAAACCCGGCAGGGTGGCAGTGGTGAGCGAGTCACCATCCAATCCGAGGGATGAGAGAATGCCTGGACCCCTTCCGATTGGAAGGGGTTGTTCGTGCCGGGTGGAAGTGACGCTGTCCGCCTCCGGGCAGAATACCGGTCTAGGAGGGATCGGCAATGGAACCCAGGTTGTTTACGTCTGAATCGGTGACCGAGGGCCATCCGGACAAGGTCGCCGACCAGATCTGCGATGCGGTCCTCGACGCGATCCTGGAGAAGGACCCGCCCGCCCGCGTCGCCTGCGAATGCGTGGTCAAGACCGGTCTCTGCCTGGTCACCGGGGAGATCTCCACCGAGTGCTACGTGGAGATACCCGAAATCGTGCGGGACACGATCAGGAGCATAGGATATACCCGCGCGAAGTTCGGCTTCGACGGCAACACGTGCTCGGTACTGACGGCCATCGAAGACCAGTCGCCGGACATCGCCATGGGCGTTGACGCTTCGGCCGAGGCGCGAAGCGGCCGACACAGCGTAGCCGATATCACGGGGGCGGGCGACCAGGGTATGATGTTCGGGTTTGCCTGCGACGAGACGCCCGTCCTGATGCCGATGCCGATCTACCTGGCGCATCGCCTGTCGAAGCGGCTGGCCCATGTCAGGAAGGCGGGGATCCTTCCCTACCTGAGACCCGACGGAAAGACCCAGGTGACCGTCGAATACGCGGGTGGAAAGCCGAGGAGGGTGGACGCCGTCGTGGTGTCGGCCCAGCACAGCCCGGACGTCCCCCTCGAGCAGATCAAGGAGGACGTGGTGCGCGAGGTAGTCCGTCCCGCCGTTCCGGAGGGGTTGCTCGACGACAGGACGCGATACTTCGTCAATCCCACCGGGAGGTTCGTTATCGGCGGACCGCAGGGCGACTCGGGCCTGAGCGGAAGGAAGATAATAGTAGACACCTACGGCGGCTACGCCCGTCACGGCGGCGGCTCGTTTTCCGGGAAAGACCCCACTAAGGTAGACAGAACCGGGTCTTACGCGGTGCGTTACGTGGCGAAGAACATAGTGGCCGCTGGCCTGGCGTCAAGGTGCGAGGTACAGATCGCCTACGTGATAGGCGTCGCCAGGCCGGTTTCGTTGATGCTGGATACTTTCGGCACCGGCGTGGTACCGGATGACGAGATCGCGAAGGCCGTCGGAAAACTGTTCGACTTCAGGCCCCAGGCGGTCATCGAGCGATTCGACCTTCGGCGCCCGATCTACAGGCAGGTCGCCTGCTACGGGCATTTCGGCCGCGAGGACCTCGACCTGCCGTGGGAGAAGACCGACATGGCCGACGAACTCCGCGGCCTGTGCGGCCGATAGCGACTGCGACTCACCACCCCCCTTGGTTCGGAATAATCTGTGCCGAGTCCCGCACAAGGGGGATTTCTGGTGAGCCCTTACGCGTGGATCGCCCTCTTGATGCTCGCCCTGTATGGGCTCGTCGCGGTCGTCCTGGACGCGGCGGAGTGGTTCGCTTCGGGCCGGGGGACGGCCCGCGCGAGTCCCTTCGTGAGCGTTCTCGTGCTCGTCAGGAACAGGGAAGACGCCGTTGAGCGCTTTCTCGGGGCGCTGTGCGGTCTGGGTGCGGACGGAGGGGTGCTCGACTACGAGGTCGTCGCAGTTGACGACTACTCTACCGACCAGACGTGGCCGATAATCGAGAGACTGGCAGCCGACCGGGGCATCCTGAAGGCGGTCAGGATGGGAGACGTATCTTCCCCGGGCGAGAGCCCCGAGAGCATCGGCCTGTTCATGTGCGCTGGTGACCTTGCGCTGGTCTGCAGGCTCGTGCACGGTGCGGACGACGTCGAGTTGATTCGCGCAGTGAAGGGGATGCTCAGCAAATCCCGTCGCCGACCGCCCGTCCTCGCCGGCTGACGAGTCCCGGCATCCCGCTCGACATCCTGGAGGAAGCCGGCGGCGCGCGTAGAATCCCGCGATTGATGCCTCAAGAGCGATTCGTCGGGTCCGACGCCGCAAACCCTCCGTGTTGAGGAGCCTGCTCCATGGAGCCATCGCTCTGTGCTTTCCCGCGATCCCGGCCTGTCCCATCTGTGGTTCCCCTCTTCCCGGCGCGGGCAGCGATGTCGGTGGGGTCCCGGATGGCGTCTGCGTCCTCTGCAAGCGGCTTTACTGCGGTATGAGGCTGAATCTTCGAGTTCCGGCATCCGTGGGCGGACCGAAGGGATGTCTGCGGGTGAGGGCCGCGGGGCCGTACAGCGGGGCTCTCAAGCGGGCAATCTGGAAATTGAAATACGAGAAGCGGCGGGACCTGGCGACGCCGCTCGGCCTGCTCATGGCCGGGTCCGTGGAAGGCCTAGGAACTGTGGATGCGCTGGTGCCCGTCCCGCTCCATCCGCGCAAGGAGGCCGAGAGGGGGTTCAACCAATCGCTGCTCCTCGCCAGGGCGGTGGCGGAGGAGGCCCGGCTCGGTGTGCTAGCAGGAAAATTGACCCGTGTTAGAGAAACGCTCCCGCAGAACAAGCTAAACCCCGGTCGAAGGCGGCAAAACGTCGAGGGTGCATTCGCAGTTGCGGAACGCCGTGTATTCGCCGGAAGGCGCATACTGCTGGTGGATGATGTCCTGACCACCGGGAGCACCGCCATGGAATGTTCCAAGGCGATCATGGCCGATGGGGCGGAGAATGTAGACGTCCTGGTGTGCGCAATCGCGGGGGGATAGGCGGTGGAGATCAGCACTTGCCCCGAGTGCGGAAGAATCTTCGTGGACGCGGGCACCGGTATGTGCATCGAGTGCGCTCGGGAAGAGGAACGCCAGTACGAGACGGTGCGCAAGTACCTTTCCGAGAACCCGAGCGTCTCGATTGACTTCCTCTGTTCGGAGACGGGGGTCAAGAAGGAGAAGATATTGAAATTCCTGAGGCAGGGGAGGCTGCTGCAGGTCAACATCACGGGAGCGGATCTCAGGTGCGAGGTCTGCGGCACGATAATACTGAGCGGCAGGGTATGCGAGAAGTGCGTCAAGAAGCTGCAGGGCATAGCGACCGAACTGCAGCCGGAGGAGCCCCCCCAGAGGCAGACCGGTAAGATGCACATATTCGAGCACATCAAGAACAAGTAAACTGATCGGGCGTTCGTGACGATACAATAGATAAGCTGGTATGCGTTTTTCTCCTGTCACCATAGGAGGAGTGAGGCCGTGAAGGTATCGAGGAGTCAGATAGACTCGGCTCTGAAGGTCCAGGCCGAGAAGGTTCGGATGGACCAGGGCACGAAGCAGGCGAAAGACCGCGTCGGGCCCGCCGGCACTGATGAGCTTTCGATATCCCACCAGGCCGCCGAGATAAGAAGGCTGAAGGAAGTCATCAACGCCATGCCCGACGAGAGGACGGAGAAGGTAGAAGCCCTGGCGAAGCAGGTCGCGGAAGGAACGTACGAGGTCAAGGCGGGCGACATAGCGGAGATGATGCTGCGGCGAATCATCGCGGACCGGCTCAAATGAGACGGCTTGCTCAGCGGCCGCCCGAGAGGCTTTCCCCGCCGGGCGGCC
>JANLGA010000079.1 GCA_024653225.1 Bacillota bacterium | reverse complement strand
CTCCGCCCTGAACCCCTCGTCACGGGCTATCCTGACGTCCGCGATCGCACCCGGTCCCGCCCTCATGCCGCACGCGACCTGGCCGCCTTCGAACGCGGGCCCGGCCGCCGTGGAGCATGCCTGGAGCCTGTCCCCGGTTCTCAGCAGCACTTCCCCATTTGTGCCCATGTCCACCGCGAGCCAGTTCCGCCCCGGGCTCAGCGCATCCGCCACCACCCCAACGGCGACCGCGTCCCCACCGACATACCCGCCTATGGCGGGGGCCACCCAGACCTCCGCGTCGCCATCGAGCCCGAGCCCGATGTCGCCCGCGGGTATCCCCGCGGGGCCGCGGAAAGGCGAGACGTAAGGCGCCGCACCGAGCGGCGACGGGTCAATGCCGAGCAGCAGACAGGTCATGCACGTGTTCCCGACGACGGTCGCGCAGGTCACCGCTTCCGGTTCCACGCCCGCGTTCGTGCACAGCCTGGAAACGAGGGCGTTCAGCCCGTCGAGGACGAGGCGCGACATCTCCCGCACCCCGTCCTCCGATATCGAAGCGTAGGCTATCCTGGATATCACCTCGGCGCCCCTGCTGACCTGCGGATTCGTGGCGCAGCCCGCCGCCGCGACCGACGGGGCTCGCAGCCCGCCCCCGGCAACCCCGCCGTCGCGCCCGCCCAGGTTGACGAGGTAGCCCGCGATAGTAGTGGTGCCCACGTCGAGAGCCACCCCGAAGCGGATGGACGGACCACGGATCGCACCCCCGGCGACCGCGCGGCAGGGTGGGTCGTACATGTACCGCCCGACCGCATGGCCTCGCGCAGCCCGGCGATGCCGCTTCACCGCGCGCATGCCCGGCCCGTCGAGTAGAGCCAGGACGCTGATGTCGTCGAGCCCGCCCTTGCCCCCTCGGTATGGACCGGCGCCCGGCGGCCCTCCACCGGTCATCTCGTCGCGGTACTGCAGCGTGACCCTGGCGTCTCCCAGGACGACGGCCCGGCAAGCGAGCCTGAACCCCGCGGCGAGCGCGGCCGTGCTGAGCAAGCGGGTCTCGTCGGCGCCGGGCGGCGACACATTCCCCTCGACCCTCACCAGGCACCTCCCGCACGTGCCCCTCCCCCCACAGGGGAGGTCCATCCACGCCGCTCCGGACACGGCCTCGGCCACCGTCAGTCCCACGTGGGCCCTCACCTCGCGGCCGCCCGGAAAAACCATCACTGCCGCAGTCCTCGCGGAATCACCCCGCCCCGCGTCTCCCACTCCAAGCCCATCTCCCGGTCCGTATTTCCATCCCCGTTTTCCCATTCCCGTATATTATAGGTTAACGGCCCCGCGGGAACAATCGCCCCTCGACGCCCCTCGACCGGTTCCCCGTACCTTCCGGCCGGCGCCGCGCGCCCCGCCGTCGGGCCCTCCTAAAACTCGGCCGACCGGAATACCCATAGCCTGACGAGGGGCGGGATCGCTGATGGACCGGGTCATAATGGCGGCCCTTCTCGGTGCGGTGGCTGGAGTCGTCGGGACCGGCGTCGGCGGCTTGGTGGCGGCCGCGTCCAGAGAACCGGACCGCCGGGCGTTCGCGACCCTGGTCGGGTTCTCGGGGGGCATGATGTTCGCGGTCACGGTGTTCGACCTGGTACCTGAGGCGCTCGCGGCGGACCCGGTCGCGGCCGCGGTCGGCGCGGTCGTGGGCGCGGGGTTCATCGTCGCCACGGATCTCATTTGGACGGCCGGCGCCCACGGCGGGGACGTCCACGGTGGGACCAGGTACATACGGGCCGGGACCGTCGTGGGGCTCGGCATCGCCGCGCACAACTTCGCCGAAGGGCTGGCCGTCGGGTCTGGCTACGTGGCCGCGTCACGCCTCGGCATGGAAATCTCCCTGATAATCGGCATTCACGACGTGCCCGAGGGGATCGCGATGGCGACCATGTTGAGGCTCGGACGGGTACGCCGCCTCGCGGTGATAGCCGCCGCCTCCGCCACCGGCCTTCCGATGGCTGCGGGTGCGCTGCTGGGAGCCCTAATCGGCGAGATCTCCCGCGCCGGGCTCGCGTTCTCCCTCGGCTGCGCCGGGGGCGCCATGCTCTCCGTGACATTCCGCCTGTACCCGGAAGGCGCAAGCCTCCGCCGTCGCGCGGCGATGGTATCGGGCACTGTCGCGGGGCTGGCCGCCGGGGCTTTCCTCGTGGCGTCACTGTGAACTTGACAACGGGGCCTGTCCGGGTCAATAATTTAGATGCTTGGCTAATTGTCTAAGCTCTGAGGGCATCCAACTTGGCACTGAGAAGGTGTCGCTGTGATGGGCAAGATATTCTTCGCCATCTCGGATCCGACCAGGCGCCGAATACTCGAATACCTCAAGGAGAGGGACCTGACGCCGGGGGAGATCGCCGAGAGGTTCGACATCTCGAAACCGTCAATATCGCACCACCTGAACGTCCTGAGGGAGGCGGGCCTGGTCTCCGTCGAGAAACAGGGACAGTACCTGAAGTACAGCATTAACACCACCGTGTTTCAAGACGTCCTGGCGTGGATAATGAGTATCGCGGGAGGGAGGCGTGGCCATGAAGACTAGGGTACTGCGGGAGAGTCCCGTCTTGATACTCATCACCCTCGCCTGCCTCGCCGCCGGCGTATGGGCGTACCCGAGGCTGCCGGACAGGCTGCCCACGCACTGGAACATCAGGGGCGAGGTTGACGGCTATTCCAGCAAGGCATTCGCCGTGTTCTTCTTCCCGTTCATGGCCCTGGGGATGTACGTCCTATTCAACGTGCTTCCGTCCCTGGACCCTCACGCGGCCAGGTACCGGCAGTTCGCGGGGTCCTACAGCCTGCTCAGGTCGCTAATCGTGCTGTTTCTCGACGGCTTGTACCTCGTGACGATCGGCTATGGGCTCGGCTTCCGCCTGGACATCGGCCTCGTGGTCAGACTGGCGATATCGCTGTTGATCGTGGCCCTGGGCGACCAGATGGGCAGGGTGAAGCAGAACTGGTTCGTGGGGTTCAAGACGCCCTGGACACTGTCCAGCGAGGAAAACTGGAGAAGGACGCACCGCTTCGGCGCCAAGACGATGGTCGTCGGCGGGCTCCTGTCGCTGTTGATGGTGCCCTTCAAGCCCCCGGCGTTCGCCGTCGCGTCATTCCTCGCCATCATCGCCGGGTCTCTGGCTCCGGTATTCTACTCGTACGTCCTCTTCCGGAGGGGCGTTTAGCCCCTCCACTGCATCGCAACCCCCGGGAGAGCCGCCCTCGGAGGCACCTCCTTGAGCGGCGCCGCCCGTGGAGCCGGCGTCGTCGAGGCCTTCCAGGAGGGGAAGGCCCCTGCCCGGCGGCTTGGCCAGGCGGTCCAATCGGAAGAACCACCACAGGGCCCCCAGGGCGATCGCCAGGCTGGCCGCCTGCGCGTGCGTCAGCGGGCCCACGTAGGACGACTCGCGGAAGAACTCCACGAAGAACCTGATGGATGAGTACAACATGAGGAACAGCGCGAACAGTTGGCCCTTCGCCTTCGCCCTCGTCCTTACCCACAGCAGGAAACCGAACAAGGCGAAGTCCAGCACCGATTCGTATATCTGTACGGGATGGCGCAGTCCCGGGGCATACCTGGTGAGGACGCCCCATGAACCCGACGTGGGCACACCGTAGCAGCAACCGTTCAGGAAACACCCCCATCGCGTAATGCCGATGCCGAGGGCCAGCGACGGAGCCAGGGTATCGGCGAGGTCAGGGATCGATATCTTCCTCCTCCTGCAAAACCACACGGCGGCCAGGAGCCCGCCGAGCAGCGCCCCGTGGAGAGCCAGTCCCCCCTCGGTGATGTTGAGGATGGTCCAGGGGTCCGACGCGTAAAGGTTGAAATTCAGCAGGACGTAGACGGCCCTTGAGACGACCACTCCGGCGACGAGGACGACGAGCAAGAGGTCGTATATCCAGGCCCCGCCGATCCCCCTTCGGTCGGCCTCCCTCGCCGCCAGGATCGCTCCCAGGACGAACCCCACGTCGAGCATGAACCCGTAGGACCAGACGGTTATGGGTCCCCACTTGAACAAGTACGGATGCACGATTGCCACCTGCCCTCTTCTTCTGTGGATAATCGTCCCGCAGCTGGGCACAATTGTCTCACGGAGGTGATCGGTTTGAGATCCAGGTTCCTTCCGGCCATCGCCCTGGCGGTGGCGGTGGTACTGTCGCTCGTCTCCATCACCCTCGTCATCTCGGACAGGATTTCCACTTCGAGCGCCACCGGAGTGCGCCGGCCTTGGGATCTCCGGGGTCTCCTGAACAATGTTCTCCAGGATCTGCTGAAGACCGACGAGACCCGCGCCATCCTGAGGAGCATGATCCCCGAGATGACCGTGGATCGAGACGCCCTCGTCATGGACATATTGTCGGCGATAAGCACGTCCCCAGAGGCCCGCCGCGTTCTAAAGGACGCGCTGTACACTCCCGAGGCCCGCCAGGCATTCGCGGACGCCATCAGGTCGCCCGAAGCCGAACGCGCCATAAGGGACGTGATGGCATCGCCCCGGGTCCGCCAAACGATCGCCGATCTCGTGCGTGAATCCATCAAGCAAGGCTACTGAATGGTGCCGGCGCTCTTCTCGAGCCTGAACCGAAGCCCCAACCGATTCCACCACTCCACGTAGCAGGCCGCCGGTATATCCTCGGGCGGCCTGCCGTCGAACGCCGCGATGAGCGCCTCCGTCACGTTCGCCCCGAACGACCTGCCACCCAGCGAAGGGCAGGTGCCCGCCACCAGCGCCGCACCGCGAGCCTTCAGCTCCCGAATCTCTGATTCGGTGGCCGTGGACACGATGACGACCTTACCGGCGAGGTCGGCTGGAAGTGCGCTCCACATGAGGTGCGTGTCGCCCGCGATGATGTCAGCGCCGGCGAACGCGCGCCCGGCCGCACCGATCCTGCGCGCGGGCCACGGCGCGGGCCGCGGCCCCGTCGCCCGGGCGGTTCTTCCCGGGTAAATCAGGCGGACCGGCAAGAACCTGAGCCACGGCATCGCCGCTCGGGCGGCCCGCGCGAATGTCGAGGTCCCGTCGAACACTACAGGCAGCCGGAGCGCGGATGCGGCGTCGCACACGAGGACGCGGCATCCCGCCGATTCGAGCGCCGTCGCAAGGTGCCACCGGTCCAAGGCGGAAGATATCGCCGCCCTGCTACCACGCAACTGTACACCATTCTCCGCAAGCGCGTCAATTATGCGCGGCTCGATATGTCGCTTCACCATCGCACCATCAGCTACGGGGCTGATTTCGGCCGCCTCTCGAAGCCTCCAGCCATCCGGCATCCGGTACTTGCGGTCGCCCACGATGTAGTGGAGGTTGACCCCTCCCAGCCCGAACGCCGAAACCGCTCCGTCGTGGGCGCGGATGAGCCGAACCGCCGCGCGGAGGTCGCCGCCCGTTCCCCGTCTCTCGACGACCACCCGCTCCCCGAGCATCTCGGTCTCGACGCGGTGGTCGCGAGACGGGTCGCCGAGGCTGACGCTCAGCACCCACTTCAAGCGGGGTCCACCTCTTCGCGGCGGTCTTTTCCCCAGTACGCAAGCCACGCCACTACCGCGAAAGTGCTCAGAATGCTGACGAGCCGCACCGAGGAGTAGAATTCCATCATCGGCAGCGTCGGGTGGTGGCCGCGCCAGTAGTCCATGTAGTCGTTAAACAGCGACCACAGGCCGCAGGCGACGATCGCCCGCGGGCCCGGCGAGTAGTAGCGGGAGAAAATCAAGGACTCGACGGCCATCGCGAAGTGGCTCGCGAACAGGAACATCTCCTCCGGAAAGGCCGCCCGTCTTGCCACCCAGCACTGGCTGAACACGAAGACGGTCCAGAACCCGTACTTCATCATGGAGATGTACGCGACGCCCTCGAGCGGCCAGAACCTCTTTCGAGCATATATGAGCATCAGCACGAAGCTGAACAGGAGGCAGGAGAGCGGCGAATCCGGCACGACCGGCCAGTACCTGACCGGGGTGGCCGCCAACTGCGCCGCGTACCACTCGAAGCCGTACAGGGACCCGAAGAAGTTGACCAATATGAGGGGAACCAGCCACCGCCTGTCCCTCGGTATACCGGCCAGCCACTTCCATGCCTTCAGGACCATCCGCATCCGGTCTCACCCCTCCAGGCGACACCGCCTCGCGAAGCCGCACCCTGCTCCTTCAATTATCCGCGCACCCCGTTTATCCTCTCGCCGCCGTCGTCTTCGGGTACCCCGTCAGTCACTCACTGCGACGGCGGTCACCCTCACCTCCATGCTCCCGGTGTACGTTTTCGTCACCCAGACCCGGCCGCCCGGCCTCTCGAATTCCAGCCTCACCTTGGCTGCCGCGCTGACTGTGAACGTGCCCGGTCTCTCCCACACCATGTCGAACTCCCTGCCGGGTTCGACCGTGACTACCTCTTTCCCCACCGCCCCGCTCCCCGACGAATCCACTTCGACCGAGTACCTGGCGGGTCTGCCGGTCACCCACATCACGGGACCCCTGACCACCACGCGGACCCTGGGATCCGGTCCCCCCGCAGCCAGGGTCACCCGCGTGGCGGGGCTCCCTTCGTCGGGCACCTCTATCTCCCAGTGCTCCTCCCTGGTGACCCGCCCCCTGTCGTCCAACGCCCTGGCCCTGATATCGTACTTGCCCGGGACGAAGTCGTGGGACATCTCCGACGTCCCTTCTCCGCGGTCGTCCGACGCCGTCGTCCCGTCGCCGAAATCCCATTCCCATCGGGCGCCGTCCCCGACTAGGAACCCGCCGGGCACCGTCTTCTTGGTGACCCTCGTCGCGTGTATCGTCGTCACAGACGACGCGCTCTCAGCACCGCCCCCTACATCGCCGTCGCCGCCGCCTCGGCTTCCGCCATCATCGCCCTCTCGGTCCCCGGCGTCGCCGGCGCCGGCCGCTCCCGGTTCGAAGACGAGCGAGTAGTTCACGGCGGCGCCGACTCCCTCGAGGCGTCTGATCTCCTCGTCGGTCCGGCACTCCCCGTCCAATCTGAACCCTATGCACGCGCGCCGGCAGGCGGACCCGAATCCCTCGACCGCGGCGGAGCCCGTCACGACCCCAACCGGGGAGGCATGTCCCATCCGGATCTCTTCCCGGCCGAGAATGTTACCCCGCTCGTCGAAGCCCAACACCCAGGCCCGCAGCCCAAGTCCCACGGGCACCGAGTCGCAGGACACCTCCAACCTGAGGGTGCCCGCGTTTCCGGCCAGCTTCGACGCCTCCACGGCCACGTACGAGGGCTCCCAGAGACAGGCGTCGAGCCGCCCGCTCTCGGTCCACCGCATCCACTTCGATGGAAGCCCGCGGAAGGAGGGGGCGTGGACCCGGCGGATTGGGTAGTACCGCTCGAGCTGCGTGACGATGTATCGTCTCACCGAAGGGTTCGAGAGCAGCCCGAGGTGGTGCGGCCACGCGACCCCGCGAAACACCTTGAACGCGTCGTCCGCGCAGGGGGGCAGGAAAGCCGAACTCACCTCGACCGCCCCGTCGTTTTCCTCGATGCTCCCCGCCCACGGGATACTCGCCAGCAGTGTTCCGCCCGTCACGGTGACGTATCTCACCCGTTCCGGCCAGCGGCTTCCGCCCTTTTCCTCCAGCTCGACCGCGTGCCGAGTCGCGGTCTCGACGTCCGTCCAGCTCCGCAAGAAGTGGTTGGCGAGTACGACGGGGCTGGAGCCGGCGACGAGCATGCCGCGCGACACCAGCCGACGTAACGCCGGGGAATCCGCGTTCACCTTGAAGCGCGACTCCGCCAGCCCCGCCAGGACCACCTTTCCCTTGGTGATGGCGATGTCCGCGAG
>JANLGA010000078.1:7118-8320 GCA_024653225.1 Bacillota bacterium | reverse complement strand
GGCACGATGGACGGCCTCACCTCTGCGTTCCGGGAGTACATACGATCTGTCGGCGCGTCGGGCCTGGGAGTCCTCTGCTTCGACGACCCTCGAGTGCGGGCGCTGGCCCCGCATTCGGAGGGACGGTGCGTCAGTTACGGCGTTTGCGAGGGCTGCGATTACCGCGCGGACGACATCGTGCTGGAACCGTGGAAGTCGTCGTTCAAGGTCATTCGACGTGGGAGCCCGCTGGGACGGATCGAACTGCGAATCCCCGGCATTCATAATGTGGTGAACAGCCTGGCGGCCGCGGCAGTCGGGATGGAGGTCGGGGTCGGCTTCGATAGCGTCCGAGAGGCACTCTCGGGATTTCACGGCGTCCAGCGGAGGATTGAGACTGTCGGCGTGAAGAGGGGGGTGCGTGTCCTAGACGACTACGCCCATCATCCAACGGAGATACGCGCCACGCTCAGGGCAGTGCGCCGAGCAACCGACGGACGGATAATATGCATCTTCCAGCCCCACCGGTTTTCGCGGACGTTCCTGCTCAAGGAGGAGTTCGGCACGGCGTTCGGCCTGGCGGATGAACTGATTATCCTGGACATCTACCCGGGCCCCGGGGAAAAGCCGCTGGAGGGCGTCACTTCGAAGCTGCTGGTGGATTCGATTCTCCGGAACGAGGGGAAGAGGGCGAGGTACATCAAGGACGGGAACGAGGCGGCGGAGGCCGCCGCGGGAATGGCCATGCCCGGCGACACGGTCATCACGGTGGGGGCCGGAGATGTGTGGACCCTGTCCCGCAGGGTGCTGGAGATCCTGGGCCGCGACGCCGACGCTGCGCATGGACATGCTCACCAGACATGGAACAGTGGCTGAGCCGGCAACCGTAGTGGTTATGCCGGAGGCGGAAGGGCATGGAGAAGTACATCATTACGGGCAAACACGTGTTGGCCGGCACCGTGAGGATAAGCGGGGCCAAGAATGCCGTCCTTCCCATGATGGCGTCGGCGGTGCTGTGCCGGGAACCCTGCAGGATCATAGACGTGCCGCGGCTCAAGGACGTCCAGGTGATGTCGAGCATACTGACAGAGCTCGGGGCGACCGTTAGGAGGGAGACGCTTCCCGACGGCCGACCCTGCCTGTTCGTGGACACCTCGGAGATGGACGGGTACGAGGTGCCCGAGGCGCTGATGCGAGAGATGAGATCCTCCATTTTCCTAATG
>JANLGA010000078.1:0-7108 GCA_024653225.1 Bacillota bacterium | reverse complement strand
CCGTTGCTCGGGCGCCACGGGCGGGTGCGGGTCTCGTATCCGGGGGGATGCGCTATCGGTCCGAGGCCCATTGACCTGCACTTGAGAGGACTGAGATCCCTCGGTGCGGTCATCCGTGAGCGACACGGGTATATCCACGCCGAGGCGGCGGAGCTTGTGGGTACCGAGGTTCACCTCGACTTTCCGAGCGTCGGTGCCACCGAGAACATCATGATGGCGGCCGTACTGGCGAAAGGCTCCACGGTGATCCGCAACGCGGCGAAGGAACCCGAGATCGTGGATGTCCAGAACTTCCTGAACAGCATGGGGGCCAGGATAAGGGGAGCCGGCATGGACGTCATCCGGATAGAGGGAGTGGACCGGCTGAAGGGAGCCGACTATGCCGTGATCCCGGACCGCATCGAGACCGGCACGTTCATGATGGCGGCCGCCATCACCGGCGGGGAGATCTGCGTGGAGAATTGCATCCCCGAGCACGTGGAATCGGTCACGGCGAAACTCCGGGAGGCCGGCGCGCAGGTGCGGGAGGAGAGGGATCGCATCATCGTCCAGGGCAGGCCGAGGGCGAGGGCCGTGGATTTCAAGACACTGCCGTACCCCGGCTTCCCGACCGACATGCAACCCCAGGCGATGGCCCTGATGTGCGTGGCCGAAGGCATCAGCGTGATCACCGAGACAATATTCGAGAGCCGATTCAAGCAGGCTGAAGAACTGAGGAGGATGGGGGCCAACATCAAGACGGAGGGCCGGACGGCCGTCATCCGGGGGGTGGAGAGCCTGTTCGGGGCGGTGGTAGAGGCGTACGACCTCCGGGGGGGTGCGTCCCTGACCCTGGCGGGCTTGGCGGCCGAGGGCACCACCACCATCGAGGGAATACACCACATAGACAGGGGATACGACGGATTCGACGAGAAGCTCAGGTCCCTCGGTGCAAACATCCGCAGGATGGCATGAGACCGCTGACAGGACGGGGCGACAGTGCTACAATGTGCTGGAGCAAAGGCGGTGCCTTCCCGTGTCTCGCAGACTGTGGGTTGTGCTGCTGGTGTTTTGGGTGCTGGCACTCGCCGGTGCCGGTTACGTGCTGGTGAACTCCCCTTTTTTTTGGGTGAGGAGTGTACAAGTCCTCGGGTGTTCTCGTGTCGCCCCTGGTGAGGTGGCGGCGGCATCCGGAGTCGCCCCCGGCGTCAATATTTTCACGGTCCCGCTCGGGGAGGTGGCCGAAAGGGTGGCCGCGATCCCTTGGGTCGCCGAGGCGACGTGCATGCGTTTGCTGCCCGGGACCATCCGGATTTCGGTCGTCGAAAGGACCCCGGTCGCAGCGACCCCGCGCGACGGCCGGTTTGTCGTTCTGGACGGAGACTGCTGGGCCGTTGACATCTGGGAGAGTCCCGGGGGGTTGCCGCTGGTCACCGAAGAGTCGGAGCGCGAGATCGTCGTGGGACGTCAAGTGGATTCGCAGCCGCTGCAGTGGGCGGTGGAGTGCGCGGCCGCTTTTGGTCCCCGATCGGGCGATGTCGCAGAGATCCACGCGGACGACGAGAGTTTCCTGACGGTCTACATGGTCGGGGGCCTCAGGGTGGTGCTGGGCCGGGGGGATTCGACGCTCGAGAACAAGGTGGGCATCCTGGTGGGCATCCTCAACGATATCGAGGAACGCGGGCTGGACGCGGAATACGTGGACCTGAGGTTCGAGAAGCCGGTAGTGAAGAAGAGAGAAGGCCGATAAGAGCGGGGCCTCCGGGAGGTGAATCGAATGCGCCGGGGCAGCCAAGTCGCCGTAGCACTCGTCTGCGTGATCCTGGGGATGATGGTTTCGCTGCAGTTCAAGGTGCAGCAGGCCATGTCGTCGAACCCCGCCTTCCAGCGGTCGGAGGAGCTCGCGCGCAGGCTGCGCGATGCCGAGAAAGAGCGGGCCGATCTTCAGCAAGAAGTGGCGGACCTCCGGGGCAAGCTCGCGGAGATGGCCGAGGGGAAGAACGTCATAGCCACGCTCACCGATCAACTCCAAGCGGCGCAGATGATGGCCGGGCTCACCGCCCTGGAGGGGCCGGGCGTCACCGTGGTCATGGACGATTCGAAGAGGCCGAGCTTGCCCGGTGACGACCCCAACGCATTCATCATACACGACGACGACATCCTGAGCGTCGTCAACGAGCTGAGGGCGGCGGGCGCGGAGGCGCTCTCCATTAACGGTCAGCGGGTCATATCCAAAACGGAGATCCGCTGCGTGGGGCCGACGATTTCCGTGAACGGTGTGCGGATCGCCCCCCCGATCACCATCACCGCGATAGGCGATCCCCAAACGCTGGAAGCCGGGCTCAAGACGAGGGGCGGCATCGTTGACAATCTCGGCCTGTGGGGCATCGAAGTTACCGTCAAGCGAGGAGAGCGCCTGGAGGTGCCGGCTTTTGGGGGCAGCACGATCTTCAGGTACGCTCAGGCGCAGAAGAAGGGTGGCTGACATGTGGGTAGTGCTCGCCGGCCTCGTTCTCGGGGTCATCCTGGGCTACAACATTCCGGTCAAGGTGCCGATGTTCTACGCGCGCTACATGTCGGTGGCGTTCCTTGCGGCACTGGACTCGGTATTCGGTGGACTCCGGGCCGGACTCGAGGGTAACTACGACGTCACCGTGTTCGTGACCGGATTCGCCGCGAACTCTCTGCTGGCGGCCGTCCTCACGTACATCGGGGACCGGCTCGGCGTGGAGCTTTACTACGCCGCGCTCTTCGCGTTCGGCTACAGGGTGTTCTTGAACCTCGGCGTCATCCGGCGCCTATTGCTGAAGAGGCTCAACATCCCCGCCGCCCGGGTCGTCCTGCACGAGAGCGGGCAAAAGGGAAACGGTCCCTCGCGTTGAATGTAGTGGCAGGACGGAGGGCGTTCTCTGGAGGTGGGGAGACTTGCCGCCGCGCGATTTCGTCGTGGGGCTGGATGTCGGGACCAGCAAGGTCGCGGCGGTCGTAGCGCAGCTGGACCAGGGGACCCCGACCGTCATCGGCGTCGGGGTCGCTCCCAATACGGGGATGCGGAAGGGCGTCGTCGTGGATATGGAGGGGACGGCGCGTTCGGTCCAGGACGCCGTCGGCCGCGCCGAGCGAATGGCCGGCGTGACGGCGAAGTCGGTACACCTCTCGATTTCGGGCTCGCACATCGCGTCCTTCAACAATAGGGGCGTCGTCGCGGTCACCGCCGAGGACCGCGAGATCACGGAATCAGACGTGCAGCGAGTGATCGAGGCGGCCCGCGTGTTCAGTCTGCCTTCCGACAGGGAGGTCATCCACGTACTCCCCCGCGAATTCGTGGTTGACGGCTACGACGGCGTTAAGGACCCCGTCGGGATGATGGGTGTGCGGCTGGAGGTCGAGGCGCAGATAGTTACCGGCGCAGTCACGTCCGTACAGAACCTCCTGCGGAGCGTGTACAAGGCCGGTTTCGAAGTGGATGACATCGTGCTGTCGCCCCTGGCGTCGGGGGAATCCGTCCTCCAGGCGGCGGAGAAGGAACTGGGCGTCGCGGTGGTGGACGTGGGGGCCGGCACGACAGACGTGGCGATATTCGCGCAGGGCAGTCTCTGGTACGCCGCAGTGGTCCCGGTCGGGGGGGACCACATCACCAACGACGTCGCGGTGGGCCTCCGCACACCGACCAACCAGGCCGACAGGATAAAAATCGAGTACGGATTCATCGGAGAAGAAGGGGATGCGGACGCTTCGGTAACGATCTCCACCATGGGTGGGATCGGGAAGCGCGAGGTCCCTTTGAAGTTGTTGTCGTCCATCATCGAGGCCCGCGCGAGAGAGATCTTCGGCCTCGTTTCGAAGGAGCTCAAGAAATCCGGGTACCCGAGCGTCATTCCCGGGGGAGCCGTCCTGACCGGGGGATCGTCCCAGATGAAGGGGATGGCCGGCCTCTGTGCGCAGGTCTTGGACATGCCGGTCAGATTGGGATCGCCCGAAGGGGTCGAGGGGCTGAGGGACATCGTGTCCGGGCCCGCTTTCGCGACGGCTGTGGGGCTCGTGCTGTTTGCCGGTAAGGACAGGGCCCGCACGCAGTCCAGGAAGGACTCGCGGGCCGACGGCTCTTTCCTCGGGCGCGTGCGGAAGGCGTTCAGGGAATTGTTTTGATTCGGGAGGGGACCGCAGTGCTTGATCTTGACCTGGAAGTGGAGCGATTCGCCAAGCTCAGGGTCGTCGGGATCGGCGGCGGCGGGAACAACGCGGTGAACCGCATGATAGCGGCCGGGCTGAAGGGCGTGGATTTCATCGCCATCAACACTGACGCGCAGGCCCTCACGCTGTCCAACGCTATGCACAAGATACAGATAGGCGCGAACCTCACGAAGGGACTCGGCGCCGGGGCCAACCCCGAAATAGGCAGGCAGGCTGCGGAGGAGAGCCGCGAGGAGATAGCGAGGGCTCTGCAGGGGTCGGACATGGTCTTCATCACTGCCGGCATGGGCGGGGGCACCGGGACCGGAGGAGCACCCATAGTCGCCGAGGCCGCCAAGGAGGCGGGCGCGCTCACCGTCGGCGTCGTGACGAAACCATTCACGTTCGAGGGCAAGCGGAGGATGTCCGTCGCCGAGAAGGGGATCGAACACCTCAGGCAGAGCGTGGATACGTTGATCACCATTCCCAACGACAGGCTTCTCCAGGTCGTGGACAGGAACACGCCAATACTGGAGGCGTTCAGGATCGCAGACGACATCCTGAGGCAGGGCGTCCAAGGCATATCGGACCTGGTCGCGGTGCCGGGGCTCATCAACCTGGATTTCGCCGACGTTCGGACGATAATGTCGGACACCGGGTCCGCCCTCATGGGCATCGGTACGGCCTCGGGCGAGAACAGGTCGGTCGAAGCGGCCAAACTCGCGGTGTCCAGTCCGCTCCTGGAGACCTCGATTGACGGGGCCAGGGGGGTGCTCCTGAACATTACCGGGGGACCGGACCTCACCCTCTTCGAGGTGAACGAGGCGGCGGAAGTGATCTCCTCCGTCGCCGACCCGGATGCGAACATCATATTCGGCGCCGTCATAGACGAGAGCCTGAAAGATCAGGTACGAATAACCGTGATCGCGACCGGATTTGACCAGGCGCTCGGCAAGAAGAGAGAACCGGGATTCGACGTCAGGACCTTTCCCGAGGACGACCTCGAAATACCGGCTTTCTTGAGGAGGAAGGCGGCGGACCAGTAAGTATACGACGCGCCCGCCTACATCGCCCGCGACATTGCGTCGCGGGCTCGACTTTTTCGCCATCACGGGGTGACATCCACCGGGGCCACGCCGTCTTTATAATTGAGAAGGCGGGGGTGCACACCCACGCACTCTGACTCCGGGTGTCCGGGATGGCTGAGTACGTGTACGGGGATGTCCTGTTCGCGATAAACTTCGCGATGAATGCCCTGATCCTGTGGGGGACATCGAGGTTCACCGACACCAGGGCCCCGGCGACGAAGATAGCCGCCGCCTCCGCCGTCGGGGCGTGCTATTCCGTCGCGGCCGCTTGGACGGGGAGCCCCGCGATGGAATCGGCGTGGGCCAAGCTGATCGTGGCCTTCGTAATGGTGGTCATCGCCTTCGGAGCCCGGAACGCGCAGAGATGGATCAGGCTCACGGCGTGTGCGGTCACCTTCTCGTTCTTGGTGGCCGGGGCCACGATGGCGGCGTGGGCGGCTTCCTACGGGACCCGCGCTTGGGTATACCCACTCAAGTGGTGGGCGCTGGCGGTCGCCACGCCGCTGGCGGTCTCCGGCGCGAGGAGCGCGAGCGGACTGCTCAAGAGGCGTCGGCAACTCGACGCCGGCCGGCTCCGCGTGAGGGTCGTGCTCGACGGCGCAGTGGCCGAGATGACGGGCTTCGTTGACACCGGGAACCGACTGGCCGACCCCGTGACGGGGGATCCGGTACTGGTGGCCGAGTACTCGGCGATCCGAGCGCTGATTCCCGAGGGCGTGCGCGACGCCGTCGCTTCAGGGGACCTCGCCGCGCTGGCTTGCTCGTCGAACTGCCGTTTCCTGTCGCGCATGAGAGTCCTGCCGTTCACCACTCTCGGGGAGGACCGCGGGATCATGATAGGTTTCCGCCCCGATTCCATCGTGGTCGAATGCAAGGGCAGGGAATATGCGCCGACGCGCGGCGTCGTGGCCGTTTGCAGGGGGCCGTTGTGCCCGGATGGGCTTTACAACGCCCTCCTTCACCCCGACATCCTCGAGGTCGTCACCGAAACAGGGTGAGGTGATCGTCTTGCCGGTGTTTGCAGCGAGGGTCAGGCTGTACCTGCGACTGGTCCTGGCCAAGGCGATGCGGGTCGCGGGCATCCACTGGATGCCTTACGCGCAGTACGTGGGGTCCACCGAGGCGCTGCCGCCGCCCCTGAGCCTCGATGAGGAGGCTTTCCTGATGGGCAGGCTGCGCAGCGGCGATCCCGACGTCAAGGGTATCCTGATCGAGAGAAACCTCAGGCTGGTCGTTTACATCGCCAGGAAATTCGAGAATACGGGGATCATGATAGAAGACCTGGTCTCCATAGGAACCATCGGACTGATAAAGGCGGTCAGCACCTTCGACCCCGACAAGAGGATCAAGCTCGCGACATACGCGTCCAAATGCATCGAGAATGAGATCCTGATGTACCTGAGAAGGACCAGCAAGATCCGTCACGAGATATCGTTCGACGAACCCCTCAACGTGGATTGGGACGGCAACGAACTGCTCCTGTCCGACGTGATGGGCACGGACGAGGACATAATATACAGGGACCTGGAGGAGGAAGTCAACCGTTCCCTCCTCAGGAAGGCGTTGACGAAGCTGTCGGGGAGGGAGAGGGCGATAGTCGAATTGCGCTTCGGGCTCAGGGACGGTGTCGAGCGGACTCAGAAGGACGTGGCCGACTTGTTGGGCATATCGCAGTCTTACATATCTCGGCTGGAGAAGAGGATAATCAAGCGTCTCAACAAGGAGATGAAGCGATTGGAGTGAGCGCCCCGGAGGGGGCGTCCCGCGATCGGAGTGCACTACGGTGAGCGGGCGCGGCGCCGCCGTACCCGCCGACCCCGACCGCTATGGGCGGACCGGGCGGCGGTGGGCGGCGCCTTCCACGTGCC
>JANLGA010000077.1 GCA_024653225.1 Bacillota bacterium | reverse complement strand
TCGATGCTTGCCAGGTTTATCAGGACGTTGTACCCGGCGCCCTCCACGGCCGCCCGCAGGAGAAGCCCCGAGACACCGCAGTCGCTGACGGCGTTCGGGTTGCCGCCGGCGGCGGCCTCTTCGGCCAGCATCAGGCATTCCAGCGAGAGCCTCATCACCCGCAGGGGACACTCGCAAGCCCCCTTTAGCGCGCCCTGGATCGCCTCTTTCCTCGCCGCGGCCTCCTCGGGGGTGCCCCGCGGGAGTCGGTACGCCTCCATGACGCGGTCAAACGCCCGCATGTCCTCCTCGATGAGCTGCGTCAACTCGGACCGCGCCCGGTCGGCGCCCTCGAGTATCCGCCTCATCGCGGTCTCCCTGTCGGCGAACTTCGCACGGCCGATGGTCAGGTTCGCCACCATCGAAGAGAGGGCGGCGCCCACTGCGCCGGCCAGTGCGGAGGCGCTCCCTCCCCCCGGTGCGGGCGTCCCAGCGGCCACCCGGTCCAGGAATTCGTCCAGCGTCAGAGAACCGGGCCTTATCCCTTCGTTCATTGTCCGGCGGAACCTCCTTGCGCTCCCGAGTTCCTTGCGTATCTCTCGACCTTCCCGTTGGAAGCCACGAGCTTGCCCCGCTTGATCACGTGACGGGCCAGGTTGGCTCCGAACCTGTAGGGCACCTCGTGGTAGGTCTCCGCCGAGAACACCACGAGGTCCGCCTGCTTCCCCGGCTCCAGGCTGCCCAGGCGGTCCCCCAAACCTATCGCCCACGCGGCGTTCACCGTCGCCGCCGTGAAGCACTCCTCCGGACTCATCTTCATCATGGCGCAAGCCATAGTCATCACGAGCGGAATGCCCTGGGCCGTGGAAGTGCCCGGGTTGAAATCCGTGGCCAGGGCCACCGGCAGTCCCATGTCTATCATCTTCCTCGCGGGGGCGTACCCCTCCTGCCCCAGGAAGAAGGGCACGACGGGCAACAGCACCGCGACGCAGCCCGCGTCCCTCATCATCTCGAGGCCTCGCTGCGACGACATCAGCAGATGCTCGGCGGAAACCGCGCCGACCTCGGCCGCGAGCTCGGCGCCTCCCAGGCACGACAGCTCGTCCGCGTGTATCTTGGCGCCCATCCCGAATCGTTTCGCCTCAAGCAAGATCCGGCGCGATTCCTCGACCCCGAAGACGCCCTTCTCGCAGAACACGTCCGCGTACTTCGCCAGGCCCGCTCGCGCGACCGCGGGTATCATCTCCCGCACGAGTACTTCCACGTACCCTGCGGCGTCCCGGCCGAACTCCGGCGGGATCGCATGCGCCCCCATGAAGGTCGGAACGACGTCCACGGGATGGATCCTCCCCGCCGCCGAGATCACCCTGAGGCACTTCATCTCTTCCCCGGTTTCCAGGCCGTACCCACTCTTGATCTCAACGGTCGTCGTTCCGGCCGCCAAGAACAGGTCCAGCCTGTCGAGTACGTCATCCAGAAGACGGCGTTCGGATGCGGCGCGCGTGTTCCGGACCGTGCTGATTATGCCGCCGCCGGATTCGAGGATCTCCAGGTAGGAGGCTCCCTCGAGTCTCAAGGTGAATTCCCGGGCCCTCCACCCCGCGAAAACAAGGTGAGTATGCGGGTCTATCAGCCCGGCGGTGTCGTAACCCCCGGGCTGATAGACCCGGGGGTTACGACACCGCCGGCAGCGTCGATCACCAACGCACCGGGGCCCGGAGCCACGTGGTGGTGAAGCTCGGCCATCGGCCCCACCCGGACGATCGTCCCGTCACGCGCCGCGACGTATGCGTGGTTCACTATGCCCAGGTCCCGCATTTCCCGGCCGCTTCTCGGCCGGGAGGGCCCGGACATGGTCAGAAGCTGCCCGACGTTCACGACAACCATGTCCGCCGTCACGTACGCACACTCCTCCCGGGCTTGTCCGTTCCGCGCCCGCAAAGGGCCTTTCGCACACCGCCCACGATAGTTCAACGCTTGGCTATCAACATCCTCCGGCGCGGCACCAGACTCCTGATCGCCGCCCCGTGCACACCCGCGTCCGCCAGGTGAACCGTCCCATCCGCGTCCACCCTCGCGTACACGCTGCAACGCACCTTCGAGGCGAACGGGGCGGGGATCCTGGCGGCAGGGGCGTCGCCCCCGTCGCAGACGACGACCTCCCCGCGTCCCGTGCCCAGGTCCAGTCCCACGTACAGCCGTCCCGCCAGGTCGTCCCCGAGCAGCGACACGACGGCGGGTGTCGTCCGCACATCCACCCTGTACTCGGCGCGCGGTTTCCCGTCCCACCCGTACCGGCGCACGTTTCCAGTCGGGGACGCTATCACTTCCTGGCCCACGAAGAAGCCCCCCCGCCTCGACAGCTGGAAACACACTGCGGGGCCGTCGGGGCGGCCCGTGAAACCCGTCCAGCTCGATTCCCCGGACGGCGTCACCGTGAATGACGCGACCGTCTCCTGGTTCCCTCTCTCGCCCACGCGGATTAGCCGCCTGTGCAATCCGTCTTCACCCAGTGCCGCGATTGATATGTAGACCGTCCCTTGATCGCCCGCACGAACCCACTCCACGGTGGAGATGTCCCGGGTTCCGGACTTCCCGCTCCAGATCACTACCGGAGCCGATTCCCAAGGTATCCGGAGCACCTCGGGCGCGGAATTGTCCGCGAGGAGGATGTCGCCCGAGGGTGATACCGCCATGTCGTCGGCACCGACGCTCCTCCGCCCGACGTCAATCGTCGCGACTAACTGTCCGGCGGTGTCGAATTTCAACACCCGCCCCCTTTCCCAGTCGGCCGCGTAGACCGCGCCGGTTCGATCCGTGCAGAAACACCTCAATCCGAACGCGGTTCCATCGCGCGAGATGCGAACCGGTATTTGGCCCTCCCCCTCACCCCACGACAACTCAACGAGACGCGCCTCGACATACTCCCGCGAGATCTCCACCTCGAACATTAGAGCGAATGAGGCCGCGGCGAGCGCGGCCGCAGCTACGAGGGCGATGCCCGACCTCCGCCCCAAGTGCACGATCATTCTACGACCCCCCGGCGACCTCGGGGCGCCCGTTGTTCCGCCGGGCGCCCGTAAAGCCTATTCCCGGTGAGGCCGCAGTATTACGGCACCCCTAGTCCAGGGGACCGACTACCCGCGCGACGGCCTCGATGAATCTCCCCCGGACGACCATGTCCCGAACCGCCGCGATGTCCGGCGCGAGGGGCCTGTCGGCGACGACTGCGGGAGACGTACTTCGTACCAGGTCATAAGCGGCCTTCGTGCCGGGGGCCGCCTTACCCGGGTCGCGGAACTCCAGCGCCTGGGCGGCGGTCAGCAGCTCCATCGCAATTACGTTCGACGTGTTCCAGGCTATTTCGCGGGCTTTCCTGGCCGCGATCTCGCCCATGCTCACGTGGTCTTCTTGGTTGGCGGACGACGGGATCGAATCAACGCTGGCCGGCGACGCAAGGATCTTGTTCTCCGACACGAGCGCCGCGGCGGTGTATTGCACCATCATGAGACCCGAGTTCAGACCGCCCTGGAAAGCGAGGAACGTCGGCAACCCGCTGAGCGCCGGGTTCACAAGCCGCTCTATCCTCCGCTCCGATATGTTCGCGAGCTCCGAGACGGCTATACCGAGGTAGTCGAGGACCATCGCGACGGGCTCGCCGTGAAAGTTGCCGCCGGAGACGATGGACTCCCCGAGCACGAGCGGATTATCAGTCGCGGAGTTGATCTCCACCTCGAGGACGGAGGCGGCGTGGCGGATCGCGTCCCTCGCGGCCCCGTGGACCTGCGGAGCGCACCTCAGGGCGTAGGCGTCCTGCACCCTCGGCCGGCCCGGCACAGTGGTCAGGGTGCTTCCGGCCGTCAGCCGCCTCAGGTTCCGCGCGGATTCGATCGCTCCCCTGTGGGGCCGGGCCCCCATCACGGCTTCGCCGAAAGCGTCGGGAATACCCTGCAGCGCCTCGAGGCTGAGGGCCGCGGCTATATCCGCGGTCTTAGCGAGCGTTCCGGCATCGAACACCGCCAGGCAACCGACCGCGGTCATCACCTGGGTCCCGTTCACCAGGGCCAGGCCCTCCTTAGCCTTCAGCACGACGGGCTCGATGCCGGCGAGGCGCAGCGCCTCCACACCCGGGAGCCTCCGCCCGCGGCAAAATGCTTCCCCTTCGCCCAGCATGACCGAGCATAGGTGGGCCAACGGCGCAAGGTCGCCGCTGGCTCCCAGCGACCCCTTGGCGGGCACGACGGGGTGCACACCGGCATTCAACATCTGGAGCAGCGTCTTCAGCGTCGAGACCCTGACGCCGGAGTTCCCCCGGGCGAGAGCGTTCGCCCGCAAGAGCATCGCGGCCCGCACGCACTCCTCGTCCATCGGTTCTCCCACGCCGGTGCAGTGACTCATTATGAGGTTCCTCTGAAGCGTCTCGACTTCGTCTCCTCCGATTCGCACTTCGCTCATCTTCCCGAATCCCGTCGTGACCCCGTAAACCGTGCGCCCTTCCGACAGCGCCCGTTCTACGACGTCCCGCGAAGCGGCGACGCGTTCCTCGGCGGACCGTGCGAGCTCGACCCGGGCCCCGTCCCGGGCCACCGACACGACGCCTTCGATGGACAAGCTCAGCCCGTCAAGAACTATGACTCCCACTCCGGTCCCTCCCGGGTAACCTATTGATTCCCCTTGGGGCGGATTATCGAGACTGCGTGCCTCGACCTATCGAGGTGTTCTCGCAGTCTGGTCAGCACGTCGTCGGCCGTGAGACCGCCGAGTGCTTCGGCGTAGGAAAACGGGTCAATCCCCTTGAAGAGATAAGAGTTGAACCGGTAGGCCATTCTTTCCGGCGAGTTGAACAGGAAGACGAACTCCCCCATCAGCTTCCGTCGCGCGCGCTCGACGGCCGCTTCCTCCAGGCCGGACATCTTGGTCTTTTCTATGTGCTCCATGACCAAGTCGTGCAGGCGGTCGGGATCCTTGGATTCACCGCCCACGAAGGAAGCCGCGAATTCGAGCTCCGATTCGTATGCCGCCCCGAACTTCTCGTCAATGAGCCCCATCTCGTAGAGCCTCGTGTAGATGTCGGAACCCTTACCGAACATCGCTTCGAGCAGGACTTTCGTAGCAACCTCGCGGCGGAGCAGGGCGGTTCCACTCGCCGCGTCGGCGGTGTCCTTGAAACCGATCTCCAGGAGGGGCGCAGCCACGACCATGTCCTGGACTATCCTTTCCTCTTTCACATGGGCCGGTTCGTCGGGAAACAACCTCTCGACGTCGCCGCCGCCCCTGCGGCCCCCGAATTCGGTCGCCGCCGCCACCTCGTCGAAGACCCTGCCCGGGTCCACGTCCCCCACGACGAGCACCGCCATGTTCTCGGGTCGGTAGAACGTATCATAGCACGTGTAGAGCATTTCCTTGGTTATCCGCCTTATCGAATCCACGGTGCCCACCACGTCAACCCTGACCGGATGATCGTGGTAAAGCGCCCTCATCAGGTTGGATCCGACCCTCACCTCCGGCATGTCTTCGTACATCCTGATCTCCTGCTCGATGACACTCTTCTCCTTGGCGACCTCTTCGTCGGTGAAATAGGGCTCCTGGACGAATCGTAGTAGTATCCTGAGGCACTCGTAGAAGTTGTCCGTCGTGGAGAACAGGTAGGTGGTCGTGGTGTACGTCGTGTATGCGTTCGCCGACGCCCCGAGCTCGGCGAAGTCGTCGAAGATGTTTCCCTTCTTCTGTTCGAACAACTTGTGTTCCAGGAAATGGGCTATGCCGGCCGGCACCTCTATTACCCCCGACCCCGGGGGTCGGAACCTGCTGTCAATGGAGCCGTACTTGACCGCGAACGTCGCATACTTCTTGTTGTATCCGGGTTTCGGCAGGACGTAGACCGGAAGCCCGTTGTCAAGTCGAGCGACGTGGGTCTCTTCTTCGAGGCCGGTATGTCCGACCACTCGGCCTTTCAACCTTCTCCACCCCCGACGACCCCACCGCTAAGCGTCACCGTGGTCTCGCAAGAAATAGATGGTGTCGAGCTTCACGCCCTGGGCCGCCTCGATCACTTCGTCGCGCGAGACCCGCTCTATCGCCCGTATCCTTTCTTCGAGACCCTGGACGCAACCCATCGCCAGCATCTCGACGAACGACGCTATCTTCGACGCGGCACTGTCCTCCCACGAGAGCACCCTGTTGACGAGCGCCTTCCGGGTGAAATCCATCTCGGATTCCGACACGTTCCCGTCCTTGATGTCTTCGGCCTGCCGCATTATGATGCCCAGCGCCTCCTCGTACTTTGAGGCATCTATTCCGGACGTCACCACCAGGAAGCCTTTGACCGGGTTGAGCAGGGAGCTGGCATAGTAGGCCAATCCCGCCTTCTCGCGCACGTTCGTGAAGAGCTTCGAGTGAACGAATCCGCCGAGAATACCGTCGTAGAACATCGCCCGGTACAGAGCGTCGGGGCCGGACATGTCCACGGCAAAACCGAGACACAGCTTCGCCTGGCTGACATCTTGGTGCTCGACCACCAGTCTCGGCTCGGGTGTCGCGTGCGCCCGGACGGTTTGCCGCACCCGGGAGCCGCGCCTCGGGGCCGTCCCGAATGACTGCTCCACCATGCGCACTGCGGAGTCTTCGTCCACGTCTCCGACCACGCACACTTCGATGGGGCTTTCCTCGATCGTCCTCTCGTACACTTGAAAGAGCCCGGCGCCGTCTATTAGCGGGATGTCATCGGAAAACCCGAGCTCGTGCATTCCGAACGGGTCGCCCCGGAACATTTCCTGGACGCAGCGGATGAGAGCGTACCTCGATTTTTCATTGATGACTGCGGCGATCTCCCGGGAGAGGACGTCCTTCTCCTGGGCGACGTACTCCCGCTTGAAAGCGCCCCCCTCGGTCACGGGCTGAAAGACGATCCTGCTCAGGAACTCAATTGCCCGTTCCGTCAGGTCTTCGCTCTCGCGAACGAACCGGGGATTCACCACTTCTATCCCCACCTGGATGACGTGGCTGTCCCCCAGCTTGAAAACCCCCGCGTCGAGCCTTGCACCGTACAGGCCGTCGAGGTGCCTCGATATCTCCCTCGACGTCTCGAATCCGAGACACCCGCGCTTGAGCACCGCGGGGACGAGCGCCGTTCTCGTCACCAGGTCCCGCGTGAGCGGATTGTGCAGGAACACCTTGACCATGTTGGTCTTGAATTTCCCGGTGCGATAGGTATACACGTTTACTCCGTTCCCGAGGGTCGTACGGGAGAAAACCCGGTTCATCTGTCTTCCTCCGCGCTCTGCCGCCCGATTGTATTCCTAGTGTCCCTGCGACGGGACCCGGTATCCGGGAACACCGCGCGATTATTCTCTCCACGCCGAAGTGATTCCTCTGTCCGAAGCGCCCCACAATGAGGAACGGCCCGCCGTCGGCGGGCCGCCGGTTACTGCCCGGTCCGCTTACGCCGAACCGGCTTCCTTCTCACTCGGCGAACCGTTGAGCAGTTCCTCGAGATCCGGCCCCTCCAGTGTCTCCCGCTCGATGAGGGTCTCCGCGATGAGGTCGAGCTTCTTCCTGTTCTCGCTCAACACTTCCTTGGCCCGGTTGTAGCAGGTGGTGACTATCTGCCTCACTTCCTTGTCTATCGCCGCCGCCACCTCTTCACTGTAATTGCGGTCCCTCGCGATGTCCCGCCCGAGAAACACGAGGTCCTGCTTGTTGCCGAAGGTCAGAGGACCGAGCTCGGTGCTCATCCCGAATTCCATTATCATCTTCCTGACCATCTTGGTGGCCTTCTCGAGGTCATCCGAGGCGCCCGTGGACACCTCGTTGAAGACCATCTCTTCGGCCGCTCGACCCGCGAGGGTAACGGAAATCCGGTCGAGGATCTCCGCCCTCATGACCAGGTACCTGTCCTCGATCGGGAGCTGCAGCACGTAGCCCAGGGCGGCACCCCTCGGGATGATCGAGACCTTGTGCACGGGGTCGGTATTCCGCAGCTTCCTGGCCACGAGGGCGTGGGCCGCCTCGTGGTAGGCTATGACCCTCTTCTCCTTGTCGCTGATGATCCTGCTCTTGCGCTGGGGCCCCGCCAGGACCCTGTCAATTGATTCTTCGAGTTCGTCCATCCCGATCTTCCGCTTTCGCCTCCTGGCGGCGAGCAACGCGGCCTCGTTCATCAGGTTCTCGATGTCCGCCCCGGTGAACCCGGGCGTGCGCTTCGCGAGGGTCTGGAAGTCCACGCCTTTGTCCAGCGGCTTTCCCTTGGAGTGGACCTTCAGTATCTCCACCCTGCCCTTCAGGTCGGGCCTGTCAATCACTATCTGCCTGTCGAACCGGCCGGGCCGAAGGAGCGCGGGGTCGAGCACGTCCGGCCGCGACCAACAGGCCGGA
>JANLGA010000076.1:4017-8377 GCA_024653225.1 Bacillota bacterium | reverse complement strand
CTGAGGCAGGCGTTCTTCAAGCCGTCGCCCCGGGACGTCGTCGTTTTCCCGCGGGAACTGCTGGTCGGGGAAGAAGCGCCGGACGAGTTGAACCCGGGGAAGGCCCGGCTCACGGTCACCTTCTTTCTCCCGCGCGGGAGCTACGGGACCATGCTCGTGAAGCGCCTTTGCCTGTGACCGAGGAGTCGTGTGACTTGGAAGCGGAGGGACGACTGTGAAGGCGATGGTTCTGCGCAAACCCGACCCGATCGAGGAGGGCCCACTGCGCCTGGAGGCCGTACCGGACCCCGTCCCGGGGGTGGGAGAGGTACGCGTGCGGGTAGCCGCGTGCGGCGTGTGCCACACCGACCTGCACACCGTGGAGGGAGACCTCCCGGCGGCGCTGCCGATCGTGCCAGGTCACCAGGTGGTCGGCGTGGTGGACGAGGTGGGACCTGCGGGGACCCCGGCAAGCCCGCGGGGCGAACCGGGCGATCGGTACGCCGTGCGCCCCGGTGTGCGCGTCGGAATACCGTGGCTCTTCAGGGCGTGCGGCAGGTGCGCCTACTGCCTGTCCGGCGACGAAAACCTGTGCGAGCGAGCGGAATTCACGGGGCTTCACCGGAACGGCGGGTACGCGGAATACGTCGTGGCGCCGGCGGAGTTCGTCGTCCCGCTGCCCGACACGTTCGGCGACCTGGAGGCGGCGCCGTTGCTCTGCGCCGGCATTATCGGGTACCGGTCGCTCAAGGTGTGTGGACTACGTCCGGGCGAGAGGCTCGCGATCTTCGGATTCGGCTCGTCGGCCCACATAGTCATCCAGGTGGCCAGGCACTGGGGCTGCGATGTGTTGGTATTCTCGAGGAGCGAGCGCCACAGGCTCATGGCGGAGCGCCTCGGTGCCTCCTGGACGGGCATTGCGGGCGAGGATCCCCCTTTTGCGGCGGACAGGGCCATAACATTTGCGCCCGTCGGGTACCTAATCCCCGAGGCGCTGCGGATCCTGCGAAGGGGCGGGACCCTGGCGGTGAACGCTGTGCGCCTCGATGGGGTGCCGGCCTTCACGTACGAGCGCCTGTACTGGGAGAAGACGATCCGGAGCGTGGCGAACGCTACGAGACGGGACGCAGTGGAGTTCATGGAGGTGGCGGCCGATATCCCGGTGAAGACCGAGGTGAGACAGTACCGACTCGAGGATGCCAACCTGGCGCTGCTCGAATTGAAGCGGGGCGCCGTCGAGGGCGCCGCGGTGCTCGGCGTCGCGGCAGCACCCGGCATCGCCGGGTGAGGGCCTACCCCTCTCTCTCCTTCTTGACGCCCAGGTTGGAGCCGTCCGACTCGATCACGATCGTGCCGTGGAGGTCCGTCCTGAAGACCTCCGCTCCAACGGCCAGGAGCCGCTCGACGGTGCGCGGAGACGGGTGGCCGAACGGGTTGTCGCTTCCCACGCTGATTACCGCGTACCTTGGGGCCACCGCCGCCAGGAACTCCGGCGTGGTGGACGTGCCGCTGCCGTGGTGGGCGACCTTCAGCACGTCCGCGCGGAGGGAGACCCTCCCGGAGACCAACATCTCGCCCTCGGACTTGGAGCCGGCGTCGCCGGCCAACAGGAACGACGTGTGACCGCACGAGATCCTGAGCACGGCCGACCAATCGTTGGCGTCGCGGTAGTCCCCGCCGCGCGGCGCGGCGAACACTATCTCGACGCCGGGGCCCGCCGGCACCTCCCGACCCGCGCGCGCCTCGGTCACCAGTAACCCCTTTGCCTTGATCGCGGTCAACAGATCCTCGTACACGTTCGTTGTGTGGGAGGACCGGGGCATGTACACGTCCCTCACCTCGAAGGAATCCAGGATCGCCGCCATGCCCCCGATGTGATCCGCGTGCGGGTGAGTGGCTACGAGGTAATCTATCGTCTTGACACCGTGCGCGCGCAGGTAACGTACCACAGTGGGAGCGTTCGCCGCTTCGCCGGCGTCCACGAGCATAGCGCGCCCGTTCGGCAACTGGACGAGGATGGCGTCGCCCTGCCCGACGTCAATGAAGTGCACCCTGAGGGCGCCGCCGGGTGCGTCCGGCCGCGCGGTGCCCCCGGTGCCCGGCGCACTCGGGCCCGAGTCCAGCGGCGGACGGCCGAGGTATGCCCGTCCGGCCAGGAGGACGAGTGCGAACACGACGATCGCGAGACGGAGGACCCGGCGCTGGTTCCTCAAGCGTATTCCCCCCGCGCGTCAGCGAAAGAGGTCTTCTTCCAGCTTCAATATACGACTGCGCAATCGCTTGGTCGCCTCGGCGTCAACCTCCAGGATGAACCGAAGCACGTCTCCTTCGCGGGCCCCGCTGGGGAGCAGGTCCCTGGGAAACGTGAACGTGGTGCTTCCGCAGACTAGTACCGCCCAGTCGCCCTCGAACCGGTCAATGGACACCTCCAACCGAACCCGCCTCCCCCGGCGCGATCCCGCACGATTGGGAACGCGACCCGACTGGACACATTCACAATCGCCGCGGCGTGTTCCTCCCGGACGCCGTGGGTGGTCGTCGGGGCAGGCGGTCACCGATTCGCGGTGCCGCGCCCTTAGAGGAAACGAGCCGTTCGTGGTGGAATAGATGGACGGATAAGTGAGTGTTTCTCGGGGTATGCCCGGGGACCGACAGGGAGGGGGATTCTCGAATGTCCAGCCTCAAGCGCGCCGCGATCGTCCTGCTCGCGATGACACTGTTGGTGAGCATGGCGGCGGGCTGCGCCCGGAAAGCCGAGGAGGCGAAGCCGGCGGAGCAGAAGCCGGCCGAGCAGGCGCCGCCGGCACAAGCGCCCAAGCCGGAGCCGCCCAAGAAGCTGAAGGTGGGCCTCGTCTTCGACGTCGGCGGGCGCGGTGACAAGTCGTTCAACGACATGGCGTATGCCGGACTCGAGAAGGCGGAGAAGGAGTTCGCGGACAAGATAGAAACGAAGTACCTCGAGCCTTCGGCGGGCGGCGAGAACAGGGAACAGCTGCTGAGACTCCTTGCCGAGGACAAGTACGACCTGATACTCGGCATCGGGTTCCTGTTCACCGACCACGTGGCGAAGGTGGCCGGCGAGTACCCGAACGTCAAGTTCGGGCTGGTGGACGGGTTCATAGCGGACCTGAAGGCCGATTCCAACGTCCGGTGCTTGTTGTTCCAGGAGCAGGAGGGCTCGTTCCTGGTGGGCGCCGCAGCCGCGCTCAAGACGAAGACCAACAAGATCGGTTTCGTGGGCGGGATGAAGATCCCCCTCATCGAGAAGTTTGAAGCGGGATACCTCGCCGGCGCGAAGTACGCCAACCCGAAGGTCACGTGGAAGTCCGAGTACATCGGTACGACCGGCGACGCCTTCAAGGACCCGGTTCGCGGGCAGGAATTGACGAACGCCCAGTTGAACTGGGGAGCTGACGTCGTGTACCATGCCTCAGGGGCCTCGGGGATCGGCGTCATTGAAGCCGCGGCGAGCAAGAAGAAGTTCGCCATCGGGGTTGACGCCGACCAGACGCTGACGGCAAAGCCCGAGCAGCAGCCGTACGTCCTGACGAGCATGCTGAAGCGGGTTGACGTGGCGGTGTACGACACGATAAGCCTGCTGGTCAACGGCAAGTTCGAGGGCGGCTACAAGATATTCGGCCTGGCCGACGACGGGGTCGGTTACGCGGTCAATGACATAAACAAGGAACTCATCAAGGACATCGAGCCGAAGCTCGAGGAGATCAAGAAGAAGATAATAGCGGGGGAGATCAAGGTGCCCTTCGACAAGCCCACCCTGGATGAGTTCCTGAAGAACCTCAAGTAACTCAGGTATCGGCGCGGGGGTGGAAGGAGGCGCTTCCACCCCCGTTTTGCGGGAATCGCGACTGGAGGTCGGCCCGTGATAACCCTCAAGGGCATTACCAAGAGATTCCCGAACGTGACGGCCAACGAGAACGTAGACCTCGAGATATCGAGAGGCGAGATACACGCGCTCGTAGGCGAGAACGGCGCGGGCAAGAGTACCCTCATGAAGATCCTCACCGGGCTGTACCAACCGGACTCGGGGCGAATCATGATCGAGGGCCGGCCGGTGGCCCTGTCGGGCCCGAGGGACGCGATTCGCCTCGGGATAGGCATGGTGCACCAGCATTTCATGCTCATACCGAGGTTTACGGTGCTGGAGAACGTGATCCTCGGCGGCGAACCGAGCGCCGGCGGCATAATAGACTTTCGCGAGGCCCGGAAGAAGATCCAGGGGCTGTGCGAGGACTACGGGTTCGTGGTCAATCCCGACAGCGCGGTCTCGGAGCTTTCAGTGGGCCAACAGCAGCGCGTGGAGATAGTCAAGGTTCTGTACAGGGGGGCCGAGGTGCTGGTCCTCGACGAGCCCACGGCGGTC
>JANLGA010000076.1:0-4007 GCA_024653225.1 Bacillota bacterium | reverse complement strand
GACCGCCGTGGGCTCGTCGAGGACCAGCACCTCGGCGGTCCTGACTCCCGGAGAAGTGGGCGAGCTGTTCAGGAGCCTGAGAAACCTGCGCGACCGCGGCAAGGCCATCGTCTTCATCAGCCACAAGCTCGACGAGGTACTGGACATCGCCGACAGGGTGACCGTGCTGCGACAGGGGCGCGTCGTCGGGTCCGCCCTCACCGCCGAACTCACCGAGGCGCGTCTCGCCGAAATGATGGTCGGCCGCCCGGTCTTGCTGGAGTTGCATAAGAAGCCACGGCAGCCCGGCGAAGCGGGCCTGCGCGTTAAGGGTCTCGTGGTCCACGGTGCCGGCAGGCGGCCGGCGGTCAGGGGCGTGTCCTTCGAGGTAAGGCGCGGTGAGATATACGGGATCGCCGGGGTTGAAGGAAACGGGCAAACCGAGCTGGTCGAGGCGCTCATGGGACTCCGGCCCATCGCGGGAGGGACGGTCAGCGTACTCGGGAGGGAGACCTCCGGCCTGTCCACCAGCGAGATCAGGCGACCCGGTGTGTCCTACATCCCCGAGGACAGGCAAAAGCGGGGGCTGATCCTGCCCATGACCATATGGGAGAACGAGATACTGGGACACCAGCGCGCGAGACTGAGGGCGCGCTGGTTCCTGGACACCAGGGCCGTGCTCGCCCACGCCGTCCGGCTTGTCGAGCAATTCGACGTGAGAATAGGTGACATAGGGATGCCGGCCGCCACCCTATCAGGCGGCAACCAGCAGAAACTCATACTCGCGAGGGAGCTCAGCAGCGACCCGGCGGTGATAATCGCCTCACAGCCGATGAGGGGCCTAGACATAGGGGCCGGCGAATTCGTGAATAACAAGCTTCTCGAGGCCCGCGACGCCGGCAAGGCCGTGCTGATGGTCTCTTCCGACCTGGAGGAAGTGCTGTCGCTGAGCGATCGGGTGGGAATCATGTACGGCGGCCGGATCGTCGTGGAATTCCAGCCCGGCGAGATGCAGCCGGCGGAGATCGGGGAATACATGCTCGGGGTTAAGGGTCCGGCGGACTGGAAGGGGAGTGTCACCGCGTGAAGACCAGGTGGAAGACGATGATCCTCGAAGCCACGTCGCCGCTCATCGCCGTCGTGTTCTCCGTGCTGGTCGGTTCGCTCCTCATGGTTCTCGTCGGCAAGAGCCCCGTCCAGGTATTCGGGGTCATGTTCAGGTTCTGCCTCGGCCGTGCTGACAGCTTCGGCACGATACTATTCAAGGCCACGCCGCTGATATTCTCGGGGCTGGCAGTCGGGCTGGCGTTGAGGGCCGGCATACTCAACATCGGGGTCGAGGGACAGTACCTGACCGGCGCCATCCTGGCCGCTTGGGTCGGTTTCGGGGTTAAGGGGCTCCCGGGCTTTGTGCACCTCCCCCTGGCCGTCGCCGCCGGCATGGTCGGCGGCGCCCTGTGGTCGCTCGTACCGGCCCTCCTGAAGGTAAGGAGGGGGGCGCACGAGGTCATCAGCACGATAATGATGAACTACATCGCCCAGCACCTCGTCCACTATCTCATAGCCGACGTGTTCATGGACAAGATGCAGATGCCGATACCCGGGCTCGGAAGCGCCAGGGTGAGGACGCCCCTCATCGCCAAGACGGCCATGATACCGAAGGTGCACGGCCTACTAGCCCTGCTGGGTATCGCGCTGCCCAAGCACACGTACGCGAACTGGCTCCTCCCCTTCGGCGTGGCCTTGGCCGTCGCGACGTACTACCTCGTGTGGAAGACGCCTTTCGGGTACGAGGTGCGGTCGGTGGGACACAACCCCGGCGCCGCCGAGGCGTCGGGCATAAGGGTGGCGGAAACGCGACTGAAGGCGTTCGTCTTGAGCGGGACGATAGCGGGGCTGGTGGGCCTCAGTGACCTGCTGTGCTACTTCGGGTACATGGACGTTGACTTCCCCAAGGGGTACGGATTCACGGGCGTGGCCGTTGCGCTACTCGGGCGCAACAGTGCCGCAGGGATCGTGGCCGCCGCGTTCCTGTTCGCGTTCCTCGACAGGGGGGCGGAGGGAATCCAGGCCCTGGCGTCCGTCCCGATGGACGTCATAGTGATCCTCCAAGGCGTGATGATACTGAGCATAGTGGTGGCGGCGGAGGTCGTGGGCCGCTACGCAAGGAACCTCCAGAGAAAGGAGGCCGCCCGGGGATGAGCCTGGTGGGCGAATTCGTCGCAGAGATGATGGCATCCGCCATAAGGATGGGCATCCCGATACTGCTTGCGGCGCTGGGGGCCATATTCTCCGAGCGGAGCGGCGTCATCAATATCGGTCTCGAGGGCATGATGATGTTCGGGGCGTTCTTCGGGGCTCTCGGATCGTACCTCGGGGGACCCGTCCTGGGGCTCGCGCTAGCCATCGCGGGCGGGACGGCCTTGGCGTTCGTGCACGCCATGGGGTCGGTCACGTTCAGGGTGAACCAGATAGTGAGCGGTGTGGCCCTCAACATACTCGCATACGGCTGCGTGAGGTTCTCGTCCATCACCATCTTCAAGATGGCCACGACATCCCCGCACGTCGCCAAGTTGGCCTCCATAGATGTGCCCAGCCTCTCCCGCATCCCGGTGCTCCGGCCACTGTTCGGCGGCGTGTCCCCCATGGTGCCGCTTGCGGTGTGCCTGGCGCTGGCGTCGTATTGGCTGATACAACGCACGGTGTTCGGGCTCAGACTTCGGGCGGTGGGCGAAAACCCCCTCGCGGCCGACACGGTGGGTGTCCCGGTGCCCCCGCTGAGGTACGTCGGGGTCCTGTTGAGCGGCGCGCTCGCGGGCCTGGCCGGTGCGTACCTCTCCATCGAGCACACGGGCATGTACGTGGAGGGCATGACGCAGGGAAAGGGATACATCGCCCTCGCGGCGACGATTTTCGGGGACTGGTCGCCCTTGCGCGCTTCAGCGGTCGCCATGCTTTTCGGCTTCGCCGAATCCCTGAGTTTCAGGGTCGTCGAAGGCGGGACGATACCCTACCAGTTCATAAAGATGATCCCGTATGCCATGACACTGGCAGTGCTAGCCGGGGTGGTGGGCAGGTCGAGGCCGCCGGCATCGAGCGGGGTGCCCTACGAACGGGAAGGCGAATGAGACGCGCCGGGCCGGCGACGTCGTGCCGCCTTCCCCCGATCACTCGGGACATGCGTCCAGGATGTCTTTCGTGGCGCGGGCGGCAATGCGGCTGGCGCCGAACTGAAGCATCGCTATAGCCGTCTCGTATCCGCGTATGCCCTTGGCCGCCTTGACCCCCATGCCGAACCCGACGGTTTGTCTCATCAGGGCGACGTCTTCCAGGGTCGCGCCCCCCGGTCCGTACCCGGTGGCCGTCTTGACGAAATCCGCACCTGCGTCCCGGGCCAGCAGGCAGGCGCGCACTATCTCGTCTTTCGAAAGGTAGCCGTTCTCCAGGATCACCTTGACTATCGCACCCCTCGGGTGCGACTCCCGCACTACCGCCCGGATGTCTTCCACGACGTATCCGTAGTCGCCCGACTTGAACGCCCCGATGTTCATCACCATGTCCAGTTCCACGGCGCCGTTGTCAAGCGCCTCGCGCGCCTCGAAGACCTTGCACGCCGTGGTCGTCGAGCCGTGGGGGAAACCGACGACCGTGCCGACCTTGACGGGCGTTCCCCGGAGGAGCTCGGCCGCCCGCCTGACGTGGTAGGGTTTGACGCACACAGACGCCACTCCGTACTGAGCCGCCAGGCGGCAGCCGTCTTCGAGCTGCGCGTCAGTGAGCGCCGGATCGAGCAGCGAATGGTCTATCGCGGCCGCGAGATCCTTCCTGTGGTACCTCTTCAACCGAACCGCCTCCGTTCTGGAGACTTGCCGGACCGCCTCACGCCCTTCGACCGCGCGAACGAATTCTCAATCCGGCGAATCTGTTCAACATGTAGATTAGGCGGTACACCGCTCTGCTCCTCCAAGCCGCCCCGCGATCCATCGCGGCGGCGGGAACGGGCCTCGTTCGCCGTCAGCAAAGCAGCG
>JANLGA010000075.1 GCA_024653225.1 Bacillota bacterium | reverse complement strand
CCATGGCGACTCCGGGCGCCATGGACCGGTTCCGGCACACTGTCTCGGACGACGAGTTCAGGCGCATAGTCGCCGTGTTGCGCCTCGCCGTCCCCTACACGGGGATGATACTCTCGACCCGCGAGCGCCCCGAGTTCCGCGATGAGGTGATCGCCACGGGCATCTCCCAGATAAGCGCCGGATCCAGGACGGGTGTCGGCGGCTACCGATTGGACGGACGCCCGCCGGCCGCCAGCGACGCCGCCGTCACGTGCTCCAGCGGCGAGGCGGTCGCGGGCGCCGAGGAGACGACGGGCGCCGAGCGGGCGGCGGGGGCCCATCAGGCAGCGGTTGCCGCCCCCCAGTTCGAAGTGGAGGACACGCGCAGCCCGGACGAGATAATCCGCAGCCTCGCGCTGTCGGGGTACATCCCCAGCTACTGCACGGCGTGCTACAGGAAGGGGCGGACGGGGGACCGGTTCATGGAGCTGGCGAAGACCGGAAGGATAAAGGAGGTGTGCTCACCCAACGCCGTACTCACGTTCAAGGAGTACCTGCTCGATTACGCGTCGCCGGAGACGCGGGAGGCCGGCGAGAAGGCCATAACGGAGCACATTGCGGCGATCCCGAACGAAGCGGTGCGCGGGGAGACGCTCGAGCGGCTGGCGCGAATCGAGCGCGGGGAACGCGACGTTTACTTCTGAAGAATGCGCCCCACGAAGCATACACCCCACCGCGTCGTGAGTCGCCGACGGTTTTTGAACCTGCTCTCTCGCAGGTGGGTGCCCTCCCGACCGTCTCTTGCGTCCCCTGGCACCCAACCGGGCGGGGGCGTGCAATCCACGGCCGGAGATCAGGCTCCCAATGTGTCGGTGTTGGCTCAAACCAAGTCAGCTCGTCACGAACACAGTAGGGTTGTGTGGCTATAACATACCACACCCGGCGCCGTTTAGCAAGTTCACGAGCGACATGTCACCCTGATTATTCCACCCGCGCCATTATTTGCCTCGACTCATCCGGCGTCGCGATCCTCGACCGACGTCCTGATCTTCAATTCCTCGAGCTGCGCCCTCGCTACCGGCGCGGGTGCTCCCGTCAGGAGACAGCCGGCACTCGAGGTCTTGGGGAACGCGATGACGTCCCGCATGCTCGAGCTCCCCGTCATGTACGTCAACAGCCTGTCCAGCCCGAACGCGATGCCGCCGTGCGGGGGAGCGCCGTACTCGAGCGCGTCGAGCAAGAAGCCGAAACGCTCGGCGGCTTCTTCCGGCCCGATCTGCAGCGCCCTGAGCACGCCCTGCTGCACCCGCCTGTCGTGGTTTCTCATGCTGCCGCCGCCGATCTCGGTTCCGTTGAGCACGAGGTCGTAGGCCTTCGCCCTCACACGCAGAAGGTCTTCCGTCCTCGCCGAGTGGTCAAGCACAGTCGGTACGTCCGCGTCCGCCGGCGCCGTGAACGGATGATGTACGGCGACGAGCCTGTTTTCCTCCTCGCTGAACTCGAACAGGGGGAAGTCAGTGACCCAGCAGAAGTGAAACCCGGGCGCCGCCAGGCCGAGCCTGTGTCCGACGTCGAGCCTGAGCGCGCCGGTCACCGCGGCGCCCGTCTTCTCCGGCGCCGCTACGATCAGGACGAGGTCTCCTTCGCCGGCCCCGGTGCACGCCGATATCGCGGATACTTCTTCCACCGAAAGGTGTTTCGCGACAGGCGACCTCGCGCCGCCCCTTTCGATTGCGAGCCACACCAGACCGCCGGCGCCGAGGTCAACCGCCTTGGCCGACAGCTCGTCGAGTTCCCGCCTGCCCAGACGTCCGCCTCCGGGTACCGCGAACCCCCTCACGCGCGCCCCCGACGCCGCCGCCGATGAGAATACCCTGAAACCGCTGCCGCGCACGATGTCGGTGAGGTCCGATATCTCCATCCCGAAGCGGATGTCGGGCTTGTCCGAACCGTACCGAAGCATGGCCTCGTCGTATGTCAGCCTGGGAAACGGCGCGGACAACTCCGCGCCTATGGTCTGCTTGAATACCGTCGAGAGCATTTCCTCCGCGAGGGAGATGACGTCATCCGGTTCCACGAACGACATTTCCACGTCTATCTGTGTGAACTCCGGCTGCCTGTCGGCCCGCAGGTCCTCGTCGCGGAAACACCTCGCGATCTGCATGTAGCGGTCGAATCCCGCCACCATGAGCAATTGCTTGAAAAGCTGCGGGGATTGCGGAAGCGCGTAGAACCGCCCCGGGTTCACCCTGCTCGGCACGAGGTAGTCCCGGGCGCCCTCGGGCGTGCTCCTTATCAGCATGGGGGTCTCTATCTCGTAGAACCCGTGCGAGTCGAAGAAGTCGCGCACGGCCTTAACTATCCTGTGCCTCAGCACGATGTTGCGCTGCATCTCCGGCCTGCGCAGGTCCAGGTACCTGTACTTGAGGCGGACGGTCTCGTCGGCGTCGGACCCGTTCGGGATGTAGAACGGCGGGGTCCGGGACGCGTTGAGGATTTTCACCTCGCGCGGGATCACCTCGACCTCGCCGGTCGGGATGTTGGGATTCACCCGGCCTTCAGGGCGCATCCGGACAGTCCCGGCGACGCCGAGGACGTACTCGCTCCGCGCCTCGTCCGCCGCGCGGTAAGCGCCCGGGTTGTCCGGGTGGAACACGATCTGCACCAGGCCGCTCCGGTCGCGCAGGTCAATGAATATCAGCCCGCCGTGATCCCTTCGCCTGTGGACCCACCCCATCAGGACTACGGCGGAACCCTCGTCCGAGGGGCGAAGCTCCCCGCAGTAGTGAGTCCTCCTCCATCCCCTTGCCTCTGCCAACTGGGTCACCTCTCGATGCCGTTCTCATGTCGCAGTAACCAGGACGGCACCTCGTCCAGGGGAACCTGCCACTGCGCCCCGGTATCCATCCGCCTGATCGTGCAGCTCAGCCGCGCGAGCTCGTCCTCTCCCAGCAACAGCACGAACCTGGCGCCGAGCCGGTCGGCGTGTTTCAACTGCGCTTTCAGGCTTCGCCCCATGTAGTCCGTGTCGGACGTGAGTCCCGCCTTCCTCAGGGCGTGCAGCGTGCGAAGTCCGGACTTGAACGCCTCTTCGCCGACAGTCGCCACGAAAACATCCAGTCCCGCGGGGCCGGGCAGCGCGACTCCCTGGTTCTCGAGCGAGAGGAGGAGCCTCTCGAGGCCGAGCCCGAATCCGACGCCGGGGGTCGGGGGACCCCCGATCTGCTCGACCAAGCCGTCGTACCTCCCGCCCGAGCACACGGAATTCTGGGCCCCGAGCGTCGCTGAGACTATCTCGAACACGGTCCGCGTGTAGTAATCCAGTCCCCTCACCAGCAGGGGGTTGACCTCGAAGGTGAACCCGGCGTCGCCGAGGTACTCCTTCACGGCCTCGAAGTGGTCGGCGCACTCGGCGCAGAGGTAGTCAACCGTTCTCGGGGCGCGCTCCCGGTACTTGCGGCACTCGTCCCTCTTGCAGTCCAGCAGGCGCAGGGGATTCTTCTCGAACCTCTCCCTGCAATCGCCGCACAACTCCCCGACGACCCCCCGGTAGTAGTCCCTGAGCGCCTCGCGGTACGCGGGCCTGCAGCGAGGGCACCCGATGCTGTTGAGCTGGACGGAGAGCCCGCCGAGGCCGAGCCTCCCGAACAATGACAGTCCGACCGAGACGACCTCCGCGTCAACCGCCGGGTGCGACGACCCGAACGCCTCTATGCCGAACTGGGTGTGCTGTCTCAGCCTTCCGCCCTGGGGTCGCTCGTAGCGGAACATGGGGGCGATGTAGAACACCTTGACGGGCTGCGGTTTCAGGTACATCCTGTGCTGCACGTACGCCCTCGCCGCGGGGGCCGTGCCCTCCGGCCTCATGGTGACGCTGCGCCCGCCCCTGTCCTGGAAGGTGTACATCTCCTTGCGGACGACGTCCGACGACTCTCCGACCGTGCGGATGAACAGCTCCGTCTGTTCCAGGACGGGTGTCCTGATCTCTGAATAACCGAAGAGGGCGCACACCTCGCGAACCCGTGCTTCCACCAGCCGCCACCTGGGCGTCTCGTCCGGCAGGGTATCGAGCATGCCCTTCAGCGCGGATGCCGGCATGTACACCCCTCCCGTCATGGCTACTATTCTATAAAGCGGGGGTCGAAAAGTCAACGAACGCGGGCCTTTCGCCCTTCCACCGAACAGAATGCCCGGCGCGGTCCGCGACGGCCCGCGCCGGGCGTCGTGCCGCATCAGCCCACGAATGGGTTGGAAATCCTCTCCTTCCCTATGGTCGTGGCCGGTCCGTGCCCCGGGTACACCTCGAACTCGTCCCCGAGGGCCAGCAGCTTGTTGTTCACCGACGACATCAGCGCCTCGAACGAGCCGCCCGGGAGGTCGGTCCGCCCGACGCTCCCGGCGAAAAGCGAGTCCCCCGTGAATACCTTGTCGTCCGCGACCAGGGAGATCCCCCCGGGCGTGTGGCCCGGCGTCTCGATCACCCTCAGCGCGACATCCCCGACCTCGACCACGTCCCCTTCCCGCAACAGCCTGTCGGCCGCGTCGGACCTGATGGCAAGGCCGCTCAGCAGGCTGAGATTCTTGGCGGCGCTGGTGAGCATCTCCGCGTCTTTCTCCCCTATCATGACGGGGGCACCGGTCGCGCGTTTGACTTGGTTGTTGGCGCCGATGTGGTCCGCGTGTCCGTGGGTGTTCACTATGGCCGCGATCTCGAGGCCGAGCGAACGCGCGGTCGAGAGTATCCTGTCGCCCTCGGCACCCGGGTCAATGACAATCGCCCTGCCGGTCCTCTCGCACCCGACGATGACGCAGTTCGCGGCCAACGGGCCGACCGGTAACATCTTGACGATCACTTGCTTCCCCACCCCGATACAAAATCGGCATTCGGTCCCGCGGTACTCGAGCCGGATCGGTCAGAATGCCCTGGCGCTGTCGAGGAGCAGTGTGACGGGTCCGTCGTTGACGATCTCGACGGTCATCATCGCCTGGAAGACGCCGGTCCTGACGGGCACGCCGAACTCGGAGATCGAGGCGGCGACGAACTCGTAAAGTCTCTCGGCTTCGCCCGGGGGAGCCGCCGAAGAATAGCTGGGTCTCCTGCCCTTCCTGCAGTCGCCGTACAGCGTGAACTGCGAGACGAGGAGGACTTCCCCGCCCACGTCCCGCAGCGCCAGGTTCATCTTCCCCATCCCGTCGTCGAACACCCTCAAGTTGACTATCTTCTCGGCGATGTAGCGCGCGTCGGACTCCGCGTCTCCGGCCCCGACGCCCAGCAGGACGGCGAGACCTTTCCCTATCTCGGCGACGCACCGGCCGTCAACGTGCACGGAACTTCGCTTCACCCGTTGGACGACCGCCCTCAACCGATCTCCCCCGCCCTCGAGCTCACCTTGCCGTGATCGCGCACGACGCGCTCGACCTTGAGCACGTCCTTCACCCTCGTTATCCTGTTCTTTATGTGCTGCAGGTGCTCCAGGTCCCGTATCTCCAGTACCAGGTCCAGGACGGCCCGCGTGTGCTTGCTCGTGAGCGCCCTGGCGGACAGGATGTTCGTCCTAGTGTCGGCTACCACGCTCGCGATGTCGGACAGGAGCCCGGGCCTATCCATCGCCGTGACGGATATCTCCACGGGGTACGCGGCCTCGTGCTCCGCCCACGCCACCTCGATGAGCCTTTCCGCGTCATCGGAATAGTGGACTATGTTGGGGCAGTCCACGCGGTGAATGGAGACGCCGCGCCCCCTGGTGATGAACCCGATTATCGCATCCCCCGGCACCGGGTTACAGCACCTCGAGAAGCGCACCAGGAGATTCTCGAGTCCGCGCACGATGACCCCGTCGCCGGTCTTGCGCTTGGCGGGCGGACGGGTCTCTATCTGGAACGCTTGCTCGGGGAGGCTGACGGGCTTGAGCGCCTTCTTGTACTCGTCCCGCAGTCTGGAGACGATGTACTGGGGCGTGAATCCCCCGTAGCCTATCGCCGCGAGCAGGTCGTCTTGCCCCTGGAAGTTCATCCGCGCGGCGAGCGATTTCAGGAGCTCGGCGGTCAGCAGGTTCTGTCTGTCGAGGCCCTGCCTCTCGACTTCTCTTTCGAGAAGCTCCCTGCCCCTGGCCACGTTCTCCTCGTGGCGTTCCTTCTTGAACCAGGCTCGGATCTTGTTCCTCGCGGACGACGTCTTGACGATGTTCATCCAGTCGCGGCTCGGTCCGGCCGAATGCTTCGAGGTCAGGATCTCGACGATGTCCCCGTTCTTGAGCTTGTAGTCGAGGGGCACTATCCTGCTGTTGACCTTGGCACCGGTGCACCGGTGCCCCACGTCCGTGTGTATCTGGTAGGCGAAATCGAGCGGTGTCGAACCGGCCGGGAGGTCAATGACGTCCCCCTTCGGCGTGAATACGAACACCTCGTCGTCGAACAGGTCTATCTTGAGCGACTCCATGAATTCGCTCGCGTCCCCGAGCTCCCTCTGCCATTCCAGGATCTGCCTCAGCCACGCGAGCTTTTCCTGGTAGTCCTTGTCTACCTTGGACACGCCCTCCTTGTACATCCAGTGCGCGGCGACGCCGTACTCGGCCGTCCTGTGCATCTCCCAAGTCCTTATCTGGATCTCGAACGGTTCGCCCTCCGGCCCCATGACCGTCGTGTGGAGCGACTGGTACATGTTCGCCTTGGGCATCGCGATGTAATCCTTGAAGCGGCCGGGTATGGGCTTCCACATCGTATGCACGATCCCGAGCACGTCGTAGCATTCCCTGACGCTGTCCACGACGACCCTGACGGCGATCAGGTCGTATATCTCCGAGAGATCCCTGGACTCCTCGCTCATCTTCCTCCAGATGCTGTACAGGTGCTTCGCGCGGCCCTGGACGTCGGCCTGAATCGAGGCCTCGCTCAACCTCGACCTCAACTCCGCAATGACCCTGTTCGTGTACGCCTCGCGCTCACTCCGTTGCTTCGCGATCCTGTCCGCGAGGTCGTGGTATTCCCCCGGCTCGCAATACCTGAACGCCAGGTCCTCGAGCTCCCACTTGAATCTCCAGATGCCCAGCCTGTGCGCGAGGGGGGCGTAGATCTCCAGGGTCTCGTCGGCGACCCTCCTCCTCTTCTCCGGGGGCAGGGCGGTGAGCGTCCTCATGTTGTGCAGGCGGTCGGCCAGCTTGATGATGATGACCCTCAGGTCGTCCGCCATCGCCAGGAACATCTTCCTCAGGTTCTCGACCTTGCGTTCGACCGGCGACTTGAATTCGATGCGGCCGAGCTTCGTCACCCCGTCCACGAGGTGGGCGATCTCGCCCCCGAATTCCTCCTGGATGGCGGCCACTTGGACCCCCGTGTCCTCGACGACGTCGTGCAGGAGCGCCGCGGCGATGGTGACCTGGTCCATCTGCAGCTCGGCCAGTATGGAGGCCACCGCCAGGGGGTGCTGAATGAAATCCTCGCCGGACTGGCGTTTCATGCCGCGGTGTGCGTCGGCGCTGAACCTGTACGCCTTCTCCACCAGCCCGCAGGACCCGTCTCGGGAATACGACCTCACGGTCGCGATCAGGTCCTCTCCGGTCATCTCAGCACCTCCCTTCCGTTCCCGGCGCCCCTTGCGCCATTTTATGATTCCAACTTCAGAACCGATATGACGTCGTACTTGCGGAGGTTTTCCCTCCCCGGCAGGTAGGTCAGTTCGATCAGGAACGCGACCGCCGAGATCACGCCGCCCACTTTCTCCACAAGATCAAGTGTAGCAGATATTGTGCCGCCCGTCGCGAGTACGTCGTCCACCACTATCACTCTCTGCCCCCGGGACACCGCGTCCACGTGCATCTCCAGCGTGTCCATCCCGTATTCGAGCTTGTATTCCCCCCGGATCACTTTCCACGGGAGTTTCCCCCTCTTCCTCACCGGCACGAAACCGACCCCGAGCTCGTAAGCGAGCGCCCCGCCCAGGATGAACCCTCGCGCTTCGGGGCTGACCACCAGGTCGAATTCCCTTCCGCGACACTGCGCCGCCATCAGCCTGATGCACTCCCGGAAAGCGGGTCCGTCCTTCAGCAGCGTGGTGATGTCCTTGAAACTTATGCCCGGCTTCGGGAAGTCCGGTACGACTCTAAGCTTCCCTTGTAGGTCCATGCCCGACAACCCCTTCCGATTGGAGTGTCGCTGACGCCGGGACCGCCCTCTCGCGGGCTTCCTCCTCGGCGCGCCTGAGACTAGCCTCGCACTCGCGCAGTCTCGCCCGAAGCCGCAGGGTACGGGGAAGCCCCAGCACGGCGGCCGAGAGCGCCCCGAGCGCCGCGGAACCGATTATCACGAGGACGAGCGAGGTCTCCATGCCCCACGCGAGGAACCTGACGGAGACGATACTCGAGTTCTGGACGGCGAACAACGCCACGACGAGCGCGAACAGGAACCCGAAGAACAAGTACATGCCA
>JANLGA010000074.1 GCA_024653225.1 Bacillota bacterium | reverse complement strand
TCCCGCCCGACGCGGGCGATTCCCCTCCCCTTGCCGAAGTCCCCGCGTATCTTCACTATCTCCGCCTCCAGTCTCAGCGTCTCACCCGGTCGGATGGGTCGCCGGAATCTCGCCGACTCGATGCCGGCGAACAACGGCACCCTACCCGCGTGTTCGGGCGCGGACAGCACCGCAAGGGCCCCGCACTGCGCGATCGCCTCCACCACCAACACCCCGGGCATCACCGGATGACCGGGAAAATGACCGGCAAAGAACGCCTCGCCGGCGGTGACGTCTTTCTCGGCGACGGCCCCGCGCCCCGGCCGAATCTCCAGGACCCTGTCAATGAACAGGAAGGGGTCCCGATGCGGCAGAATATCTTTCACTCGCCGGTTGGGATTCATCTCATACCCCCCTCCACACTCAAGACTAGGACCATTCTACCATTCCGTATCCTCCGCTCCAAGGGCGAGCCCGCTTGTTTTTTCCCGGGCTTCAGGTTATCATATACATTAGTAGCAACTCTTAGGAGTGTACTCTTAGATGGAGGTCATAAGTCAGTGGCTGCTGTCTTGACGACTACCCGGCTCCTCGGTGTCGGCTCCTACGTCCCGGACAAGGTGCTCTCCAACTTCGACCTGGAACGCATGGTGGACACCACGGACGCATGGATAGTGGAGCGTACGGGAATACGCGAGAGAAGAATCGCGCCGGAATCAATGGCGACGTCCGACCTGGCCACCCGGGCGGCGGAGGGAGCGCTCGAGTTCGCCGGCAGGTCGGCGTCCGAAGTGGACCTCATCATCGTCGCCACTGTGACTCCGGACATGATGTTCCCTTCCACTGCGTGCCTCGTTCAGCGAAAACTCGGAGCGTCTTCGGCCGCCGCTTTCGACGTCAACGCGGCGTGCACCGGATTCGTGTACGCCGTGGCCACAGCCTCCGCGTTCCTCTCCACGGGGTCATATCGGCTCGCGCTGGTGATCGGCGCCGACACCCTCTCCCGAATAACGGACTGGACGGACAGGGCGACGTGTGTGCTTTTCGGTGACGGTGCGGGCGCCGTCGTGATCGAATCGTCTTCGGTGAACGCCCCGCCCGGGGAGATCCTTGGGTCCTACCTTGCAGCGGACGGGACCGGGTGGGAGGTACTCATGCAGCCCGCCGGCGGCTCACAGATGCCCGCTTCCCGGGAAACCGTGGACGCCCGCCTGCACTCGATCAAGATGAACGGCAACCAGGTCTACAAGTTCGCCGTGCGCGCGATGGGCAACGCGGTCAAGGAATGCCTGTCCAGGTGCGGCCTGACTTGTGACGACCTCGACCTCCTCATACCCCATCAGGCAAACATGCGGATCATCGAAGCGGCGGCGCAACGCCTCGGCGTTCCGGAATCGAAGGTGGTGGTGAACATAGACCGCTATGGAAACATGTCCTCGGCCTCGATCCCGGTGGCGCTGGACGAGGCGGTGCGGGCCGGCAGGCTCGAGAGCGGTGACATAGGCGTGATGGTTGCATTCGGAGGGGGGCTTACGTGGGGGGCCACCGCGTTTCGCTGGTGACGCAGGCATGCTCGAGAGAACTCGGGACGAAGGTGGGTGAATGGCGATGGTAGCATTCGTGTTCCCCGGTCAGGGTTCCCAGCACGTGGGGATGGGAACCGACATCGCCGCGGCGTTCCCGGAGGCACGGGAGACATTCGATACTGCAAGTGCCTTACTCGGCTGCGATTTCCTGGATTTGTGCCGGAACGGACCGGAGGCCGAACTCACGAGGACCGTCAACGCACAACCCGCGATCCTGACCGTGAGCACCGCGATATTCAGGGTGTTGCGGTCCAAGGGACTGGTCCCGCAGATGGCCGCCGGGCTCAGCCTGGGTGAATACAGCGCGCTTGTCGCGGCCGGCTCGCTCGTTTTCGAGGACGCGGTGAGGCTGGTCAGGGCCAGGGCGGTGTACATGCAGGAGGCGGTTCCGGAGGGTGAGGGGGCGATGGCCGCGATAATCGGCCTCTCGGAAGGGGACGTGCGGGACATCTGCGGCCGGTCGTCGGACGAGGGCACGGTGGAACCGGCGAATTTCAACTGCCCCGGCCAGATAATCATCTCCGGGCGTGCCGCCGCCGTGCAGAAGGCAGTTTCGCTCGCGCGCAAGGCCGGCGGGTCGGGGATCCCCCTCAAGGTCAGCGCGCCCTTCCACTGCAGCCTGATGCAGCCGGCCGCCACAAGACTCAAGGCCGACCTGGATGAGGTGGAGATTCGATCTCCGTCCATCGCCGTTTTCGCGAACGTGTCGGCGGGTATGGTTACCTCCCCCGCCGAGATCCGCGAAGCCCTCTTGAGGCAGGTGCATATGCCTGTCCTGTGGGAAAGGAGCGTCCGGGAGATGATCTCGCGCGGCGCCAGGGTGTTCGTCGAAGTCGGACCCGGCAAGACCCTGGCGAACCTGATAAGGAAGATAGACCGTACAGTGGCCGTTTTCAGCGTAAACGCTCGAAGGGGTGACGGCCTGGAAGGAGGCCTCATCAGTTGCGGGATCTTGACGGAAGAAAGGCCCTCGTCACCGGGGCGTCCAGGGGTATAGGCCGGGCCGTCGCCGTGGCCCTCGCCGGGGCGGGAGCGGACGTGGTCGTCAACTATTCCGCGAACGATGCGGGAGCCGACGAAACGGTGTCCCTCATCCGCGGGCTCGGGCGGGACACAATCGCGGTGAAAGCCGACGTATCCGACCCGGACGCCGTCTCGAACATGTTCGATACCATAGCTTCCCGCTGGGGAGGCGTTGACATCCTCGTCAACAACGCGGGGGTCACCCGCGACCGCCTGTTCGCCAGGATGAAGCCCGACGAGTGGGCGGACGTGATACGCATAAACCTCACGGGCGCGTTCAACTGCTCTCGGTGCGCGGCGCGAACCATGATGCGCCGGCGGTGGGGCCGAATCGTGAACGTGACCTCTGTCGCGGGCATCTGCGGAAACCCGGGACAGGTCAATTACTCGGCCTCGAAGGCCGGACTGATCGGCATGACCCGGTCCATGGCCAGGGAGCTCGGCCCGTTCGGGATCACCGTCAACGCGGTCGCACCCGGACTCGTGGACACGGCAATGACGCGAGAAATGCCGCCGCAGGCCCGCGAAGACTTCATGTCCCGGATCCCCCTCGGCAGGATGGGATCCCCTGAGGACGTCGCCTCGTCGGTACTGTTCCTCGTTTCGCCGGCGGCGTCGTACGTGACAGGTCACGTGTTGGTGGTGGACGGAGGACTAACGGCGTGAAAGCCGGTACATACGACAAGTCACAGGAGGTGCCTTATGGCTGACAACAAGTGGTCCAGGGAAGCGATAACGGAGAAGGTCAGGAAAGTTATATCGTCCCAGCTCGAGGTGGACGAGGACAAAGTCACGGCCGACGCCTCAGTAATAGACGACCTGGGGGCGGACTCACTCGACATCGTCGAGATAGTGATGAGCCTGGAGGAGGAGTTCGGAATCGAGATACCGGACGAGGATGCCGAGAAGCTCAGCCGAGTCAAGCATGTGGTTGACTATCTCGCAGCGCGTCTCTAGGAGAGTGGAGCCGAAATGAGAAATCGCGTCGTAATCACCGGCATGGGCGCCGTTACCCCGGTCGGCTTAGACCTCGAGTCAACGTGGGAGTCCCTCGTCGCCGGGCGCTCCGGCGTGGGTCCCGTCACGCGCTTTGACTGTGCCGGCTACGATACGACCATAGCCGCCGAAGTGAAGGATTTCGACCCGACAGCCTTCATAGACCGCCGCGAGGCCAAGCGGATGGACCGCTTCACGCAGCTCGCCGTGGCTTCGGCCGCCATGGCCCTCGCCCATGCGGGGTTGGACCATGGGTCGCCTTGCGCGGATCCAGGGCGGGCCGGCGTATCCTTCGGGACGGGGATAGGCGGCATGGAGACGTTCGATCAGCAGTTCAGGGTGCTCATCGAGAAGGGGCCGTCCAGGGTGAGCCCGTTCTTCATCCCGATGATGATATCCAACATGGCCGCCGGAAACATCGCCATGCGTTTCGGATTCAAAGGCCCGAACGTCACCCTGACGACGGCGTGCTGCGCCTCGGCCCACTCGGTCGGCGATGCGTTCGAGATCATCCGCAGAGGGGACGCGGACGTCATGGTCGCGGGCGGCAGCGAAGCTCCGATTACTCCCATCGCCTTCGCCGGGTTCTGCGCCATGAAGGCGATGTCCACGAGGAACGACGAGCCGTCCAGGGCGGTGAGGCCGTTCGACGCGCGCCGCGACGGCTTCGTGATGGGTGAGGGCGGCGGGGCCGTTGTACTGGAATCCTTGGAGCACGCACAAGCCCGGGGGGCGCGTGTATTGGCGGAGGTGGTCGGCTACGGTCAGTCCGCCGACGCGTACCACATCACCGCGCCCCCGCCCGACGGGGAAGGAGCGGCGCGAGCCATGGAGTCGGCGCTTCGCGACGCCGGGATGGCACCGGAAGAGATCGATTACATCAATGCCCACGGCACATCCACTCCACTCAACGACAAGACGGAGACGCTCGCCATCAAGAGGGTCTTCGGGGATCACGCTTGGAAACTGGCCGTCAGCTCAACGAAGTCGGTGACCGGCCATCTTCTCGGCGCGGCGGGCATCGTAGAGCTGATAGCTTGCGTCAAAGCCATCGAAACCGACACCCTGCCGCCTACCATAAACTACGAGGAAGCCGATCCGGACTGCGACCTGGACTACGTGCCCAACGTCGCCAGGAAGGCGACGGTGCGCGCAGCCATGTCGAACTCGTTCGGCTTCGGCGGTCAGAACGTCAGCCTGATAGTGAAGCGCCCGGTGTAGAGAACACGGGGGGCGTTGCGCCCCCCCTTCCTCCCCGGCGGGGTCCGGCGGAGGTCACGACACAGGCGTCTACTTTATCTCGACCGTCGCTCCGGCCTCGACGAGCTTGGCCTTCAAGGCTTCCGCTTCCTGCTTGGACAGCTTTTGCTTTACGGGCTTCGGGGCGCCGTCAACCAGCTCCTTGGATTCCTTCAGGCCGAGACCCGTGACCTCGCGCACTACCTTGATGACCTGCACCTTCTTGTCGCCCGCGGACGTGAGGATCACGTCGAATTCCGTCTGTTCGGCCGGCGCTTCCTCTACAACGGAGGGAGCGGCCGCGGTCACGGGGGCGGTCGCCATGACGGCCGGGGCGGCACTGACGCCGAATTCGGTCTCGAATGCCTTGACCAGTTCGGCCAGCTCCAGTACCGTCATCCCCTTGATGATCTCCATTACTTCCTGGACCCTAGACATCTCGCTTCAGCCCTCCCGGGTCGCACGGCGATCACGCCTGCGCCTCTCTCTGTTTTCTCAACGATTCCACCGCGTACACGAATCCCCTGAGCGTCGACTGTAGGACGGTCACCAAGCCCGCCAGCGGAGACCTCATGCCTCCCGCCACCCTCGACAGGAGGACCTCCCGACCCGGCAGGTCCGCCAGCCACTTCACCTGCTCGGCGTCAATGAGCCTCCCTTCCAGTAAACCGCCCTTTATTTCCGGAAGCTTGTTTTCGCGGGCGAATCCCACCACGAGCCTCGCCGGGGTCACCGGGTCTTCGTAGCCGAACGCTATCGCGGTGGGCCCTTTCAGGTACCTGTGGAAGCCCTCAAGCCCGGCCTCTCTCGCCGCTATCCCGATCAGCGTGTTCTTGGCGACCCTGTACTCCACTCCCGCTTCTCGGAGGGATCTTCGCAGCCTGGTCATGCGCGCTACGTCCAGGCCGCGATAGTCCGTGACAATGGCGCTCCGGGATCGTGCCAGCGACTCCTTCAGCTCCCTGACCACGCGCTTCTTGTCCTCGACCGCCTTCTGATTCGGCAATGCAACACCCCCTTCCTCATGAAACGAGACGGGCCCCGCAGACACGGGGGCCCAAGCATATCTTGGTTCCCGCCTCGGCAGGCCGGCTCCGCCATTAAGCCCCGGGGGCGCCTGCTGTCTACGGCAAGTCAGGTATAACCCGGTATCCAGATGTCCGTCGGTTCGCGTCCTATCTCTCCGCGGGCCTGGTCACCCTCAGGGGATTGATTTTCACGCCCGGTCCCATGGTTGAGGAGCAAGTCACGCTCTTAATGTACGTCCCCTTGGCGGCGGCCGGTTTGGCCCTTATCAGCGCATCCAGAAGGGCATAGAAGTTGTCCACCAGCTTGTCAACAGTGAACGACACCTTGCCTATGGGCGCGTGCACTATCCCGGCTTTCTCCGTACGGTACTCGATCTTGCCCGCCTTGAACTCTCTCACGGCCCTCCCGGTCTCGAACGTCACGGTCCCGGTCTTAGGGTTCGGCATCAATCCCTTCGGCCCGAGGATCTTGCCCAGCTTACCCACCGCCCCCATCATGTCGGGAGTGGCGATGGTCACATCGAAGTCGAGCCAGCCCTCCCGGATCCTCTCGATCAGCTCCTCGGCCCCGACGTAGTCCGCCCCCGCCTCCTCCGCTTCCTTGGCCTTCTCCCCCTTGGCGAAAACCAGGACCCTGACCGGTTTCCCTATCCCGTGGGGAAGCGCGACTGCGCCTCTCACCATTTGGTCGGCGTGCTTCGGATCGACCCCCAGTCGCACGGCACATTCCACTGTCTCATCGAAGCCGGCTTTCGCCGTCTTCTTCACGAGCTCCAGCGCCTCCGCGGGGTCGTACAGCCTCGCGCGATCCACGAGCTTCAGCGAATCCTCGTATTTCTTCCCACGTGAACCCATGTCCCCGCCATCCTCCTCGTGGTGCAAGCGGATGTCAGTCCTCCCACGTCCCGGAAGTCAGTCTACGACCTCGATTCCCATGCTCCTCGCAGTTCCTTCCACCATTCTCATCGCCGCCTCGACCGTCCCGGCGTTGAGATCCTTCATCTTGGCCTCGGCGATTTCCCGGACCTTCGCCCTGCTCACCTTGCCGACCTTCTTCTTGTTGGGTTCGCCCGACGCGGTCTCGATGCCGGCGGCCATCTTGAGAAGCACGGCCGCGGGCGGGGTCTTGGTCACGAACGTGAACGACCTGTCCTCGTAGATCGTCACTTCGACCGGGACTATGGTCCCCGCCTGGCCGGATGTCTTCTCATTGAACTCCTTGCAGAATTGCATCAGGTTTATCCCGTGGGGAGCCAGCGCCGGTCCGACCGGCGGGGCGGGCGTAGCCTTGCCGCCCACGATCTGGAGTTTCGCCACGGCCACGACCTTCTTGGCCATTCACTTCTCCTCCCGGACCCGTGGAGAACACGAGCTTCGCGGTTTGACCGCACCCGGGCTCAGCCGCCTACTCGAGCTCTTCCACCTGCATGAAATCTAGTTCCAGGGGGGTCTCCCTGCCGAACATGGAAACCAACACCCGGAGCTTCTGCTTGTCCTCCATCACTTCCTGGATAGTCCCGATGAGGCCTGCAAAGGGCCCGAAAGCAACCTTGACGTTCTGGTTAACTTCAAAGTGTACCTTCGGCCGCGGCTCGTCTATCCCCATCTGCCGGAGGATTGACCTGACCTCCGAGGGTTGGAGTGGTAGGGGCTTCGAACCCGACCCCACGAAACCGGTGACCCCCGGCGTGTTCCTGACGACATACCACGAGTCATCATTCATTATCATTTCCACGATTACGTATCCCGGAAATACCTTGCGCTTCGTTACCTTCCGCTTGCCGTCCTTTATCTCGACCTCTTCTTCAGTGGGAACGACGATCCTGAATATCTTGTCCTGCATGTCCATGGACTGGACGCGCTTCTCCAAGTTGGCCTTCACCTTGTTCTCGTAACCGGAGTACGTGTGGACCACGTACCATTTCTTCTCCATGATATAGGGACGCCCCGGGGCCGACCCCGGCGGTCACCCACCTCCAGACTACCTGATAATGGTTCCCACCACGGAGCTGAAGACCATGTCCATGAGCCACATCACGCCGGAGACCAGGACCACCGTTACAACCACGACCGTGGTGAACACGATAGTTTCTTTCCGGCCGGGCCAGATTATCTTCTTCAACTCCAGCCGGGTGTCACGCAGGTACCGGGCCAACCTGCGACCGCTTTCCTTGATATTCAGTCGCATCCGGACCGTCACACCCCCTAATGAAATGGCAGGCCCGGAGGGACTCGAACCCCCAACTCGCGGATTTGGAGTCCGCTGCTCTACCGATTGGAGCTACGGGCCTGCAGGTCTTCTCGCTCGACCGCGACCGTGGGACCTATCTGGTCTCCTTGTGAACGGTGTGAGCTCGGCACCACCTGCAATACTTCTTGATCTCCAGGCGGTTCGGATCGTTCTTCTTGTTTTTCATCGTGGTGTAGTTCCTGCGCTTACACTCTCCGCAGGCCAGCGTGATGATCTGCCGCACCGTTCTCACCCGTTCAGCGGCCGGAGCCGCACAGTCGCCCCTTCAATTTAGCACAGCGTCATATCACTGTCAATACTGCCAAAGAGGCCGGCTTACTCGGTGATCTTGGTGACGACTCCGGCCCCTACGGTCCTACCCCCCTCGCGTA
>JANLGA010000073.1:7564-8600 GCA_024653225.1 Bacillota bacterium | reverse complement strand
CCGAATCGGCCGAAATGCTGATGGCCAGCTCACGGCCGATTCGGTGTACGCATTCCCCGCGCAGGTTAGGAACCCGGAGAACACGGCCCGAGTCCTCTCCGCGATACTGGGCATTCCGTATGAAGACGTCTACCAACGTGTCACCAGATACTCGTCTTTTGAATGGATCCGGCGAAAGGTCGAACCGGATCAGGCGAAGAGGGTCCGCGAGGCCCGCCTACCGGGGATCGGCCTCACCCAAGAGAGCAAGAGGTGTTATCCGAAGGGGAACCTCGCGAGCCACGTCCTCGGTATCTCGGGCATTGACAACCAGGGCCTCGAGGGCGTTGAGGTGAGTTACGACGACGACCTGAGGGGGATCCCGGGGCGCATCATCATCGAGATGGATGCGCGCGGACGCGAGCTGCCGCAGGCGACGCACAGGTACGACCCTCCCGTGGAGGGTCGAAACGTTGTCCTCACCCTGGACGAGGTGGTCCAGTTCATAGCCGAAAGGGAACTGGACCGCGTTATTGCGAAAACCGGCGCGAAGGCGGGCACTGTCACGGTCATGGATCCCTCCACCGGGGAGATACTGGCGATGGCGGCGAGGCCGGACTACGACCCGAACCGATACCAAGACTTCCCGGATTCTTACAGGAGGAACACGGTAATCAGCGACACGTACCCGCCCGGCTCGACTTTCAAGCCGATTACCGCGTCCGCCGCCCTTGAGGAAGGATTGACGTCCCTGGGAGACAGGTTCTACTGCGGCGGGAGCATCAAGGTGCCCGGCCACACGATTTCGTGCTGGAGGTCGGACGGGCACGGCAGTCAATCTTTCGTGGAGGTAGTGCAGAATTCGTGCAACGTCGGGTTCGTGAACATGGGCATCCGACTAGGGGCCGCCCGATTCTGCTCCTACCTGGACGCCTTCGGCATCACGGGCACGACCGGAATAGACCTGCCGGGCGAGGCCACGGGGATCACGATAAAGCCGGAGCTCGTGAAAACCGTTGACCTCGCCTGCATGTCGTTCGGCCAGACGCTCACCGTG
>JANLGA010000073.1:0-7554 GCA_024653225.1 Bacillota bacterium | reverse complement strand
CATCCAGCTGGTCGTGGCCATGGCGGCCATAGCGAATGGGGGACTGCTCGTGCAGCCTCACGTGGTCAAAGAGATCCGGACGCCCGGGGGCCAGCTGGTTCGAGCCGTCGGTCCCACCATCGTCAGGAGGGTGATATCGGCCGAGTCCGCGGCCGAGATGAGGCACGCGCTGGAGCAGGTCGTGGAGAAGGGGACCGGAAGGCAGGCGAAGATCGAAGGCTACAGGATAGCGGGAAAGACCGGCACGGCCAACAAGGTCATCGGGGGAAGGGTGGCCGAGGACACGTACATTTCTTCCTTCTTCGGTTTCGCGCCCGCCGACAAGCCGAGGGTGATCGCCCTCATCACTGTAGACGAGCCCAAGGGGGAATACTTCGGCGGGGTGATCGCCGCGCCGGCGTTCGGGGCCATGATGGCGGACATCCTCCGGTACTTGTCGGTGCCGCCGACTCCCAGGGCCGTGGAGCCGCGGATCTCTTCGGGCGTGACCGGCGTGTGGGTGCCTGATGTGACCCACATGACGGTGGAGGATGCGACCGAGGTCCTCGCGTCTGCGGGCCTGGTGGCCAAGGCGGAGGGCGACGGCGCGGTCGTCGCCGAACAGAGACCGCGCCCCGGAGCGGAGCTGCGGCCGGGCTCGGCCGTCACGGTGACTACGCGCGGGGCGGCGCGGGGCGACGGGGTGATCGTTCCCAGCGTGCTGGGGAAGACGATAAAGGAGGCCACGGAGATCCTCGCCCGATTCGGGCTGTCCGTCGAGGTCGAAGGGAGCGGATTCGCCGTTCGACAGGACCCGGCGCCCGGATCCGCCGCTCCGCCCGACCTGGTGGTGAGGGTGCAGTTCAGCGCGCCCGAATGACCCATACGCTATTACGCTTATTGAAGGAGCCGGCGACTTGCAGGTATACTGAACCCAGGTCTTAGCAGGCTGGGAGGCTGATCCGCGTGAATCTCGCCGACCTGCTGAGCATCTTGCCCGAGAAAACTGTGTTATGCGCGCGCGGCGACGGTGAAGTGAAGGGCGTCGCGTACGATTCCCGCCGCGTGGGGCCGGGATTCGTTTTCGTTTGCATCAGGGGATTCAAGAGGGACGGTCACGACTTCGCGGCTGAGGCGGTGGGAAGGGGTGCCGCGGCGATCGTCGCGGAGAGGGAGGTGCCTTCGGGCAACGTCCCGCTGGTCCTGGTGCCCGACTCCAGGACGGCGCTCGCCCTCCTGTCCAGCCAGGTGTTCTCGCACCCGTCGAAACGGCTGAGGGTAATCGGTGTGACGGGCACCAACGGGAAGACGACCACGACTCACGTCATCAGGGGCCTGCTCTCGGGCGCCGGCCGGAAGACGGGGCTCATCGGTACGGTGGAGAACGTCGTTTGCGGCAAGACGCTGCCCGTCGAGCGGACGACCCCCGAAGCACCCGACTTGCAGGAGATGTTCTCCGCGATGGCGGCGTGCGCGACGGAATACGCCGTCATCGAGGTATCTTCTCACGCGCTGGAGCTTCGGCGGACGGCGGGAACGGAATTCGACGTCGCCGTGTTCACGAACCTTACCCAGGACCATCTGGACTTTCACCGAGATATCGAGTCGTACTTTCGCGCCAAACGCAGGCTTTTCGAATCCCTGGGTTCGAGCTACCACCTGCAGCCGAAGGAGGGGGCCAAGAGGGCCGTCGTGAACCTGGACGACCCGTACGGCCGCAGACTGAGGGATGACCTGAAAGGCTCCGGCCGTACCGAAGTGGTCACGTACGGGTTCGGCGCGGGTGCGGATTTCCGAGCAGCCGGCGTGGAGGTCGGGCCGCACGGGAGCAAGTTCACCCTGCTGTCGCCGGCGGGCGAGGTTCGCTTGGCCACGCGGCTCGCGGGGAGACACAACGTGTATAACGCCCTGGCCGCAATGGCCGTGGTGCTGTCGGAAGGAGTGCCGCTCGACGATGCGGCATCCGAAATCGAGCGGCAGAGGAGCGTCGCCGGGCGTTTCGAGCTCGTGGAAGAGGGCCAGCCGTTCGCGGTGGTCGTGGACTACGCCCACACGCCCGACGGACTGCGGAACGTCCTCGAAGCCGCGCGCGGGATCGCGTCGGGGAGGCTCATATGCGTATTCGGCTGCGGCGGCGATAGGGACAGGACGAAGAGGCCCATCATGGGTGAGGTCGCTGCGAGGCTGGCGGACTACTGCGTGATCACATCCGATAACCCCCGGAGCGAGGATCCTCTCGCGATAATATCCGAGATCGAGCCGGGACTCAGGCTGGGCGGCAAGGCGCGCGGCGGCTACGCTCTCGAGCCCGATAGGAAGGCGGCGATCCGCATGGCACTCGACGCCGCCCGTGCGGGTGACGTGGTGGTGATTGCGGGCAAGGGCCACGAAACCTACCAGGTGTTTCGGGATAGGACCGTGCACTTCGACGACAGGGAGGTGGCCCGCGAGGTGTTGAGGTGTTTGAAGAGTTGATCCGGTTCACCGCGCGCGAAGTGGAAGTGGTGTGCCGCGGGCGCCTGGTTCGCGGGCGCGGGGATGTCGCCGTGACGAGCGCCGTGACGGACAGCAGGGAGGCGACCCCGGGGGCCGTCTTCTTCGCGTTGAAGGGCGAGAGGGTTGACGGGCACGATTTCGTGGGCGACGCCGTCAATCGCGGGGCGACGGCGGTGGTTGTTTCGAGACCCGTCGAATCCCCCTTGCCCGAATCCACCGCGGTGGTGATGGTGGACAACACCACTGTCGCCCTCGGCTTACTGGCGGCGGAGCACCGGCGCCGGTTTGCCGGGATGGTGGTCGGCGTCACGGGGAGCGTCGGCAAGACCTCAACGAAGGAAATGACGGCGTCCGTGCTGTCGGTTCGCTTACGCGTGCTCAAGAACCCGGGCAACATGAACACGGAGATAGGGGTGCCGCTCGCCGCGTTCAACCTCTCGCCCGCGTTCGATGCGGCCGTGTTTGAACTGGCGATGAGATCGCGCGGCGAGATCGCGTGGCTGGCGAGCATCGTGAAGCCGTCCGTGGGGGTGATCACGAATATCGGCGAGACGCACCTGGAAAGGCTTGGGACCAGGGAGAATATAGCTGCGGCGAAGGCGGAGCTCCTGGAGGAGCTGCCCCCGGACGGGCTGGCAGTACTGAACGGCGACAACGAGTGGGCGAGGAAGGTTCGCGAGAGGGCCCGCTGCAGGGCGGTCTTCTACGGCATGGAGACGCCGGCGGATGTGTGCGCGGACGAGGTGAGGGTGCGGCCCGAGGGGACCGACTTCAGGCTGCGCGCTTCGGGGGGCTCCACCAGGTGCACCATCGCCGCGCCCGGGGAGCATCACGTGTACAATGCCATGGCGGCGGCTTGTGTGGGGCTGTGGTTCGGGCTGAGCCTCGACGAGATAGCGGCGGGCTTGAGAGCGTTCAGACCGGCGGGGATGAGAACCGAGTTCCTGCGCGTGAGCGGCGTCACGGTCATCAACGATGCATACAACGCCAGCCCCGTGTCAACGAAGGCGGCCCTCGCGGTGCTGTCTCGCGTGTCGCAGGGGCGAAAGGTGGCCGTTCTGGGTAACATGCTCGAACTCGGCGATTACTCCGTGGAAGGTCACAGGGAAACCGGTAAGGCGGCGTGCGCCGCGGGCGTGGACGAGCTCATCACCGTGGGAGACCTGGCGGTGGGAATAGCTGACGGGGCGCTCGGTTCCGGGATGGACCCGGCGAGGGTGCACAATTGCTCTTCGAACCAGGAAGCGCTGTCGTTGCTCAGGGTCGTTCTGAGGGAGGGTGACACCGTTCTCGTGAAGGGCTCACGGGGTGCCAGGATGGAGGAAATCGTGAACGGACTGATGGAGGGCGGAACTTGCGGTACGTCGTAGCGGCGGCCCTGCCTTGGACAGGTGCGCCGACCATGGGCGGCCTGGCCTTCGTGCCGGCGGCGATTGCCGGCATTCTGGCTTCGACCCAGTGGTCGGCATCGTCGCCCTCGCTTGCCCTGGGAGTGTATGCCGTACTCGGGTTCGGCGCGATCGGCCTCGTTGACGATATTCTGAAGGTGGCATTGGGCCGGCCCTTGGGACTCAGGGGTAGGGTGAAGCTGTTCGCCCAGGTGGCGTTGGGATTGCTTGTGGGTTCGGCGATTCTGCGCGCGGGGGTCCAGCCGTACGTACACGTTCCCGTGCTGGGCCGCTTAGACCTCGGACCGGCGTACGCAGCCTTTGTCGCCCTGATGCTTGTATCGGCGGCGAACGCGGTGAACCTCACCGACGGCCTGGACGGGCTCGCGGCGGGGTCGTGCGCGATCTCGTTCGGGATATACGGGGTGATGAGTGCCGCGGCGGGCTGCGCGGACATGATAGTGTTCTGTCTCGGCATGATGGGCTCACTCGTGGGGTTCCTGCCGTACAACCTCCATCCGGCGAGGGTATTCATGGGTGACACCGGATCCATGGCGCTCGGAGCGGGGTTGGCGGTCGCGGCGGCGCTGACCAAGACCGAGCTGCTTCTCATAGTGATCGGCGGCCTTTACGTCCTGGAATCGGTCTCCGTGATGCTGCAGGTGGTCTCGTTCAAGACCACCGGAAGACGGCTTTTCAGGATGAGCCCGATACACCACCATTTCGAGCTGGGGGGCTGGCCCGAAGAGGCCGTCGTGTCCGGCATGTGGGTCTTTTCCTTGGTTTGCGGGCTCGTCGGACTAGCGTGGTTCATGCGAATGCGCGCGTAGCTGTCATTCGTGCGGGCGGGGGAGAATGGCTTGAGGAGAAGAAGGCAATCGGACTTCATTGTCATGTTCTCCGCGACTACGCTGCTCGCCATCGGCGTGGTCATGGTATTCAGCTCGAGCTCCGTTCGGGCGCTCCAGGACTACGGCGATGCCTATTACTTTCTGAAAAGGCAGCTGGCATGGAGCGTCCTCGGGGTTCTCGCCATGATGATCGCGTCCGGCGTGGATTACTGGCATTACAGGAGGCTCATCGGCCCCGCGCTCGCGTTGAACCTCTTGTTGTTGATCGCCGTACTGATCCCCGGGGTGGGAATAGTGTCGCACGGGGCGCGCAGGTGGCTGGGGTTCGGCCCGATCACGTTCAATCCGGCCGAGCTCATGAAGCTCACCTGGGTGTGCTTCATGGCGGTGCAGCTGTCGGCGGGAAAGGACAGGGTGAAGCGGTTTTTCAGGGGCCTCTTGCCCTACCTCGCGATCATGGGCGCGATGTTCGCGCTCGTGCTCAAGCAGCCCGACCTCGGGACCGCGCTGACGATCGCGGGGAGCACCTTCATAGTGTTGTTCGCGGGCGGTGCGCGGCTCGTCCACCTTTTCGGCCTTGCGGCGGCGGCGGTTCCCGTATTCGTGTGGGCGGCGCTCAGCGCCGAGTACAGGAGGAAGCGCCTGTTCGCGTTCCTGGACCCATGGTCCGACCCTTCGGGCTCGGGCTACCACATCATCCAGGCCCTGTACGCTCTCGGCTCGGGGGGCCTGTTCGGAATGGGCCTCGGCGGCGGGAGGCAAAAGATGCTGTACTTGCCCGAGGCTCACACGGATTTCATTTTCGCGATCTTGGGGGAGGAACTCGGTTTCGTCGGAGCGGTCATGGTACTGCTGCTGTTCTTCCTCTTCGCGTGGAGGGGCTACCGCATCGCGATGACGGCCCCCGATTCGCTGGGTTGCCTCTTGGCCGTGGGGGTGACGACCGTGACGACTCTCCAGGCGATCATCAACATAGGGGTGGTGACGGCCTCCATGCCCATAACTGGCATTCCGCTTCCATTCGTCAGCTTTGGCGGCTCGTCTCTGGTGTTCACGATGGCCGGCGTCGGCATTCTCTTGAATATCTCGAAATACACGGCGGAGTGATGGCGATGAGGATCGTCCTCACGGGCGGCGGCACCGGGGGCCACATTTATCCCGCGCTGGCGGTTGCGGGCGCCCTGGGTTCGGTCGATCCATCCGTCACCATAACCTACGTGGGGACAAGCAGCGGGCTGGAAGCCGCGCTGGTGCCCGGGAGGGGCCTCGACTTCAGGGTCATATCGTCGAGGGGGATACTGGGAAAGTCACCCCTGGGGGCGGCGGTCGGGGCGGCGGCTGCGGCAAGGGGAGCCGTCGAAGCCCTGTGGCTGCTCAGGAAGCTCCGGCCGGCGGCGGTACTTGGAACCGGCGGCTACGTCTCCGGTCCCGTCGTATTGGCGGCGGTCGCGTTGGGGATCCCGCGGGCCATCCAGGAACAGAACGCGGTCCCCGGGTTCACGAACCGGGCCCTCGGAGTCGTGGCCGACAAGGTGTTCCTGGCTTTCGAGGAGGCCGCGGACAAGTTCCCGGCATCGAAGGTGAAGATAACGGGAAACCCGGTTCGCGAGGAGATCCTGGTCGCGAGAAGGGAAACTTCGGCCCAGGCGCTGGGACTCGACCCGTCGAGATTCACAGTATTGATCCTCGGCGGGAGCCGCGGTGCCCGGGCCATCGTGGATGCCGGGATGAGGTTGCTTCGTTCGGGCCTGTCCTCCGGGATCCAGGTGGTCTTCGTCACCGGCCGAGAGTATTTCGCTTCGGCTTCGAGGACCCTGCGCGCCGGCGGTATCAATAGCGGAGGGGCTGGAAATACTATCCTTATTCCTTACATGCACAACATCGAGGACGGCCTGGCCTGTGCCGACCTGGTGGTCTGCCGGGCTGGCGGCATGACGGTGGCGGAGGTGACCGCCAGGGGGTTGCCCTCGGTGCTCGTGCCCTCGCCGAACGTGGCGAACAACCACCAGGAACGAAATGCGGCCGCGCTCGAGAAGCGCGGAGCGGCGGTCGTAGTGAAGGAAGGCGCGCGATTCGAGGAGAGGGTGGAGGAGGCGGTGAGGGGCCTTCTCTCAGACCGGGCGCGGCTCGACGCAATGCGAGCCGCGGCGCGATCGGCGGGCAGGCCGCGGGCGGCGACCGAGATCGCCCTGGAGCTGCTGCGGATGGCCGGGTCGCGCCTGTGACGTGGATGTCGGTGCAGGCATAATATGGGGATGGGTGAAACGGGTTGGAGGCGCAATCATGACTCGCGTACATTTCATCGCGATAGGCGGGGCCGGGATGAGCGGGATAGCGAAGGTCCTACTGGAAATGGGGTACAGCGTGTCGGGTTCCGATCTCAAAGCGTCCGAAAACACGAGACGGCTCGAGAGCCTCGGTGCGTCGGTTCACCTGGGTCATTCGGCCGAAAACGTTGAGGGGGCGGACATCGTCGTCGTCTCGTCTGCGGTCCCGGAGGAAAACGAGGAGTTGCGAGAGGCCAGGGCCCGCGGGATTCCCGTCGTCCACCGCGGGGAGATGCTCGCAAGGCTGATGAACAGCCGCAAGGGTGTGTCGGTGGCGGGCGCCCACGGGAAGACGACAACGACTTCGATGATAGCGATGGTATTCGAGAGGGCGGGACTGCACCCGACGGTGCTGGTCGGGGGCGAGGTTGCCGACTTCGGGGGAAACGCGAAGCTCGGCGCCGGTGACTATGTAGTCGCGGAGGCAGACGAGAGCGACGGTTCGTTCCTCATGCTGAGGCCGTGCGTGGCGGTCGTCACGAACATAGACGACGACCACCTCGATTACTACGG
>JANLGA010000072.1 GCA_024653225.1 Bacillota bacterium | reverse complement strand
TCAATAAACATGAACGCTGCTACCGGCTCCTGTTGGTCTCCTGAGCGAAGAAGGCCGCGGCTTTTTTTAGGATCTCCCGCTCTTCCCTGAGGACCCGAGTCTCCCGGCGCAAACGCTGCAGTTCCTCACGTTCGGCCGACGTCAACCCCTCGCGCTGCCCCGCGTCAATCTCATGCTGCCGCACCCAAGTACGCACTGACTCAACTGAAACCCCCAGATCCCGCGCTACCTCCACCATCGTCTTTCCACCCTCACGCACCAACCGCACGGCGCCCTCCCTGAACTCCGGCGGATACGGCGGCTTTGTCCTCGGCATAGCGACCTCCCCTTCCTGGGCTTATATCCCAAGTATCAGGGTGTCCGCCAAACCGGGTCAAGCTCAGACGCCCTCGCGGGCGGGATCCGCGGCGATGTTGGGACCCAGGCTTTCAAGCACCACGGCCTCCAGCGCATCGTCGTCCACGAAGAGCGGCTCGGCCGCATTCAGCATCTTCAGGGCATTCTCCCAGTCCCCCGGTTGTTCACCCGAGACTGATAGCAGGGGTTGTACATTCCTGACGAATTCCTCCGTCCGGTCGTCGAACAGCCTGACCAGCTGGTTCTTCCGCGCTTCGACATCAGCGGCCTCAGGATCCAGTCTCACAAGCTCCTGATCCAGAGAAGCCCCTGCCATGACGCCCAGGATGTCTGGAGTCGAAACCCGGTCCTCGGCCATCCTCACAATCTTCTCAACCAGCCTCGCTAGAACGTCGTCTTCGGGACTGTCGGGATAATAGAGATACCGCATTTCCGGTTCCCGTCGCTGTCCGTAACGATCAACGCGGCCATTCCGCTGCTCCAGTCGGTTGGGATTCCAGGGGAGCTCCACGTGAATGACCCGGCGGCAGTGATGTTGAAGATTCAAGCCTTCGCTCGCAGCATCCGTGGCCAGCAGTATCGTGACCCCCGGTCTTGCGAATTCCTCCTGCCGCCTGAGGCGCTGCCCACGGCTCAGCCCACCGGTGAGCACGACATAGCGGCCGACCAGGTCGGGCTCGCGCTCTATCCTAGCACGTATTGAATTCAGTGTGTCGCGGTACTCGGTGAAAACGATCACCTTGTCCCCCGGATCGTCCTTCTGGATCTGTCGCACCTGGTCGATCAGGGTCTCGATCTTCGGGTCACGCTCGCCCAGCCTTCTCAGCAAACGCTGAATGTCCTTCAGCGCTCGGATCTCGGAATTCCTCCGCCTTTCATCTGCCGGGATGGCCGAACGGAGTATCTTGCGCGCCGTTCGTTCGGTTGCCGCCTCCGAGAGCGGCAGGTCGGCCTGGCAATCCTTCAGATCGGCCCGGTCCGGACGTTCCTCGCGAGCCTCTTCCTTCTGGAGCGCCTCCAGTCGGTGCTCGAGCGTCACAGCCAGCGCCGCCCGAGACGAGAGGGCACGTTTCTTGACTATTTGCATCGCGAAGCCGATGATCTCCGCATCGTCCGTGTCGGCTGCCTCCTTGGCGACACGAGAGCAGTACGAGCCCACCTTCCTCAGCAACTGCCTGTCTTCGTCAGTCAAGTCGTGGATGGGAATCCCAACGACCTTCCGCAGCGGGAAGACCGGCTTCCTGATCCCGTCGGGCAAGACCCGGGTTATCTGCGGCTTCATTCGGCGAATCCGCGACGCCTCGATGCGCCGCCACCTATCCTCCGATGAGCCAGCGAAGGTCGCCAGGGTCGGTTCCACCAGCTCGAGGAGGGACCTGAACGCATGAGGGTAGCCATTGTGTGGCGTGGCCGTTAGCAGCAACAGCCCGCGACACGCCTCGCGAAGAGCCCACCCAAGCCTGGTGCGCTGGGTTGAATAGGGGTCCTCCGGAGTGCCCGACTCCGCAAGACAGTGGGCCTCGTCAACGATGATCAGGTCCCAGCGCTTGCGCAAGGCGCGGTTGCGCACGGTCTCCTTCTTGATGTAATCGACGGACGTGATGACCCGCGGAAGCGCGTCCCACGGGCTCACGCCGGCCGGGAGATCCGTCTGCGCCTGAACCAGGTCAGAGACATTGCCGATGATGCAGAACGACAGTCCGAACTTGTCATACAGCTCGTCCTGCCACTGGTCCATCAGTCCGGCCGGCGTAACTACGAGAACCCGCTCCGCTCGGCCGCGTGCCATCAGCTCTAACAGCACAAAGCCTGCCTCGATGGTTTTCCCCAGGCCGACATCATCTGCTATCAGTAGGCTCGGTCGGGGCTTCGACAGGATCCGCATGACGGGGGCGAGCTGGTACGATTCCGGGAGAACCCGACCAAATCGGGCGCCGCTGAGCAGCCCGGTTTCGCTCACCAACGTGCTCGCCAGGATGCGGTGGGCTCGAGACCACGCCGTGAACGAATCCAGGCCGCGAAGGTCGAACTCCGCCAGCTCGTTGGGCAGCACTTCGGGCTCGTCCGGAGGAACGGCAAGTGACAGGAATACAGGGTCATCGCCATCTAGTGCCTCCACTTCCAACAGCGTGCCGCCATTGCCCGTAGCCATGATCTTTCGTATCCGCCACGGGCGGTCGCGGACCAGCACACGGTCATTTACAGACAGCGCGTTCGCCATTGCGTCAACACCGGTTCCTTCGCTTGCCGAGATCCGCTAGTCTTTCATCCAATTCTAGAAACACCTAACATAGTTCCTCCCGGTGAACGCAGCCTCCTTCACCCGGTGAGGCCGATCCGCCTCGGTCGGCCTTCGGCGGCACTCAGCAGACGGCACACCTTTCGAGCTTCTTCCGGACAGACGACCGGCCCGATGCTCCCAAAGCATCGGGCCGATACTTCCGATACTTATCAGATGCCGACTCGCTCTCCCGGAGGACTGACCGCATCCCCCGGTTACTGACTTCACTGAAAGTCCGGGACAATGGCCGCCGACTGCGGCCGGAGGCTACTCCACCGTCACCGACTTCGCGAGGTTCCTCGGCTTATCCACGTCGCAGCCCCGCGCCACCGCGGCGTAGTACGCCAGGAGCTGCAACGGCACCACCTCCACCGCGGGCATCAGCAGCGGGTCGCCGGCGGGGATCTCCAGCAGCTCGTCGCACTGCTTCCGGATGTCCTCCATCAGCGCGTCGCCCTCGGGGACGATCCCGATCACCGTCGCGTCCCGCGCCTTGACCTCCGTTATGTTGGACAGCATCTTCTCCCTGACGCCGGGCTGGGTGGCGAGGGCGATGACGGGCACCCCCTTCACGATGAGCGCGAGCGTGCCGTGCTTGAGCTCCCCCGCGGCGTAGGCCTCGGCGTGGATGTAGGCGATCTCCTTGATCTTGAGTTGCCCCTCCATCGCGATGTAGTAGTCGAGGCCCCTGCCGATGAAGAACATGTCGTTGACGGGCGCCCACTTCCGCGCGATCTCCGCGACCCGCTCCTCCAGGGCCAGGACGCGCTCCACCCTCTGCGGCAGCGCCCTTATCTCGGCTATGAACCCCCGGCGCTCCGACTCGCTCATGGCTCCGCGTTCCTGGGCGAGATACGCGGCGAGCATAGCCAGGGCGACGGTCTGCGTGACGTACGCCTTGGTCGAGGCGACGGCGATCTCCGGTCCGGCCCATGTGTGCAGCACGTAGTCGGCCTCCCTCGAGATGGAGCTCCCGACGACGTTGCATATCGCGAGCACGGGTACGCCGCGCCTCTTCGCCTCGCGCAGCGCCGCGAGGGAATCGGCGGTTTCGCCCGACTGGCTGATCACCACCATCATGTCGCCGGGCCCCATGAGGGAATCGCGGTACCTGAATTCGGAGGCGAGGTCCGCCTCGACCGGTATACGCGCCATCTTCTCGATGAGGTGCTTTCCCGTGAGCCCTGCGTGATACGCCGTGCCGCAGGCGATGACGAACACGCGTTTCACTCCCGCGATGAGGTCCGCGGGCAGCCCGACGTCGTCCAGGACTATCTTCGAGCCGTCCTCGGATATGCGGCCGGACAGTGTGTCGCGCACCGCCTTGGGCCCCTCGTGAATCTCCTTCAACATGAAATGGGGATAGCCGCCCCGTTCGGCCGCGACCGCGTCCCACTGGATGTTGAACACTTCCTTGGCCCGGGGGGCGCCGGTGACGTCGCAAAGCGTCACCGAGTCTTTCTTCAGGACGGCCATCTCCCCGTCCTCGAGGATGTACGCCCTTCGGGTCTTGCCGAGGATCGCCGGTATGTCGGACGCGATGTAGTTCTCGCCGTTCCCCAGGCCGACGATGAGCGGGCTGTCCTTGCGGACGGCGACTATCCTGTCAGGCTCGCGCCTGCACAGTATGCCCAGCGCGAACGACCCCTTGAGCCTCGATACGGCCTTGCGCACGGCGTCAGCGAGGTCGCCCTCGTACGCCTCCTCGATGAGGTGGGCCACCACTTCAGTATCGGTTTCCGACGAAAAGCGGTGACCATTCCCGACGAGCCAATCCTTCAGGGGCGCGAAATTCTCTATTATCCCGTTGTGGACGACCACGAAATCCCCGGTGCAGTCGGAGTGCGGGTGAGCGTTCTCGTCCGACGGCCTGCCGTGCGTCGCCCATCTCGTGTGACCGATGCCCAATCCCATCGAATCGTTGAACCCGTGGAGGGCGGCTTCCAGGTTCGAAAGCCTGCCGACCTTCTTCCTCAACTCGATGCGGCTGTCTTCCATCACCGCGACTCCCGCCGAGTCGTAGCCCCTGTACTCCAGCTTCTTCAGTCCCTCGATGATGAACGGCAGCGCGCTTCCCTCGCCGACGTAACCCACTATGCCGCACACGGCTCAAACCCCCCGAATAGAAAATCGTGTCGCCCGATGTGTTCCCGGCCCTGCGGGCCGCGTCGAGGACGGCACGACTCGGGATCGCGACCAGGCAACCGGGGAAGAGCGAGCCCGCACCGCGCGAGCACACCTGCCCGTTGCCGCCACCCGGCCGTGTTGTTCCGGGGTCACCCCCGGGTTTTGCCGGCCCTTGCGGTCGTGGCCGACCGTGGGGCATCCGCCGAATCTTTCGATTAACCCCAACCTCGTCAACTTGCCGCCCCAGCGGCAAGTCCCGGCGCTGATATCACTTTCGGCCGCTCCGTCTACCGCCGTCCTCTCCCTGGTTCGCGGCTCGAGGGCTCGCCACAGCCGGCCCGCAGCCCGGTCGCCCGGGTCGTGTGCCGCGCCCTCACGAGCCTCCGAGTTCCCTCCTGATCACCTCCCCCACGTTCTCGGCGAGCTTGAGAGCCTTGGAGGCGTCGTCGGCCTCGACCATCACCCTGATGAGGGGCTCGGTGCCCGACGGCCTGACCACCACCCTGCCCGACTCGCCCAGGTATTCTTCTGCCTGCTTCACAGCATCGTTGATCCTCGCCGAGTCGCCGAGCATCCGCGCGAGCTCGGAAATCGGGGCGGAGACTTTGACATTCACCATTACCTGCGGCAGCTTCGACATGACGCCCGCCAACTCGGACAGCTTGCGCCCGCCCGCCTTGATTATGGAAGCGATTTTTAACGACGTCAATATGCCGTCGCCCGTGGTCGTGTGGTCGAGGAATATGACGTGCCCCGACTGTTCCCCGCCGAGATTGTACCCGGAGCGCAGCATCTCCTCGAGCACGTACCTGTCTCCCACGCGGGTCCTCTTCACGGACACCCCGCTCTTCTTCAACGCTATGTCCAACCCCAGGTTCGAGAGCACGGTCGCGACGACCGTCCCGCCCTTCAAGGCGCCGCGCGCGGCCATCTCGAGCCCGCAAATCGCCAGAATCTGGTCCCCGTCAACGACGTTACCGCGCTCGTCCGACGCGATGCACCTGTCGGCGTCCCCGTCGTAAGCGAACCCGCACTGCGCCTGCCCCACCCTGACGGCCTCGCACAGGGCCGCGGGCCTCGTCGAGCCGCAACCCACGTTGATGTTCACCCCGTCCGGCGCGTCGTTCATGGCGGTGACTTGCGCGCCGAGCCTCCGGAAAACCTCCGGTGCGACGGCCGACGCGGACCCGTTGGCGCAATCGACCACGACGTTCAAGCCGCCCAGGTCGCCGTCAACGACGGTCCGGAGGAACTCGATGTAGAGCTCCGAGGCCTCCGCGGGCGCGAGGCCGCGGGCCCGTCCCACCTCGGCCCCGGTCGGCCGGGGGAGCCCGTCGGACGGAGCCCGCACCATCTTGTCTATCTCCCGCTCGACGTCGTCCGGGAGCTTGAACCCCGAGGCGTTGAGTATCTTTATGCCATTGTATTCGACCGGGTTGTGCGACGCGCTGATCATGATGCCGCCCGCACAGTCCAGGGTGCGGGCCAGGAAAGCCACGCCGGGCGTAGTCAGCACGCCCGCCTTCAGCGCGGTCGCGCCTACGGAGCAGATCCCCGCCACCACTGCGGCCTCCAACAGGTCCCCCGATATGCGCGTGTCCTTGCCGACTATCACCGCGGGACGCTTCCCCGCGGCCTCGCTACTCTGCAACAGGAAGTGCGCTCCCGCTCGGGCCACCCTGTAGGCGAGCTCCGCGTCGAGATCCCTGTTTGCTACCCCCCGCACGCCATCCGTCCCGAATAGACTGCGCATGGCTCCCCCCATGCCGCTCGCGCGGCCCCGCGGATTTCGCTAGCTCGTCCTGCTCCTCGGCTCCAGCGACAGGATCACGGTCTCCGGGGCGATCGTCGTCCAGGAGAGGTCGTCTCGGCCGGGGATGACCACCTGGACCTTGAGCTCGTGGTCACCCTCGCCCAGGTTGCGTGCTTCCACGAACGCCTCGATCCCCTCCGCGCCGAAACCCTCGAGCTGGTCCCTCCGCCCCTCGACCGTCACGGCCACCGACGACGGGTTCAGACTCCATTTCAATCCCGGGGAGAGGTTCCTTATCCTTATCGGGATCTGCTGGAACGTCTTCTCGATCCTGTCCTCGCCGATGGCCACCTTGACGGTGACCGTCTTCTGTTCGACGCTGAAGCCGGCCGGCACTATCAATTCGACCTGCTTCTCAACGTTGTACGACTGCCCGGTCACGTCCACGTTCCAGGTCCTGATGGACGTCAGCCCTTGGAGGCTTTCGGCCGGGCCCCTCACTTTCACGATCTTCGGTTCGCTGGTGACCTCCACCACCCTGAAGCCGGGCCGCACCGTCCCGACCACGGACGGTTTGACCTGCACGTACTTGGCCGGCGGAAGTTGCCTCATTACCACCCTGACTTCGGCCGTCCTCGGCGACACGGTCACGTTCTTCACCTCGCGGCCGTCCGAGTCGACCGCCCTGATCTCCACGGACCCCGACACGTCGCCGGACGCGTTGGTGACGTCCACCGATCCGGTCACCTTCTGCACGAGCTGTACCCTCGTCTTCGGACCCGTCACGGTCACTTCGGTCGTCTTCAACTCGACGGCACCCACGACGAAGTCCTCGGACGGAGCGCCGGTCACCTTTATCTCCGGCTTGAAGACCTTGGGCACTTCCACGTCCAGGAATACCGTCGCCTGTCCCGGTACCACCTCCACGAGCTCCAATCCCTGCGGGAGGGTGACGGACACCGGGACGACCGACCTCCCGGCGTCCAGGCCCTTGAGGTTGCAGACCGCCTTGATCTCCCCCTCGGCCACCTTGGAGATGATCGCCTTCTGGCTTTGAGCGGTCACTCTCACGACGATCGGGGTCATCTCCATGACGACGGTGCCCGCCTCAGCGTTGGCCGCCTCCAGCGGCACGTTCACGAACGTGCGCTGGGTGACCGGGTTCTGGTCGGCGGTCACCTGGACCCAGAGGACCACCGCGACGAACAACGAGATTATCTTGATCGTGAGGTCGTTTTCCAGCATCTTGTTCATGCCGATTGCCCCGCCCTGTTCTCTCCGCGCCTCCTGGACCCCGCGTGCCCCGTCTTGTACAGCGTGCCGAGCATTTCGCGAAGGGTCTTGCCGTCCAGGTAGCGTATCAGCCTTCCGGAATTGGCGAGCGATATCGCTCCGGTCTCCTCGGACACCACTATCGCCAGAGCATCCGAACTTTCCGTTATGCCGAGCGCGGCGCGGTGCCTGCTGCCGAACTCGACGGTCAGGTCCGCCGCGTCCGTCAGCGGCAGAAAGCAAGCGGCCGCGGTGATCCTGTTGCCCTTTATGATCACTGCTCCGTCGTGCAGGGGGGAGCCGGGGACGAACAGGTTAATGAGCAGTTCGGCGGTCACCACCGCGTCCGTCTTGACGCCCGTCTCCACGTAGTCCGTAAGCCCCGTCTGCCGCTCCACGACTATCAGCGCCCCGCACTTGCCCTTCGACATGACCTCGGCGGCCCTGGCTATTTCCTCGAGCACCCTGCTCATGTCACCCTCGTCGAAGATGGCCAGGGATGAGGCGAATACCCTCCCGCGCCCGATCTGTTCGAGCGCCCTCCTCAATTCCGGCTGGAACACGACGGGCAAGGCGACGAACAGCATGGTCCTCGCGTTGACGAGTATCCAGTTTATCGTGTACAGTCGAAGCCTGCTGGCGGCGTACGTCGCGACCAGGAGCACCAGGATGCCGCGTATTAGCTGGATCGCCCTCGTGCCCCTCACCAGCGTGAAGAGCTTGTAGATGAGGTACGAGACGATGGCGATGTCCACGAGCGCGACTATTATGTCGGTCGGGCTCATGAATCTGATCTGATTGAGCAACCCGGCGAACCACCTTCACTCGAATGCCCACGCCGGCCCCACCGCGTGCGGACCCGGGCAATTGTTTCTACGGGACGGACGCCAAAACCTTCGCCGCCCCCTGGGAAATCCAGGATCGGCCCAATCGT